>NZ_AQPH01000178.1 GCF_000442515.1 Magnetospirillum fulvum MGU-K5 | reverse complement strand
GAAGCAGCAGGTCAGCTTCTTGAACGAGATCTCCGGCCTGATGGACGAGGTGTCGAACGCGATCGGCAAGATCACCCACATCACCCTGCCGATCCCCAACCTCGACAAGATCAAGGGCCAGATCAAAAGCGATGCCCGCTGCCTGATGCCCGACGGCGTGGGCTGGGGGATCAAGTTCACCGACCTCAATTTCGGCTCGATCTGCGACACCTCGACCAAATACCGCGA
>NZ_AQPH01000177.1 GCF_000442515.1 Magnetospirillum fulvum MGU-K5 | reverse complement strand
GGCCCCGCACGTCGATCATCCCGGCCAGGAAGGACGGTGCGTTGGGAATCCGCGACATCGGGCGCAGATCGAGAATCTCGCGAACCTGATCGACCTCGACCGCGAAGATTTCACGATCGATGCCGATGGTGACGTATTGCACCCCGCTACGGGTGGCGGCGGTCTGTGTCATGGCGCATCCCCGAGACTGTGAACGGAGAGCGGCAACCGCCGCCCCCCGGTCCTGCAAGCGTCAGAACTGGACGTAACCGGAATCCAGATCGTCGGCGGGATTGCCGCTTTCCAG
>NZ_AQPH01000176.1 GCF_000442515.1 Magnetospirillum fulvum MGU-K5 | reverse complement strand
CTGCTCAAGAACGCTCATGTCGAAGACCTTGGTCATGGGAAGTCTCCTGATCTGGGAGAAGGGGTCGCGCACCTTTCCTCGTCGTGGAAAGGGGGGAAGCCTGGTCATGGGGCGGCGGAAGCAGGGGGTACCTCCCGAAACCCGGAGGGCGCGGCAGCGATCCGCGCAGCGGATTTTCGGGGGATGCTCCCGCCGCCGCCGGGCGGCAGCCCGGCGCTTGCCCATTGACCTGGCGTGGGGCGCGAGCCCCATCTTTCGGCGCACCAGTCTGGTTTGCGGCCGCCCGTGTAGGGCTGTG
>NZ_AQPH01000175.1 GCF_000442515.1 Magnetospirillum fulvum MGU-K5 | reverse complement strand
CGGTTGCCGATCCGGGAGGAACGACCGACGCCGGAGCGCTCTACGTCTTCACGCGATCCGGAGGGACATGGACACAAGCATCGAAGCTCACCGCCTCCGACAAGGCGGCGGGCGACAATTTCGGCAGCTCCGTCTCACTCTCCTCGGACGGCAACACCGCCGTTGTCGGGGCGAGCGGTGCCGATCCGGGAGGAATATCCAACGCCGGAGCAGCCTACGTCTTCACCCGATCCGGCGGGACGTGGACACAGCAGGCGAAACTCACCGCATCGGACTGAGCGTCAGGCGACCAATTCAGCAGCCC
>NZ_AQPH01000174.1 GCF_000442515.1 Magnetospirillum fulvum MGU-K5 | reverse complement strand
CCAAACTTAGTCCTCGTCCGGCTCTGTCCCGTCGCCATCGATCACGGCGCGGGCGATCTCCCACGAGAACCCGGCACGGCCCAGCGAGGCGAGATCGCGGTTACGATGATCGGCGCGGGCCTCGGGCGGGCGGAAGGGCCCCAGGCGGCGGCGACGGGCAAAAGCCAGGGCAGCGGCGCGATCGGGATCAGGGCCAAGCTCGGTCAAAGCGGCGGCGACGGTTTCGGCCTCGACCCCCTTCGCCGACAGCGTGGCACGAATGGCGCGGAGCGAACCGCCGCGCCGGGCCAGCCCGCGCACCTTGAGATCGGCATAGGCGGCATCGTCGAGATAGCCCAGCCCGGAAAGGCGGACAATCGCCGCATCGACGATCGCTTCGGCCTCGGCGAGGT
>NZ_AQPH01000173.1 GCF_000442515.1 Magnetospirillum fulvum MGU-K5 | reverse complement strand
TGGGTGCTGATCTCGCCGAAGATGACGTGATCGGGGGTGGCGCGCATCTGGTGGTCATAGAGCTGCCGCCAATCGATCATTCCGGTCGATCCCCCGGCCTCGCGGGCGGCGAGCAGCCCGACCCCGTCCCAGAAGCGGTCGATCGCGAGTTCAGGGGCGTCTTCGGCGACGACGACGCGGCGATGATCGGGCAGAAAGCCGAGCAGCTTGTTGAGCAGCGTCGTCTTGCCGGTGTTGGTCGCGCCCGAGACGATGATGTTGGCTTCGGCCAGCATCGCGGCTTCGAGATAGGCGACCACCTCCGGGCTGGCCCCGATCTGCTCCCAACTGGGCGTGAAGGGATGTTTGCAGCGGATCGCCAGCGACACCCCGGTCTGGACCGAGGCCCCCAGCAGCGCCTCGAAGCGGTGGCGGGCTTCGGGGATGACGCAGGACAGTTTGGGCGCGGTCTCGGG
>NZ_AQPH01000172.1 GCF_000442515.1 Magnetospirillum fulvum MGU-K5 | reverse complement strand
CCTGAAACCGCGCCCAAACTGTCCTGCGTCATCCCCGAAGCCCGCCACCGCTTCGAGGCGTTGCTGGGCGCGTCGGTCCAGACCGGGGTGTCGCTGGCGATCCGCTGCAAGCATCCCTTTACCCCCAGTTGGGAGCAGATCGGGGCCAGCCCGGAGGTGGTCGCCTATCTCGAAGCCGCGATGCTGGCCGAGGCCAACATCATCGTCTCGGGAGCCACCAACACCGGCAAGACGACACTGCTCAACAAGCTGCTCGGCTTCCTGCCCGATCATCGCCGCGTCGTCGTCGCCGAAGACGCCCCGGAACTGGCGATCGACCGCTTCTGGGACGGGGTCGGGTTGCTCGCCGCCCGCGAGGCCGGGGGATCGGCCGGGATGATCGACTGGCGGCAACTCTATGACCACCAGATGCGCGCCACCCCCGATCACGTCATCTTCGGCGAGATCAGCACCCA
>NZ_AQPH01000171.1 GCF_000442515.1 Magnetospirillum fulvum MGU-K5 | reverse complement strand
GTCCGGAGGCGCACGCCTCCGGGTGGGGCCGGGGCGACAGCCCCGTGTATCTTTTGTCGGACCCAATGCCCGACAGACCCGCGTATCTGCTGCTCACCGCGCCGCTCATTCCTTGGCCTCCGTGATCTCGCCGACGCTGTCGGGGGCAAGTCCGGCCTTGATCGCGGCGGCGGACTGAAGCTTCAGCATCTGGGCAAGGATCTGGGTCTGGGCCGCGATGGCCCGGGTTTGGGCGATCTCGGTCTGGGCGATGACGTGGAGGCGGTCCTGGACGGTTTCGGCGTTGCCGAGTGCCGATTGCAGGCTGTCGGCGGTCGAGTTCAGTTCCTCGGCCTGCTTCATCTGGACGTCAGCCTGGGCCAGGGAGCGGGTGCTGGTGTCGGCCAGCAGCGCGGATCGACGGGTCGAGACTTCGCGCCCGGCTGCTTCCTGTTCGGTGAAGCTCAGCTTTTTCAGCCGATCCCGGCTGAGAAACAGGGC
>NZ_AQPH01000170.1 GCF_000442515.1 Magnetospirillum fulvum MGU-K5 | reverse complement strand
CCTGAAGTCCGGCTGGAGTGAGTGGGAAGAGAGCGCCACGGACAGTATGTCGCAGGTAAAAGTGCAGCCACGCAGACCTTTGATGGTATTGCACAGAATATGGCGGCGATGCTGACCGGCAGTGAGCAGAACTGGCGCAGCTTCACCCGTTCCGTGCTGTCCATGATGACAGAAATTCTGCTTAAGGGTTGTTTGACTAGTGCCTCTACTGCATGGGGGGCCAGAATGACTAGTGGCTGTCCCATGGTTAGCTTGCCTGCATCCTTTGTCAGTACGGCAATGGCTGCTACCATCCGTAGGCAAGGGGGCCACCCAGCTGCTACTGGGTCTAGCTTTTTGGACAGGTAGGCCACCGGCCGACGCCAAGGTCCCAGTTTTTGCGTTAGGACACCTTTGGCGTAGCCCTGCTTCTCGTCGACAAAGAGTTCAAAGGGCTTAGTCAAATCTGGCAACCCCAGGGCTGGGGCAGTTAGAAGAGCTTGCTTGATTTCTTGATAGG
>NZ_AQPH01000169.1 GCF_000442515.1 Magnetospirillum fulvum MGU-K5 | reverse complement strand
GGGGTGCTCGCGATATGCTCTACCCGGAGCGTATTTATCAGGAATTTGAAGGTGATAACGCCACCTGGTGGAACTTCGATCCGCGCGTTGAGTGGCTGATGGGCTACCTGACCAGCCATCGCTCTCAGAAAGTGCTGGTGATCTGCGCCAAAGCTGCCACTGCGCTGCAACTGGAGCAGGTACTGCGCGAACGTGAAGGTATTCGCGCTGCGGTGTTCCACGAAGGTATGTCGATTATCGAACGTGACCGCGCTGCCGCCTGGTTTGCCGAAGAAGACACCGGCGCACAGGTACTGCTGTGCTCAGAAATCGGTTCTGAAGGACGTAACTTCCAGTTCGCCAGCCACATGGTGATGTTTGACCTGCCATTCAACCCGGATCTACTGGAGCAGCGTATTGGTCGTCTGGATCGTATCGGCCAGGCGCACGATATTCAGATCCATGTGCCTTATCTGGAGAAAACCGCTCAGTCGGTGCTGGTGCGCTGGTATCACGAAGGTCTGGATGCATTTGAGCACACCTGCCCGACCGGACGCACTATTTACGATAGCGTATACAACGATCTGATTAACTATCTGGCTTCACCGGATCAAACCGCCC
>NZ_AQPH01000168.1 GCF_000442515.1 Magnetospirillum fulvum MGU-K5 | reverse complement strand
CGGCGGTGACGGTGTTGAGGGTGGCGGGCTTCAGCGCCCCGGCTTCGTGTTCGGCGAGGACAAGAACGCTCATCTCAGATCACCTTCGCTTCGGACTTCAGCTTCTCGACCAGGGTGGCGACGTCGGCCACCTTGATCCCGGCCTGACGCTTCGCCGGTTCCTCGACCGACAGCGTGATCAGGCGCGGCGCGACATCGACGCCCAGCGAGTCCGGGGTCACCGTCTCGATCGGCTTCTTCTTCGCCTTCATGATGTTGGGCAGGCTGGCATAGCGCGGCTCGTTCAAGCGCAGATCGGCGGTGACCACCGCCGGAAGCTCCAGCGCCACCGTCTCCAGCCCGCCGTCGATTTCGCGGGTCACCGATACCGTGCCGTCGGCCACCGCGATCTTCGAGGCAAAGGTGCCCTGGGGACGGTCCAGCAGCGCCGCCAGCATCTGGCCGGTCTGGTTCGAATCGTCGTCGATCGCCTGCTTGCCCAGCAGGACCAGACCCGGCTGTTCGGTGTCGGCGAGACGCTTCAGAATCTTCGCCACCGCCAGCGGCTGCACCTCGGCATCGGTCTGGACCAGGATGCCGCGGTCGGCCCCCATCGCCAGCGC
>NZ_AQPH01000167.1 GCF_000442515.1 Magnetospirillum fulvum MGU-K5 | reverse complement strand
TTTCATCCTTCAAGGCAAGGGAGGGGTCGGCAAGTCGCTGATCGCCTCGCTGCTGGCTCAGTATTACACGACCCACGGCCTTAGCCCGATCTGCGTCGATACCGACCCGGTTAACGCCACCTTTTCCGGCTACAAGGCGTTCAAGGCTGAAGCGCTGTCGATCATGGAGGGGGACGACATCAACCCCCGTGCCTTCGACCAGTTGGTCGAGCGGATCATGGCCGAGGGCGATGGCGATGAGTCCGCCCCGGTGATGGTGATCGATAACGGCGCGAGTACGTTTGTCCCGCTGTGCTCCTATTTGCTGCAAAATGAGGTGATCCCTCTCCTGGCCGAGGCCGGGCATGGGGTCCGCTTCCACACCGTGATCACCGGCGGCCAAGCGCTGCCCGACACCACCGAGGGCTTTATCAGCCTGTGCCGCAACATCCCCGATGTGCCGGTTGTGGTGTGGATCAACGAGTATTTCGGCCGCCCGGTTCGTAACGGCAAAAGCTTCGAAGAGAGCAACGCCTACAAGACCCACCAGAACCGAGTCCATGCCCTGGTGACGATCCCGGCGGTCAAGCCGGAGACGTTCGGCCGCGACATGGAGCAGATGCTGAAGCGGCATCTCACCTTCGCCGAAATCGA
>NZ_AQPH01000166.1 GCF_000442515.1 Magnetospirillum fulvum MGU-K5 | reverse complement strand
CTTCCTCGGCCGCCATCTGTTCAATCTGCGAAGCTGGCGCGATTACCTGATGGCCGACGCCCACAAGGATGCGCTGGCGCTGGCGATCATCGTCACCCACCGCGAGTTCCTTCATCTGCTGATCGGCGACGATCCGGCTCCCCGCCGCGCGGTGCCGCGCTCGATCCGACCGGCGCTGGACGGTTGGCTTGCCGCTGCGCCCTGGCGGCACCCGGCCATCGCCGGAATCGGTCGGGGCGCTCTCGCCGCCCTGGGGCTGAAGGGCGACAGCAAAGGGCGGGCGCTGTTCCCGCTGCGCGACGAAAACGGCCATGTCTGGGCGATCCACGCCATCGACGAATCCGGGCGAAGCTGCACGATCGGCGAGGCGACCCGCCCCGGGCTGCGCTATGTCCTCGATCCGGCGGGACGGCTCGATGCCCCCGACCCCCATACCGGGCCGATCCTGCTCTCGACCGACGCGATCGCCGCCTCTCTGGCCCGCACCGGCACCGATCAGCCCGCACTGCTGGTCGGTCGCGAGGCCGATCTGCCCCGCATTGCGACGGCGCTGAAGAACCGCCACCCCCAGGCCGCGATCGAGGTCTTAACCCCAACCGCCAGCCCCGAGGCCGAAGCCGCAGCGCGTGCCGTCGGTGGCCGGGTCGTCCGTTGCGACCACTTCCAGATCA
>NZ_AQPH01000165.1 GCF_000442515.1 Magnetospirillum fulvum MGU-K5 | reverse complement strand
TTTCCTCGGCCGCCATCTGTTCAACTTCCGCAGTTGGCGCGATTACCTGATGGCCGACGCCCACAAGGACGCGCTGGCGCTGGCGATCATCGTTACCCACCGCGAGTTCCTTCATCTGCTGATCGGCGACGATCCGGCCCCCCGCCGCGCGGTGCCGCGCTCGATCCGACCGGCGCTGGACGGTTGGCTTGCCACCGCGCCCTGGCGGCACCCGGCCATCGCCGGAATTGGTCGGGGCGCTCTTGCTGCCCTGGGGCTGAAGGGTGATATGGGCGGACGGCGGCTATTTCCGCTGCGCGACGAAAACGGCCATGTCTGGGCGATCCACGCCATCGACGAGTCTGGACGAAGCTGCACGATCGGCGATGCCACCCGACCCGGGCTGCGCTATGTCTTTGATCCGGCCGGGCGGCTCGACGCCCCAGACCCCCATGCCGGGCCGATCCTGCTCTCGACCGACGCGATCGCCGCCTCTCTGGCCCGCACCGGCACCGATCAGCCCGCCTTGCTGGTTGGTCGCGAGGCCGATTTGCCTCGCATTGCGACGGCGCTGAAGGACCGCCACCCCCAGGCCGCGATCGAGGTCCTAAGCCCAACCGCCAGCCCCGAGGCCGAAGCCGCAGCGCGAGCCGTCGGTGGCCGGGTCGTCCGCTGCGACCAATTCCAGAGCC
>NZ_AQPH01000164.1 GCF_000442515.1 Magnetospirillum fulvum MGU-K5 | reverse complement strand
GTGCCTTCTATCCAAAGCTGGCTGTCCGGCGAAAACGGCCCGCCGGTCAACCCCGCGGCACGCAGGGTCGACGCCAACACTCCATCCGCCGGACTGACCAGACGCAGCGATCCCCCCCGGCGCTCGACACTCGTCCGCGCCGCCAGGATCAATTGAATAAAGCTGAGATCGATTTCGCTCGCTTCGGTGACGTCAATCACCACGCCTCGAGTGTGCCCGAGCGCAGACAGAAAACTGTCCCGAAGTTCCTCCGCCCGAGGCAGGGTCAATGATCCAGAGCAAAAGACGGTAATACCATTGTGTTCCACACGGGTTACCTTCCCATAACTTGGGCAAAGGAGTTCATGCATCAAAGCTAAATAACTAGCCTTGAGTGGAAGCTGCCACAAATCAACTCAGTCTAATTGTCATTAAATTATCAGTTAGATGGCGATGTCAATCCAAAGCTGACACTTCATTTTTTTGTTATTTATAATTTTATTTAATTTTTGATAAATGCGAAATTCTTCACAAAAAGGCAACAATCATGAAATTAAAAAAACAAGATGGTTCGTCTTGAGTTTTAATAAAAATATAAATTCGTTTTTTCGGAAAAATTAATTATTTAAATACTTTGTAAATAAATAAAATTAAACAAGGCATTGAGGCGTCGACCAGATTCACCCGAGAAACTTCTTTCATTGCGGGAGATTCTCGA
>NZ_AQPH01000163.1 GCF_000442515.1 Magnetospirillum fulvum MGU-K5 | reverse complement strand
TTCCAGCCCCGACACGACAATCATGGAACGCCAGCGCCTCAAGATGATGTGGCGCAAGCTCGATGCCCAGATGGATCGGGCCCGGCTATGAGCGACGATCCGATCTTCGACCCCGAGACGGGCGAAGTGCTGGAGGCGGGGGACACCCCGCCGCCGGTCCCGGCGATGAGCCTCGACGAGGCCCGGGCGATGCTGGTGCGCGAGCACGGCGTCGCGATCGGCAGCGACGATCCGCTGTTGATGCTGATCACCCTGCACCAGGGGATGCTGCGGGATTACGAGCGGATGCTGGCCCGTCACGATGCCGCCATTGCCGCGATTCTCGGCACCACCGGCGCGGCCTGCGCCGACGCGGTCGAAACCGTGCTGGCCAGCCTCAAGGACAAGACAGTCAAAGCCTCGCTCGATCAGGCCTTCGCCCTGGTCGAGCGGCAGGCATTGGCGATGGAGGACCTCCGTCGCGCTTTGCGCAGCCACCGCCGCGTCACCGCCCTGCTGACAACCCTCAGTCTGGCCGGGTGCGTCCTGGCCCTGACGATCCTGTTTTCCATCGTTCGATAGGATTTTTGCCATGACCAAACTGATTGCCCGTTCGCTGTTCGTGGTTGCGCTGCTGGCCGCCGCGCCCGCTTTTGCCGCCGATGCCGACTGGATCAAACCGGCGGAGGAAGGGGTCAAGTCGCTGATCACCAGTCTGGTCGCGATCGGCGGTGCCCTGATCGGCCTCTCGCTGGTCGGCTAT
>NZ_AQPH01000162.1 GCF_000442515.1 Magnetospirillum fulvum MGU-K5 | reverse complement strand
GTAACCGACCAGCGAGAGGCCGATCAGGGCACCGCCGATCGCGACCAGACTGGTGATCAGCGACTTGACCCCTTCCTCGGCCGGTTTGATCCAGTCGGCATCGGCGGCAAAAGCGGGCGCGGCAGCCAGCAGCGCAACCGCGAACAGCGAACGGGCAATCAATTTGGTCATGGCAAAAATCCTATCGAACGATGGAAAACAGGATCGTCAGGGCCAGGGCGCACCCGGCCAGACTGAGGGCGGTCAAAAGGACGGTGACGCGGCGATGGCTCCGCAAAGCGCGGCGGAGATCGTCCATCGCCAATGCCTGTCGCTCGACCAGGGCGAAGGCCTGATCGAGCGAGGCTTTGACCGTCTTGTCTTTGAGGCTGGCCAGCACGGTTTCGACCGCGTCGGCGCAGGCCGAGCCGGTGGTGCCGAGAATCGCGGCGATGGCGGCGTCGTGACGGCGCAGCATCGCCTCGTAATCGCGCAGGAAGCCCTGATGCAGCGTCACCAGCATCAACAGCGGATCGTCGCTGCCGATCGCGACGCCGTGCTCGCGCACCAGCATCGCCCGGGCCTCGTCGAGGCTCATCGCCGGGACCGGCGGCGGGGTGTCCCCCGCCGCCAGCAGCTCGCCCGTCTCGGGATCGAAGATCGGATCGTCGCTCATAGCCGAGCCCGATCCATCTGGGCATCGAGCTTGCGCCACATCATCTTGAGGCGCTGGCGTTCCATGATCGTGGTGTCGGGGCTGGTA
>NZ_AQPH01000161.1 GCF_000442515.1 Magnetospirillum fulvum MGU-K5 | reverse complement strand
TTTAGGGCGTAAACTCATAAAGGGGATTCCCAGGGATTCCTTTTTATGATTCAAAGGCTTCAAATTTTTTGGAGCCTTTGATGACCCGCCGTCGCTACGAATTGACCGACTACGAATGGTCGATCATCCAGCCCCTGTTGCCGAACAAGTCGCGGGGTGTGCCGCGTGTGGATGACCGGAAGGTTCTGAACGGTATCCTGTGGCGGTTCCGAACTGGATCGCCATGGGCGGAAATTCCCGAACGGTACGGACCGGCGACGACCTGCTACAACCGCTTCGTCCGTTGGCGGAAGGCGGGGGTGTGGGACCGGCTTTTGGAAGACGTTTCAAAAGCCTATGACGGCGACATCGTGATGATCGACTCGACCTGTGTCCGCGTTCACCAGCACGGAGCCACGGGAAAAAAGGGGATCTCGACGATGGTGGCATGGGACGTTCCCGTGGGGGCCTCACCAGCAAAATCCACGCGCTCGTCGATGCAGACGGCCGTCTGATTGATGTCCGGCTGACTGGCGGTCAGGTCCACGACAGCGTCGAAGCCGAAAGCCTGCTGGAGAGGCTGAGCGATGGCGCGATCCTCCTCGCCGACAAGGGCTACGACAGCAACGCCATTCGCGCCTTGGCCGTCGACAGGACCGCCTGGGCCAACATCCCGCCCCGGTCCAACCGCAAGGGCTCCTTCGTCTTCTCGTCCTGGGTCTACCGACAGCGCAACCTCGTCGAACGCTTCTTCAACAGTATCAAGCAGTTCAGGGGGATCGCCACTCGGTATGACAAGGACCAGCGCAACTTCATCGCCGCCGTCAAAATCATTGCCTGCCGACTCTGGT
>NZ_AQPH01000160.1 GCF_000442515.1 Magnetospirillum fulvum MGU-K5 | reverse complement strand
TGAAGAGAAGGCCCGCGGCATCACCATTTCGACGGCGCACGTGGAATACGAGACGAACAATCGTCACTATGCCCACGTCGACTGCCCCGGCCACGCCGATTATGTGAAGAACATGATCACCGGCGCGGCGCAGATGGACGGCGCGATCCTGGTTGTGTCGGCGGCTGACGGCCCGATGCCGCAGACCCGCGAGCACATCCTGCTGGCGCGTCAGGTCGGTGTTCCGGCTCTGGTCGTGTTCATGAACAAGGTCGATATGGTCGACGATCCCGAGCTGCTCGACCTCGTCGAGCTCGAGGTTCGCGAGCTGCTGTCGTCCTACGATTTCCCTGGCGACGATATTCCGATCGTCAAGGGTTCGGCTCTGTGTGCTCTGGAAGACCGCAGCCCGGAAATCGGCAAGGAAGCGATTCTGAAGCTGATGGCCGAGGTTGACCGGTACATCCCGCAGCCGGAACGTCCGAAGGACAAGCCGTTCCTGATGCCGATCGAAGACGTGTTCTCGATCTCGGGCCGTGGCACCGTGGTGACCGGCCGTGTCGAACGCGGCGTGGTCAAGGTTGGTGAAGAAGTCGAAATCGTCGGCATCAAGGCGACGGTGAAGACCACCTGCACCGGCGTTGAAATGTTCCGCAAGCTGCTCGATCAGGGTGAAGCTGGCGACAACATCGGCGCTCTGCTGCGCGGCACCAAGCGTGAAGATGTCGAGCGTGGCCAGGTTCTGGCGGCGCCGGGCACCATCACCCCGCACACCAAGTTCGAGGCCGAAGCCTACATCCTGACCAAGGAAGAAGGTGGTCGTCACACCCCGTTCTTCACCAACTATCGTCCGCAGTTCTACTTCCGCACCACCGACGTCACCGGCGTCGTGTCGCTGCCGGAAGGCA
>NZ_AQPH01000159.1 GCF_000442515.1 Magnetospirillum fulvum MGU-K5 | reverse complement strand
CATGCACAGACTTACGATGATATGCTTGTGCATGAAGAGGGGGAATCGTCATGGCATCGGGTAAATTCGTCGCTTATTTCCGCGTTTCGACAGATCAGCAAGGCGCGTCGGGCCTGGGTCTTGAGGCCCAGCGCAAGGCCGTAATCGATTTCCTGAATGGCGGCGACTGGGAACTGGAAGCCGAATTCGTGGAGATCGAGTCGGGCAAGCGGAACGACCGCCCACAACTCGACGAGGCGCTGGCCCAATGCAAGAAGATCGGTGCGACCCTGGTCATAGCCCGCCTCGACCGGCTGGCCCGAAACGTCCACTTCATATCGGGGCTGATGGAAGCCGGAGTCGATTTCGTCGCGGCAGACATGCCCAACGCCGACCGCTTCATGCTCCACGTCTATGCCGCCATGTCTGAGCACGAGGGCCTCCGGATCAGCGAGCGGACGAAAGCCGCTCTCGCCGCCGCCAAGGAGCGTGGAACGGTCTTGGGCTCCCATGGCGCAATCCTCGCCCGGCAGAACGCAGAGGCCGCTGACACAGCGGCAACGGCATTGCGATCCACTGTCGAAGCAATCCGCGCGGACGGCTTCAACACTGTAGCGGCGATCACCGACGAACTGAACCGCCGCGCCGTCCCGACAGCTCGAGGCGGGCGGTGGCATACGACATCGGTGCAACGTCTATTGACCCGCCTGCGGGGGTGACCAGGACCAGGGCCAGCAGGGACCGGTCGGGATGGTGGTGGTCGAGGGGGGTGGGGTGGGGGGTACCGCCGATTGGGCCGCTCGGAAGGCGTACTGTGTTGAGCGGAGAAATTTTGAAAATTATGGGATTTTCTAACCGCACTTAATGAGTGCAGTAGATTGAACCGGCACGCACCGAGGGCGAGTGGTACAGTCACGACGCGCTGGATCAGGC
>NZ_AQPH01000158.1 GCF_000442515.1 Magnetospirillum fulvum MGU-K5 | reverse complement strand
CGGGCCTTACCGGCGATCAGCAGGCTGTTGCCCTTCGCCGTCAGTTCAAGATCGTTTTCGCCGAACCCGGCGACCGCCATCGTGATGCGGTAACGATCTTCGCCCAGCTTTTCGATGTTGTAGGGAGGATAGGACAACGCGGCATCGTCGATGCGCGTGGCGGCATCCAGCACACGGTTGAGATGGTCGAACCCAACGGTGGAGCGGAACAAGGGGGACAAATCGAAGGTACGCATAGCCAGTTCTCCTTTGCGAAGCAACCAGATCGAGACGGTGCCCTTGGCACCGCCGCGTCGGCCCCATGATTGGCGACCGCGCATGTTTGATTTAAGCGCACAGTCGGAATCGTCAAGGGGAGGAGAAACAGGAAATTCGTCCGGTCAGGTGATATCGAATCGGGCCAGGGTTTCCGCCAGATCGTCGGAGAATTGAGAACCTTTGCGCACCAGGGCGGCGCGAGGCGGCAAGCCTTTCAGCTTGGGGCTGCCCCACTCATAGCTGGTCAGCACCGCATAGGGGATGCTTTCAGTCGCGGGCATCGCCGCCAGGGCGCAGCCGAGATCGGTGCCGGTCAGCAATCCCAGCTCCATCGCCGCCAGCACCATGTCGGGGCGGGTCCGCACCACCGTCTCGATCGCGGCAAAGGCGTCGCGAACCACCGAGGTGCGATAACCGCAATTGGCCAGTTCGCGTTCGACGATCCGGGCCATCGCCTTTTCCGGCAGGACCAGCAGGATTTCGACGTTCTTCTTCTCGATCTTGCCGAAATCGATATCGGCCGAGCGCTTGGCGGGCAAGGCGCGAACCACCGCCGGAGCGTCGGCTTCATCGACCGCCTCGCCATCGGCCAGTTTTTCGATCCGGTCGATGAAGACTTGAATCTCGTCGATCTCGGCATCGGCCAGGCTCTTCAACTCACCGACATATTCGTCAAGCCGGTGGGTCACCAGCTTGATCATCGGCAAATTCAGGCCGTGGGCATGACTGCGCAGATTGCTGGCTTCACGCTTC
>NZ_AQPH01000157.1 GCF_000442515.1 Magnetospirillum fulvum MGU-K5 | reverse complement strand
TGCGGATGGTTTACGAGCATGAGGGCGAGCACCCGTCGCGATGGGCGACGATTGTTTCGATCGCCAGCAAGATCGGTTGCGCGCCGCATACCCTGAACGAGTGGATCAAGAAGTCCGAGGTCGATAGCGGCCAACGCGCTGGCGTGCCGTCGGACATGGCGGCGAAGATGAAGGCTCTGGAGCGCGAGAACCGCGAGCTTCGGCAGGCCAATGAGATCCTGCGCAAGGCGTCGGCTTATTTTGCCCAGGCGGAGCTCGACCGCCGGTTCAAGCCATGATCGGGTTCATCGACGATCATCGGGAGGCGTACGGGGTCGAGCCGATCTGCAAGGTTCTGCCGATTGCCCCATCGACCTATCATGCTCGTGTTGCCCAACGCCTCGATCCCGCCAAGCTGTCAGCGCGGGGGCGTCGGGATCTGGAACTGAAGCCCGAGATCGCCCGCGTGTTCGCCGAAAACTTCGAGGTCTACGGTGCCCGCAAGGTCTGGCGGCAACTCGGCCGCGAGGGCATGACCGTTGCCCGCTGCACCGTCGAGCGGCTGATGGGTGAGATGGGTTTGCAAGGGGTGATTCGCGGCAAGCCCGTGCGAACCACGATCAGCGACAAGTCGGCGCCATGCCCGCAGGATCACGTCAACCGGCAGTTCCGCGCTCCGGCGCCGAACATGCTCTGGCTGTCGGACTTCACCTACGTGGCGACTTGGTCGGGCTTCGTCTATGTCGCGTTCGTCATTGATGCCTTCGCCCGCAGGATCGTCGGCTGGCGGGCCAGCCGGACGGCACATGCGAGCTTCGTCCTGGATGCCTTGGAACAGGCCCTGTACGACCGCAGGCCGGTTCATCGCGGCGGGCTCGTGCACCACAGTGATCGCGGCAGCCAATACGTCTCGATCAAATACACCGAGCGCCTGGCCGAAGCCGGCATCGAGCCCTCGGTCGGAAGCGTCGGCGACAGTTACGACAACGCTCTCGCGGAAACTATCAACGGCCTTTACAAGGCCGAGGTGATTCACCGCAAAGCAGCTTCGAAGCCGTCGAGTTCGCCACGCTGGAATGGGTCGACTGGTTCAATCACCGCAGACTGCTTGAGCCGATCGGAAACATCCCGCCTGCAGAAGCCGAAGAACGCTATTATGCTGCGCAGGAAAATGCGGCAATGGCCGCATAACTACGGATCAACTGCCTCCGGCAAAACCGGGGCGGTTCA
>NZ_AQPH01000156.1 GCF_000442515.1 Magnetospirillum fulvum MGU-K5 | reverse complement strand
CCCCGGCCTCGATGAAATCCATCTGCCGCCGAAGGGCGCGTTCGTTGGCCAGGAGGCTTATTACGCCACCCTGCTGCACGAGCTCGGCCACGCCACCGGCCATCCCTCCCGGCTTGTCCGCACTTTCGGGCCGTTCGGCTCTGAACTCTATGCCCGCGAGGAATTACGGGCCGAAATCGCCAGCTATATGCTCGCCCGCGACCTCGGCATCTCCCACGATCCGTCCAACCACGCGTCGTATGTCGAATCCTGGCTGAAGGTGCTGAGAGACGACAAGAACGAGATCTTCCGCGCTGCCCGCGACGCCGAAACGATCAAATCCTGGGTCACCGAGCCGGAGCGCCGCCCCGAGCTCGAACGCGCTGCCCAGGCTCACGCCGCCGCGATCGCCACCACACAGGAGCCGGGGATGGAGAACCGGACGTTAATGCCGACCGGGATCGCACCCGAGGTCACGCCCGCCCGCTCGCCTGTCCAGGGGAGCGCGCCCAACCGCCCGTCCGTCTCCGACCGGCCCCAGCTGATCGCGGTGCCCTATGCCGAGAAGGATCAGGCCAAGGCGCTCGGGGCCAAATGGGACCGTGACGCCAAATCCTGGTTCATTCCGGCGGGGCTGGACCCGGCGTTGTTTGCGAAATGGACGCAGGCCCCAGCCCAGGCCCTGGCTTCGGCTCAAACTCCGGTCCAGGCTCCGGAGCAGGAACCCGGCACGCTTTTCGTCGGTTGGCATACCCCGACGATTCCGGGGAAGGAATCGCTGGTCGCCATGCAGAGCGCCGGTCTTCCCTCGGGCAAGTTCATCGCGCTCGATCATCCGTTCGCGAGCCAGGCCCACGACCCCGCGACCGCGAAGGTGGTCGAGATCCGTCTGGTCAAGGTCTTCGATCCCGAAGGGATTTTCGACCCGGCCCATATCCAACGCGACGGCGTGCTGTGGGACGCGATGGACGCCGCCCTGGATAAAGACCCCGACATTGCCAAGGCCAAAAGCGATTTTAACGAGTACAAGCGGCGCTTTGCCGAAGCCCAGACCAAGTTCCTCCGCAGCAAAGGCTATGATGGGTATGTGCGCTGGATCGACGGCGTCGATCGTGAGGAAAACCCGGAAAAGGCCAATCGCGAGCTGATCGTCTTCGATCGCGAGCGGGTCAAGGAGCGCGCTTCTCCCGAACAAAGCCGAAGCCCGGCTTCGGACGTACCGCTCGATCGCACGACCCCGCACGCCTTCCTCGCCGTGCCCTTTGCCGAAAAGGAACAGGCCAAGGCGCTCGGGGCCAAATGGGACCGCAAGGCCAAGGCGTGGTATGTCCCGGACGGGCTCGACGCGGCCGCTTTCGCCCGCTGGTCGGGCAAACCGGCCGCGCCCGCCAGCCTGTCTCCGGTCGAGGAATTTGCCGAAGCCTGCAAATCGCATGGCCTGCTGCTGAAATCGGCCC
>NZ_AQPH01000155.1 GCF_000442515.1 Magnetospirillum fulvum MGU-K5 | reverse complement strand
CCCCTTAAAGAAATCCTATGGCTCGTGCCCGATCGACATCGTCGATCTGACGGTGCTGAAAGCCTGGCCGCAATACAGCCTGACCTATCTCGACGAGATGGGGGAAACCCACGCCGTCAGCGACTGCACCAAGGACGAGGCGACGCCCTACACGATCACCGAGGACGAGAGCCAGTGCAAAATCTTCCTCGATTTCAATGCCAAACAGGCGGTGCCCCAGGTGGCGCTGGTCTATCTCAACCGCAACAACGTCCCGGTCCAGGTCCGGGGCTGCGGACCTTCGACCAAATCCGCCCCGCTGCCGATGCGCGAGAGCGTCGAGGCCTGCCCGCTGCGCCATGATTTCACCGGCGGCACCAGCGCCGAATTGTCGATGTGGACCTATGTCCGGGACGGCATCACCTATCAGGCCGCGCCCTGCACTGATACCGGCCGCATTTTCGCCCATGAAACCGTCTATGCCGATGCCTCGGGCGCGTACATCTGCCCGACGGTGACCGATCTCGATCGCCGCACCGTCACCCTGCAATCGCGCAAGCGGATCACGATCGACGGCTCCCCTCGCTTCATCACCGAATGCAGCCCCGACAGCGCGGCGCAGGCGATCATCTCGACCAGTGAGGGCTGCACCGACCCGGCCAACTGGACCCACGACATCGAGGCCGGGCAGAGCTACGGCCAGGAGCGGTTCTATTACCTCCGCCCCAATGGCAGCCGGGAATACGTCACCGCCTGCCAGAGTTCGGCGGTCACCTATCGTCACCAGCAGGCGATCACCGGCTACCAGAACCATGACGACCAGCTCTGGGCCTATCCGCTCTCGACGGTGACGATCGATGTCGCCGGAAAGCCCTATGTCGTCGTCGCCTCCCAGGTCCTGCCCGGGTCGGCGCAACTGGCCTATCTGCCCCAGGGCGAGATCGACACCCCCACCGGAGCCTCGACCTATGAAGCCTGCAATGCGTGGCGGCAGACGGCGCGGAGCGAACGCTGGAAGCGGCCCGACGGCACCGAGTACCTGAAGCCGATCGGTGCGGGCACGCCGCAGGGGCCGATCAATGTCTGCATTGATCAGGTCGTCGAGACCCGGGCGATGGCAACGGGATGGTATGGTCTGAAGCCGGTCACGCATAATTACTGCGGCGACGGCGCGGATTGCGGCGCTGTCATCGATTATTACTCATTCTGCACCGCGATGCAGAACGTCAATAAGGTCCAGCGGGTCAATTCCGATACCGGCGAGACGATCGCCACCACCTGCAAATTCCCCAACGATACCTGGATCGGGTGGTGCTCGGCGGGCACATCGACCTCGCTGACCGACGAGCAAAATCCGAACAACCATGCCTACCTTCCGCTGGAGCGTAAGCAAAAACTCTTCGTTCCCCCGTGCCCGTTCTGATCGCCATGGCCTCGGCGATCTCGACCATCCTGCGGCCGCTGGCGTCGTTCTAC
>NZ_AQPH01000154.1 GCF_000442515.1 Magnetospirillum fulvum MGU-K5 | reverse complement strand
AAGCTGACATCGGAATCGGTGCACTGGCTTTCGCCCGCGAGAACGCCGTCGGTGAAGGTCTGTTCCTTCGACTGGCGGATCGCCTTGCCCTGGGCCAGATCGACCCGGACCCGGCATCCCTCGGTGCTGGTGCGGACCTCGGTGCTGCTCTGCTTCTCCGGGGCGGGAGTCGGGGTCACCGTCGCCGGGGTGCGGTATTGCGCGGCGAGATCGTTGGAGCGGCCCTTGTCGCTGCCCTGACGGACAGAGCCGTCGTTCGCAGGCTTCTTCGCCTCGTCCTTTTTCTCGGTCTTGGCCAAGCGCTCCAGCGCGGCGATCAGGGCCGATTTCGAGCCCTTCACCTCCAGCGTCTTTTCCGGGAACAGCTCGTTCGCGCCCTTGGCGTCGAACTGCGCCGTCAGCCCCTCGGTCGAGATCGTCTCTTCGCGCTCGCCCTTGGCAACGGACGTGACCAGCACCTGACCGACGGTCTGGGGACCGGCCTCGACCTTGCGGGCATAGCCCTTGGCGGTGACGCCGGACAGCAGCGCCGGGTTGATCCCCTCGACCGCGCCCAGCGCGAACGAAGCGGCAATCGGCTGATTGACCGGCAGCGTCACCGCCGCCTTCGGCCACACCGGCACCGCGACGGTGTCGGAGACCGCGATGGAAGGGGCCGCAGATTGAGCGGGGACCGCCGGGGCGGCTTGTGTCTTGCCGGTCGCCGCAGTCTGATTCTGCGCCGGGGCGGCGTGGGTCGGAAGCGGGACCAAAAGAGCGGCGCACAGGGCCGCCGCGATGCTGTCGTTACGCATGGCGTCACTCCACTTTGGCGATGTACCAATCGGTGTCGGGTCGGATTTGGATGCGGGTGCCCTGAGCGACCTTGAGGATCGGGGTCAGGTTGATGGTCTGCTCCAGCGCCGAGGCGGTGATCTCGCCCAAGCGCTGCGACAATTCGGTGCTGCCCTGGGACAGGGCGCCGCCGTCGGAATAAGACGACGACGAGCCCAACGCCGAGGACGAGGACGACGAGGTGGGAGAGCCGCCGATCCCGGCGGTCGAGGCCCGCACCGCCGCCGAGATTCCAGCCAGCAGGAAGGCGGTGCCATAGCGCTCGAAGAAGCGGTTATCGACCTCGCCCGAGATTCCGAGCGCGCCCTGGACGTCGGTGACGTTGGCCTTGGCCCCATAGATTTCGGCGCGGTGGCCGCCGAGCAGAACGCGGGAGCAGCGGAGCGGCGCGCGGGTCGAGCCGACCTTGTCGAGGCTCTTGAAGGCGCAGACCAGACGCGATCCCTTGGGGATCAGGATATTGCGGCCGTGATAGCCGAACACGTCGCGCGTGGTCTGGATCACCACCGGGCCGCCGGTCGCCCCGTCCAACTGGGTGTTGATGCCGGTTTCGAGGATGCCGCTGATATAGCGGTCGGTGGTGACGATCCGGCTGTTATCGACCGGCTTGGTCGAGGTGATCGACGCTTCCTT
>NZ_AQPH01000153.1 GCF_000442515.1 Magnetospirillum fulvum MGU-K5 | reverse complement strand
TCGCGGATGCTGGCGGCGGTCGCCCGGCCCTACAGCCATGGCGGCAAGGTGGCGCGGTTGACCCTCAGCATGGGGATGACCGTCTATCCCCGTGACGCCTCCGAGGAGCCCGATGCCCTGATCCGCCATGCCGATCAGGCGCTGCACGAGGCCAAGCGCAAAGGGAAAAGCTGTCTGTGCCGGTTCGATCCGGTCAACGACCTGCGTCAACAGGAGCACCAGGCCCACTATACCCGTCTGGTCGAAGCGTTGGAGCGGGACGAATTCTGTCTGTATTACCAGCCGAAGATCGATCTGAGTTCCGGCGAGGTCGCCGGAGTCGAGGCGCTGATCCGCTGGCAACATCCCGATCGCGGCCTCTTGCTGCCGGGCAGCTTTTTGCCGGGACTTGAAAATACAGATTTTACCTTTCCCTTGGGTGATTGGGTGCTGCGTCAGGCCTTGCACCAGATTCGCCGCTGGCAGGATGGCGGGCTGTCTCTGGCGGTTTGCGTCAACGTCTTTGGCCACCATCTCCAGCAGCCGGATTTCGTCGAGCGCCTGAGCCTCATTCTTCAGGAATTTCCCGACGTGTCGCCGAGCGATCTGCAAATGGAGATTCTCGAGACGACGGCGATGAATGACCTTGATGAAGTGTCGCGGCGGTTATTGGATTGCCAGCGCCTTGGGATCAGTTTCTCGCTCGACGATTTCGGTACCGGCTATTCCTCGCTGAATTATTTCCGCCGACTGCCGGTGAAGTTCCTGAAAATCGACCGCTCGTTCGTTCAGGACATCATCGACAATGTCGAGGATCAGGCCCTGGTCGAAAGCATCGTTAAAATGGCCCATGCGCTGAACCGTCAGGTGGTCGCCGAAGGGGTGGAATCCGTCGCGCACGGCGTCCCCCTAGTCCGCTATGGCTGCGATCTTGCCCAGGGTTACGGCATCGCTCGCCCGATGCCGGCACAAGCGGTGGTGGACTGGATTCCGACCTGGCGAATGCCCGATCTCTGGGCGGCGGAACGGCCTTTGGTCGATGCAGGCGACCGATATGGTCGATCGTTACGCTGAGGAATCAGTAGGGCGGAGGGTAAAGCGGACGGCGCAACGGCTCGCGATACGGATCGTAGACCACGGTTCCGGACGGGCCGAGATAGGGATTGCGGGACGGCACGGCATACGCCGCGCCCGGCGGCGGGTAATAATAGGCCGGAGGCGGGGGGATATAGACCCGCCGGGTCGGTGGGGCGGCCATCGTGGACGCCGCCGACCCGATCCCTATCGCAAGGTCCATCCCGAGATCGCGCTGTTTGCTCGCGTCACCGGCTTGCGCGGGGGCCAGTGGGGCGGCGGCCGCAATCACGACGGCCAGAGAACAGACGATGGCATGGACGTTCATGATCGGCCCCCGGACAGGAATGATCGCATCAACCCTTCTGCGTCATCATACGACAGAATACGATCCAATTATGGTGCGATTATGGGGGGAAGCCGAGGGGCGTACCAACCCGCCGATCGGTCGTGCCCCGGTCTAGGTCCTGTCCCC
>NZ_AQPH01000152.1 GCF_000442515.1 Magnetospirillum fulvum MGU-K5 | reverse complement strand
CAGATTGCTGACAAAGCCCTCGCCTTTGGCGGGGGCTTTTGATTCAATGGGGAATGCTGAGGAAACCGATGCCCCAACAGACGGAACTGGAGATGGTGACGATCGCGTCGCTTGTTCCGTCGGACCACCTGCTGCGCAAGATTGACGCGGCGATCGACTTCTCCTTCATCCGCGAGCGGGTGGCGCATCTGTACTGCGCGGACAACGGGCGTCCTGCGCTCGACCCGGTGGTGTTGTTCAAGATTTTGTTCATCGGCTATCTGTTCGGGGTGCGCTCCGAGCGGCAGTTGATGCGTGAGATCCAGGTCAACGTGGCCTATCGCTGGTTCCTCGGGCTTCGGTTGACCGACAAGGTGGCCGACGCCTCGACGTTGAGCCAGAACCGCAGGCGCCGCTTCGCCGACAGCACGATCTACCAGGACATTTTCGACGAGATCGTGCTGCGGGCGATCAAAGGCGGGCTGGTAGACGGCACGGTTTTGTACACCGACAGCACGCATCTGAAGGCCAACGCCAACAAGAACAAATATGATCTGGCGCAGGTGGCGAAGTCGCGGGCCGACTATCTCGACGCCTTGGACCAGGCCATTGATGCCGACCGCGCCGCCCATGGCAAGAAGCCTCTGAAAGAGAAGGCGCGCGAGCCGGACGTCAAGGAGACCAAGGTCAGCCGCACCGATGCGGACGCGGGCTACATGGTGCGCGATGGCAAGCCCAAGGGCTTCTTCTACCTGGATCACCGCACGGTGGACCGCCAGCACGCCATCATCACCGACAGCTTCGTCACGCCGGGCAATGTGCATGATAGCATCCCCTATCTCGGTCGGCTTGATCGCCAGCGCGACCGCTTCGGGTTCGACGTGCATGCCGTTGGATTGGATGCGGGCTACTCGACGGCGGGCATCTGCAAGGGATTGCAGGATCGCGGCATCGAGGGCGTGATCGGCTATTCGCGACCAACCCACCGAGACGGCTTCCTGCGCAAGCGGGACTTCGCCTATGACCGGAAACTGGACGGCTACCGCTGTCCGAACGGCCAGCACCTTCACTACGCCACGACCAACCGTGATGGCTACCGCGAGTACAAAAGCAACCCTGCCATCTGCCGTTCCTGCCCGCTGCTGGCGTCCTGCACCAGCAGCGCCAACGCCACCAAGGTGGTCACTCGCCATGTCTGGCAGGACGCCAAGGAGCACGCCGAGACCAACCGGCTGAGCGCCTGGGGCAAGGCGCTGTACGCACGACGCAAGGAGACGGTCGAACGCAGCTTCGCCGACGCCAAGCAGTTGCACGGTCACCGTTACGCCCGCATGCGCGGGCTGGCCAAAGTGGCCGAACAATGCCTCCTCGCCGCCGCCTGCCAGAACATGAAGAAGATCGCTCTGATTCTGGCGCGGGGGACGCCAGGAACCGGCAAAAAGGCGCTTTGGGGCCTGCTCTTGGCGATCACACGCCCCGCCAGCGCGCCAAACCTCCGCCAACCGAGGATCGGCCCTGCTTACGCCTGAACCGATGAAAAAACAAACCCCGCCGAAAAAACGACGGGGTTTGTCATCGGTCTGAA
>NZ_AQPH01000151.1 GCF_000442515.1 Magnetospirillum fulvum MGU-K5 | reverse complement strand
CTTCAAGATCGCCGGCAGCTTCGTTCAGCGCCTTCTTGCAATCCATCATGCCGGCGCCAGTCTTCTCGCGGAGCTCCTTGACGAGCGAAGCGGTAATCTCGGCCATGGGGTAATCCTCTCTCGGCGTATTCTTTCGTGGGGGCTTTGGTGAGATCAAACGAATGGCGGCGACCGCAAGCCGCCGCCATCCGAACATGACAGAACCGATCAGACCGGCTGAGCGGCACCCTCGGAGGCCGAAGCCGCCTCGATCTCGGGAATCTGCTCAATCGGAGCTTCGGCGCTGGCGCCCAGGTCGCCACCACCACGGGTGATTTCAGCCTGGATACCGTCCAGAACCGCACCCGACATCAGATCACAATAGGTCTGAATGGCGCGGATCGCGTCGTCGTTGCCGGGGATCGGGAAGCTGATGCCTTGCGGATCGCTGTTCGAATCGATCACTGCCACGACCGGAATGCCCAACTTGTTGGCTTCCTGGACCGCCAGGGCTTCCTTGTTGGTGTCAATGATGAACAGGACGTCGGGCAGACCGCCCATTTCCTTGATGCCGCCCAACGCGCGCTCGAGCTTATCGCGCTCGCGGGTCAGGTTCAGCTGCTCTTTCTTGGTCAGACCGGACAGGGCGCCGGTGCTGAGCTGCTCGTCAAGTTCGCGCAGACGACGGATCGACTGGGAGATCGTCTTCCAGTTGGTCAGCATGCCGCCGAGCCAGCGATGGTTGACGAAGTACTGGCCGCAGCGACGGGCGCTCTCGGCAACGATCTCGGACGCCTGACGCTTGGTGCCGACGAACAGGACGCGGCCACCGGCGGCGGTGACGTCACGAACGGCCTGCATGCCGCGATGCAGCATCGGAACCGACTGCTGGAGATCAATGATATGAATCCCGTTGCGAACCCCGAACAGGTACGGGGCCATCTTCGGGTTCCAGCGGCGGGTGTTGTGACCGAAATGGACACCAGCCTCGACGAGCTGGCGCATGGTGAACGTGGGAAGAGCCATCGGATAGTCCTTTGCTTCTCCGGTTGAACCTCCGCGGGCGTCGCCGGGGAACCCCCGGCACCGGAGCGAACGGACGACATAGACATGTCGCCGCCGCGAACCCGCGTGCGGATTGATGGGCAGGGTGATACCGCCTCGCGCCGCGTTTTGCAAGCGGGCTCACGGGAAATTACGGTTACAGGGAAAAATAGAGCGTTATTCGTGCGCCAACGCCGTGCAAGCCTCAGGCAAGGGCCTGACCTGACGATGAGGTTTTTCCTTGGGAATCGCCAGCGGTTGCGCCAGCCAGGACTCGAGTTCCGCCCCGCACCCGTCCCCCTCGGGGATCGGAGCCTGCGGCTGGCATAGGCCGGATTCAGCCGGACAGGCGAGACGAACATGAAAATGTTCATCATGGCCCCACCATGGCCGCAGCTTTGCCAGCCACCCGCGCTGGTCCGGAGCCAGGCGGCGGCACAGGGCAAACTTGATCGCGGGGTTGACGAAAATACGGTCGATTCCCGGGGATGTCGCCGCCAGTTCCAGCAATCGGGCCTGATCCGCCCCCCACGTGAAGCGGAT
>NZ_AQPH01000150.1 GCF_000442515.1 Magnetospirillum fulvum MGU-K5 | reverse complement strand
CCCGTTGAAGAAATCCTATGGCTCGTGCCCGATCGACATCGTCGATCTGACCGTGCTGAAAGCCTGGCCGCAATACAGCCTGACCTATCTCGACGAGATGGGGGAAACCCACGCCGTCAGCGACTGCACCAAGGACGAGGCGACGCCCTACACGATCAGCGAGGACGAGAGCCAGTGCAAAATCTTCCTCGATTTCAATGCCAAACAGGCGGTGCCCCAGGTAGCGCTGGTCTATCTCAACCGCAACAATGTCCCGGTCCAGGTCCGGGGCTGCGGACCTTCGACCAAATCCGCCCCGTTGCCGATGCGCGAGAGCATCGAGGCCTGCCCGCTGCGCCATGATTTCACCGGCGGCACCAGCGCCGAACTGTCGATGTGGACCTATATCCGGGACGGCATCACCTATCAGGCCGCGCCCTGCACCGACACCGGCCGCATTTTCACCCATGAAACCGTCTATGCCGATGCCTCGGGCGCGTACATCTGCCCGACGGTAACCGATCTCGATCGCCGCACCGTCACCTTGCAATCGCGCAAGCGGATCACGATCGACGGCGCCCCTCGCTTCATCACCGACTGCACCCCCGACAGCGCGGCGCAGGCGATCATCTCGACCAGTGAGGGCTGCACCGACCCGGCCAACTGGACCCACGACATCGAGGCCGGGCAGAGCTACGGCCAGGAGCGGTTCTATTACCTCCGCCCCAATGGCAGCCGCGAATACGTCACCGCCTGCCAGAGTTCGGCGGTCACCTATCGTCACCAGCAGGCGATCACCGGCTACCAGAACCATGACGACCAGCTCTGGGCCTATCCGCTCTCGACGGTGACGATCGATGTCGCCGGAAAGCCCTATGTCGTCGTCGCCTCCCAGGTCCTGCCCGGGTCGGCGCAACTGGCCTATCTGCCCCAGGGCGAGATCGATACCCCCACCGGAGCGAAGACGACCGAGGGCTGCAACGCCTGGACCCAGACGGCGCGGAGCGAACGCTGGAAGCGTCCCGACGGCACCGAATACTTAAAGCCGATCGGCGCGGGCACGCCCCAGGGGCCGGTCAATGTCTGCATCGATCAGGTCGAAGAGGTCCGGCCGATGGAAACGGGTTGGTACAACATGAAAGCCGCAGCCAATGATTCCGACAATTGCTGGTCAAGGAATAACTGCATCACATACTGCGCGGCCATGCAGAACGTACAAAAAATAAACAGGGTAAATTCTATAAGCGGAACGGTTGTCGCAAAGACTTGCAAATTTGCCAATGATACTTGGATAGGCTGGTGCGTTCCGGTTTCAACAAACACATTAACGGACGAACAAAATCCAAGAAATAATTATTGGAACCCGCTGGAGCGCAAGCAAACCCTCTTCGTTCCCCCGTGCCCGTTCTGATCGCCATGGCCTCGGCGATCTCGACCATCCTGCGGCCGCTGGCCTCGTTCTACGACGACCCGGCCACCATCGAGATGAGGATCACCCGGCCTGCCCAGGTGATCCTCGATCGGCGGGGCGTGGGCAAAACGATCCTGCCCGCGCCGGACCTGACCCTGGCCCGGATCGAGGATATCTGCCGCTCGCTCGCCAACCATGCCGGGCTGCGCTTCGAT
>NZ_AQPH01000149.1 GCF_000442515.1 Magnetospirillum fulvum MGU-K5 | reverse complement strand
GGCGCATCTGCTTTGTCTGGACGGAAGGAGGTCCGAGCTATGTCGAAATCGTCGATTACCACTGACCTGATCCCCAACCCGACGCCGGGCGAAATGCTGCTGCTCGACTTCATCGAGCCGATGGGGCTGACCCAAAACGGGCTGGCCCGCGCCATCGGCGTTCCCCCGCGCCGGATCAATGAGATTGTCCTCGGCAAGCGGGCGATTACCGCCGACACCGACCTGCGCCTCGCCCGCTATTTTGGCCTGTCTGACGGCTTTTGGATGGGCGTGCAAGCCGACTACGAATTGATGGAGCGGCGGCGGCAGATTGAAGCCGATCTTGCCGCCATTGCGCCTCGCCAAAACGCGGCATAAGGGGAACAGCCATAATCGCCGAATTTGGTTGGGGCGCGGATAACCGGGTGTGACGTGCCACGTCACATCCGCCGGATCATCGGAACAGCCTCACGGTAGGGACCGGCGACCGATCCCGAGTTGGTACATCACAGATCGCGGAGAATAATCTCGTCATCGTCAACGAAAGTGACGAGCTGACGGCGGCCGTCGGGATATTCCTTGACCACAGCATCGGGAAATTGATCGTCACCAAAATACACCGACCGACCCGCCGCCAAATGCTCTTTGGCGACATCGCCGGAATCGTTCGCCAGAGCCTGAGTGAAGGCGTCCATGAAGCGGCATTCGTCCGCTTCAGTCATGGTGTCGAGCATAGAGAAATCAAGCTGTTCCATGATCCACGCTTCCGATATCGGACGAGTGTAATCTCTCTCGAGCCCGAAGCAGGTCAATTCCGTTTTTTCTCCAGGCAAAAAGACGGATTCGGTTGCAGCACGGTCGCGACCGCTTCGCGCTCATTCTGGCCGTTCCCTCACGTTGGTGGCGATCCCAAAAGCAGGCCTTCATTCGGGTCGCGAGCCAAGTGACCTGGGCGAGAAACACCTCGTCAGCATTGACGAGTGCGGCTAATGTTCCCAATGGTGAGATTAGGGTTGAAATGTGATAGAATATCCTAAGCCATTTCTTGGAGGGGGTAGATTGACGTTTGGTTTTGACGCTCTTTCCCCTGCGGAATTTGAAGATTTGTCGCGCGACTTGCTCGGCCGTGAGCTTGGGGTTCGCTTCGAAGCGTTCGGTCCCGGTCCCGATGGTGGTGTCGATGGCCGGCACGCAGGGGCGGGGGCAAAGACCATCCTTCAGGCGAAACACTACCGCTTGTCGGATTTCGATGCGCTCGCCCGAACCATGGGAAAGGAGCGTCGGTCGATCGATCTTCTCGCTCCCGATCGTTATCTGCTCAGTACTTCCCGGCCGATGCTTCCCGCCAACAAGGACCGGCTGGCCGAGATCATCGGATCCGCGCTTCGCACGACGGCCGACATCTTCGGCTACGAGGACATCAACGCACTGTTGCGGAAGTTTCCGGAGGTCCAGAAAAGTCACGTCAAGCTATGGCTCTCGGGAGCCGGCGTGCTGGAGCGAGTGCTGCATGCCGCGACCCATAATTTTACGACGCTCATCCGCGACGACATCGTGCAGAAATTCATGGTCTATGCGGAGAATCCTAGTTTCCAGGCAGGCCGGGAAATTCTTGAGAAATACCACGTCCTGATCGTGTCTGGCCCTCCTGGCGTCGGTAAAACGACGCTCGCCGAGATGCTTTGCTACTTGTATCTAGGTGAAGAATGGGAACTTATCGCTATTCGCAGCCTTGATGATGCCTTCGCGCATATTGATGACACAAGGCGG
>NZ_AQPH01000148.1 GCF_000442515.1 Magnetospirillum fulvum MGU-K5 | reverse complement strand
GTCGAGTTTCAACGGCCTAGCTGGGGTGTCGCAACGCCTTTTCCCAACGTGACACCCCCTCCAAGGCAGGACCGACAGCCCCCGCTGGATCGGGCGAGGGTGTCACGGTCACGGGGCTTTCTGGACTTCTTGTCAGGTCTAGACGGTCAAGACCGTCTTCCACAGCTTCCGTCACTGCTGCGAGGATGCCTACCGCAACTCGGACATCCCGAAGGAGGTGATGGCGCGGCTGCGGTGCGAGGGGCTGGACCTGGGGCACCTCTGCCCGGATGTTGAGGCGGAAAAATCTCAGCGGGTATCTGATCAAGCGGCGGAGTGAGGTTTCCCCCGGTGGGAGTGCTGTGCCACCCCACTCTCCCGAACCTACATATCAGGGCTCCCATGAGGGGCGATTACTTCCTCTTCGGCTGAGGCTCCTTCCCGTGTGAGGTGAATCACAGCTGAACCGAGACATGAGAACATAAAATCAGCAATTACTAGGCTATTCATGCTGTCACGAGGTGTTGAGCAAGGTAACCTGCCGTGCGCGACCGCGTGGCGGTTAGGAAAGGGAAAATCAGATACAGATGCATCGCCTCCAACATTCGTATAACATGCATCTTGAATATGTTCAAAGACCGGCATCCAGTCTATGGGGGAGATGTCAAATGCGCCGATTGGCAGTTTGGCTATTATTTCTCTGATTTCCGTGAGGCTGGTCATTCTCTCAGGGTTGGGCGGTGGCATTCTCATGCGCACGGCCCTCTCAATCTCAGGAAACACAGTACGGCAGACTGCACGGTGAAGGCCATTGGCTCGACACGCGAGGGCCTCATTCATAGCATCCAACGTCTCTTGATCCGCACCGCTACGCTCAAATCGCACCATAAAATTTTTGGATATATCTACCCAATTATCACACAGATATCTCTCTACCTCGTGTGAAAGGGCGTCTTCGCCTCCATTGTCCAGAACTTCAAGAACGAATTCACTTGGGATTGCGGGGTGGGGAAGCCAACCTGCTTTCTTAAGTGCGCCGATAGCACGATCCTTACAACCCCAGCGAATTACCCAATCCGACAGCTCTGGTGAAGAAAGAGAACTCCGGATACTCCCTACAATTCCCAAAGAGTTGGAAATTATCGCGCCGATTTGGCTCTCAACGTTCCGAACCGTACGGACCGTCTCAGCCAGTGCCCCACAAATAGCGCCACTCGACTCCGACCAATGGGATTGCTGTTTTGCTATGCTCCCGATAACTGACCCAATGCCAGATTGATCAATTCGAATGGGCGTCCATGTTTTGGAAAAAATAGAACCAATTCTCGCTGACGCATTGCGAATTTCTGACGAATTATAAACACATGTAAATCCACTATGGTATGGTTGTATTGTGATTTCTGAATTTTTAAATTTGTCATGATTGATAACTGAGGTGAGATTCTTGAATTTATATTTAAGATCAACATCTTTATATTTGATGCCATCAACCATGAGCGACACTCCCATCAGAGCCAACGCCCAAGATGGTATGTGTCGCACAGATTTCAATCAAATGGATATTTATGGTGGCACTCGGCTTGCCATCTCCCAAGACATACGACAGTGAATGAGCCTCGTCTCACACGGCCAAGGTCTACAGAGACGTTCGGTTCGCGTCATCGGGCGTAAGATGTCTGGAGTCGGCGGGTTTGAGCGACTTATGCACTTGCCGCAGAGACAGAGCTTCGGTTCCAGAGGAGCTTTATCTTCGCCGTCCCAAAATCGATCTGTGCCGCTTCCGCAG
>NZ_AQPH01000147.1 GCF_000442515.1 Magnetospirillum fulvum MGU-K5 | reverse complement strand
ATCCAGGGCCGAGAACGGCTCGTCGAGCAGCAGGACCTTGGGCCGACCGACCAGGGCGCGGGCCAGGGCGACCCGCTGGGCCTGACCACCCGACAATTCGCGCGGCCAATGGCTCTGGTGGCTGGACAGACCGACCCGGTCCAATGCCACGGACACGCGGCTGGCCCATTCAGCCAGGGGCAGGTGGCGGATGCCAAAGGCGACATTCTCGCCGATCGTCAGCCACGGCATCAGCCGGGGTTCCTGGAACACCATTCCGATTTCCGGGCGGGGGCCCAGGATCGGGGTACCGTCCAGGGCCAGATGGCCCCGTGACGGTTTGTCCAGGCCCGAGATCAGCCGCAGCAAGGTGCTTTTACCGCAGCCCGATCCGCCGAGAATGGCGACGATTTCGCCTTCTTCGACCGTGAGGTTCAGGCCGGACAAGGCCAGGGTGCCGTTGGGATAGCGCTTGTCGACGGTGGTGATGGTCAGCATCGGTCTACTCCGCCGGTTTGAAGGAATCCTGCCAGGTCAGGAACCGGGCAGACGCTGACGCCAGCAGCCAGTCGGTCAGCTTTCCCAGCAAGGCGAAGGCGGTGATCGAGGCGAGAATAACCGCTGGGCGTCCGGTTTGCTGACCGTCGATCAGCAGGAAGCCCAGCCCCTGTTCCGCTCCCATGAATTCGGCCGCCACCACGAACATCCAGCCCAGCCCCAACCCGGAGCGCAAGGCGATGACGTAGGTCGGCAATGTGGCGGGCAGCAGGATGCGGGTGATCATCTCGCGATGGCTGAAGCGGAAGATGCGGCCGACCTCGACCAGCTTGCGGTCGACCCCGAGGATCGCGCCCGACAGGCTGAGATAGATCGGAAAGAACACGCCGACCGCGATCAGGATCACCTTTGACGTTTCGAAAATGCCGAACCACAGGATGAACAGCGGGACCCAGGCAATCGACGGGATGTTGCGTAGCGCTTGAAGCGTCGGGTCGATCACGCGGCGGGCCAGGGTCCAATAGCCGCTGATCGCGCCGAACAGGGTTCCGGCGATGACGCCGAAGGAAAAGCCCAGCGCGACCCGTTGCAGCGTCGCCAGGATGTGGTTGCCGAGATCGCCGGATTGGGCCAGCCCCACCAGGGTTGCGATCACCTTTGACGGTGTCGGCAGCAAGCGCCCGTCGGCCCATTTGAGGGCGACCAGCACTTCCCAGGTCAAGGCCAGCCCGACCGGCAGGATGAAGCCGATCAATTGCCGGGCGGAGGCCGACCACCGCCCGGGCCGAGGATCGCTCGCCGTCCCGGAGGAGGCGGCGAGCGTGGTTCCGGCGTTTATCGCCTCGCTCGACATCGCTATTTGACGCCCAGTTTAGCGCCGAACGACGGCTCGATCAGGGCCTGGGCGGTGGCGGGGACATCGACATCGGCGGCGATCACGCCGGCCTGTTGCAGGGCCAGACCGGCGGCTTCGATCGTTTTGCGCTGGCGGTCACCGATCGCGGCGGTCGACAGATCGGTCCGCTCCAACTGACGAGCGGCAACGGCATCGGTCAGCTTGGCCTGCTCGACAATGATCTTCTTCAACTCGGCCGGATTGGCGATCGAGAAGGCGCGGGCCTTTTCATAGGCGGCGATCACCTTTTCGACCAGCTCGGGATGCTCGGTGGCAAAGGCCTCGCGGGTGTTGAGCACGCCCCAGGTGTTCAGGTCGGCATTGCGATGGAAGATGCGGGCGCCGTCTTCCAACTCGGCCTGGGCGAACAGCGGGTCAAGCGCGGCCCAGGCATCGACGTCGCCCTTGGCCAGGGCCAGACGGCCGTCCTGATGCTGGAGCAGCACTACCTTGACGTCCTTTTCAGTCAGACCGGCTTCGGCCAGCGAGCGGATCAGGAAGACGTGGGGATCGGTGCCTCGGGTCGCGGCGATGCGCTTGCCCTTGAGGTCGGCGACGGTGTGGATCGGCGACCCGCCTTGGGTCAGCAACGCGGTCCA
>NZ_AQPH01000146.1 GCF_000442515.1 Magnetospirillum fulvum MGU-K5 | reverse complement strand
ATCCAGCTTCACTCCCCGGGGCTTGCTGCCCGTGCTGGGCGTGGAGAATTTGGGCCGGGCCGGAGGAGCGGTCTCGCGGGACTTGGCGGCCGGACGGGCCGGGCCGTGATGCCCCGTATGACGCGCCGTCTGGGGCCGCCGTCCCCGCGTCGAATCCTGTCCGTCGATGCTGAAGTAGGAAATGGTGTCCTGCAACTGCTCGGCCTGCGAGGCGAGTTCTTCGGAGGTGGCGGCCATTTCCTCGGACGCCGCCGAGTTCTGCTGGGTCACCTTGTCGAGCTGTTGGATCGCCTGATTGATCTGTTCGGCACCGATATCCTGTTCACGGCAGGCGGCGCTGATCTCTTCAACCAGTTCGGCGGTTTTCTTGATGTCGGGGACCAGCTTCGACAGCATGTCCCCGGCCTCGCGGGCGACCTTGACCGAATCCGACGACAACGAACTGATCTCGGCTGCGGCGCCCTGGCTGCGTTCGGCCAGCTTGCGCACTTCCGAGGCGACGACGGCAAAGCCCTTGCCATGTTCCCCGGCGCGGGCCGCTTCGACCGCCGCGTTCAGCGCCAGCAGGTCGGTTTGGCGGGCGATTTCCTGGACGATCGAAATCTTCTCGGCAATCGTCTGCATCGCCGCCACCGTCTTGGTCACCGCTTCGCCCGACACCTGGGCATCCTTGGCCGACTGGCGGGCGATCTTTTCGGTCTGGGTGGCGTTTTCGGCGTTCTGCTTGATGTTGGCGGCCATCTCCTCCATCGAGGCCGAGGCTTCCTCGGCGGCGGAGGCCTGCTCGGTCGAACCCTGCGACAATTGTTCCGAGGCCGACGACAGCTCCTGACTTCCGGCGGCAACATTGTCGGCGGCGGTCATCGCGTCGGAGACGACGGCGCGCAGTTTCTCGATCATCGTCTCCAGCGCGATGCCCAGCGTATCCTTGTCGGACATCCGCTTGGCCTCGATCGACAAATTACCCTTGGCGATCTGCTCGGCGGCATGAGCGGTCGAGCGCAGGTTGGCGGTCATCGCGTTCAGCGCGTTGACCAGATCCTTGATCTCATCATTGCTGTTGACCTCAATCGTCTGCCCAAGATCGCCGAGGGCAACGGCATTGGCCAACCCCACCGCCTTTCCCAGCCCACGCGAGATCGAGATCGCGATGTAGAGGGCAGCCCCCAGGGCGATCAGGATCGAGGCGACGACCAGGATCAGCAATTGAGCGCGTAGCGAGTCATAGGTTTGGGCGGAATCGACCTTGGCCTGCTCCATGAACTTGACTTGCAGGTTGACCAGTTCAGACAGGCCCGTTTCCAACTGGATGAATATTCTACGGCTTTCGCCGGTGGTCAGGGCCTGGGCCTTCGCATCGGAATTGATCAGGCTGAGTTCGACCATTTTGGCGGACAGAGAATCCCAGGTCGCGAACTTTTCATTGGCGATGTCGAGAACGCGGCGGTCCTCTTCATTGACGCTGCGGCGCAGACTGTCGAACAATTTATGTGCGAGGGCGGTCTGATCGCGGGCGTAACCAAGGTCGGCCTCGGTTTCCTTATCGTCCGAGGTCATGAAGGACTGACGCAGACTTCCCTGTGCGGCGCGGAGTTCGGTGGTGATCCGCCGGATTTGATAGGCGATCCGAAGCTGCTCGGCGTTGGGCTGGCTGGAATTTTCAACCCGGTTCAGCAGCGGGGCAAAGGAATCGATTAGTGCTTCCATCGCCTTGCGGCCCTCGCCACCGGCAATCGCCGATCCCTTGTCATTCGATCGTATCTTGGCCAGATCGCGAATTTTGTTCTGTACGGTATAATATTTATCGAGGTTTTCTCTGAAAACGGTGAATCTCTTTTTTCCCTCTTCGGAGGCTATCGCGAAATAATCGTCACCGTATTTTTTAAGATTTTCCCGGGCTTGGTCGATGTTATTCGAGACTCTGGTCCAATCCTCTTCGGTTCCGGCGAGGATCAGGTTCTTTTCCTGGCGCATCAGTTCGAGCGCGGAGAGATTGATCTGTTGGATCAGATATTGCCGCTTGACCGGTCCATTCACCAAGGCGTTGACCGAGTTGTTAAGCTCGGTGAGGCCGTTAAGGGCCGACACGGCGGCGACCACCAACAGCAGGATGACCACGCCGAAGGCTGCGGCTAGTTTGACTTTGACGGAGATTCGCATGACCCAAACCCCTTTTGGATGATCCTT
>NZ_AQPH01000145.1 GCF_000442515.1 Magnetospirillum fulvum MGU-K5 | reverse complement strand
TTGAGCTTTACCCCCCGAGATTTAGTGCCGTTATTAAAGGCTGTTTTCGGCTTGCTCTGCGCATAGTCGCGAGATTTGCGGGCCGGGACATGATGGCGCACTGAAGCATTCCGCTGCCCCGGCATCGAATCCTGGCCGTCAATGCGGAAGTAGGAGATCGTTGACTGCAACTGCTCGGCCTGCGAGGCCAGTTCCTCGGAGGTGGCGGCCAGTTCCTCGGACGCCGCCGAGTTCTGCTGGGTCACCTTGTCGAGCTGCTGGATCGCCTGATTGATCTGTTCGGCACCGATATCCTGTTCACGGCAGGCAGCGCTGATCTCTTCAACCAGTTCGGCGGTTTTCTTGATGTCGGGGACCAGCTTCGACAGCATGTCCCCGGCCTCGCGGGCGACCTTGACCGAATCCGACGACAACGAACTGATCTCGGCTGCGGCGCCCTGGCTGCGTTCGGCCAGCTTGCGCACTTCCGAGGCGACGACGGCAAAGCCCTTGCCATGTTCCCCGGCGCGGGCCGCTTCGACCGCCGCGTTCAGCGCCAGCAGGTCGGTTTGGCGGGCGATTTCCTGGACGATCGAAATCTTCTCGGCAATCGTCTGCATCGCCGCCACCGTCTTGGTCACCGCTTCGCCGGATACCTGGGCATCCTTGGCCGACTGGCGGGCGATCTTTTCGGTCTGGGTGGCGTTTTCGGCGTTCTGCTTGATGTTGGCGGCCATCTCCTCCATCGAGGCCGAGGCTTCCTCGGCGGCGGAGGCCTGCTCGGTCGAACCCTCCGACAATTGTTCCGACGCAGAAGACAGCTCCTGACTTCCGGCGGCAACATTGTCGGCGGCGGTCATCGCGTCGGAGACGACGGCGCGCAGCTTCTCCAGCATCGTTTCAAGCGCGATGCCCAGTGCATCCTTGTCGGACAGGCGCTTGGCTTCGACCGAAAGATTGCCCGTGGCGATCTGCTCGGCGACATGAGCCGTGGACCGCAGGTTGGTAATCATGCCGTGCAACGCGATTCCCAACGTATCCTTGTCCGACTGACGCTGGATACTAACGGCAAGGTTACCCTGGGCAATTTCGTCGGCAACTCCCGCAGTGATCCGCAGATTGGCGGTCATCGCGTTCAACGCGGTGACCAGATCCTTGACCTCGTCATTGCTGTTGACCTCAATATTCTGGCTAAGATCACCGACCGCAACGGCATTGGCCAACCCCACCGCCTTACCCAGCCCGCGCGAGATCGCGAGGGCAATATAGGTTGCAGCACCGAAGGCGATCAGGATCGAGGCGACAACCAGAATCAGCAACTGAGTCCGCAGCGAGCCATAGGTGCTCTCGGCCAGCACCTGGGCTTGACTGACCTGATCGGTATTCAGATTGGTAACCCCGTTCAGGAGTTCGTCGATGTTAGACGCAGCCTTGCGCGCCTCGCCGTTGGAGAGTGCCAGGGCCTTCGCATCGGAATTGATCGCGCTGAGATCAGCAATTTTGGTCGCAATACCGTCCCAACGGGAGAACCGCTCGGCCGCCGCATCGAGAGACCGGCGGTCCTCATCGCCGACAGTACGGCGCAGAGCATCCAAAATCCGTTTTGCCTCGGCGTTCTGTTCCCGAGCGCGCTGGAGCAGGTCTTCTTTCTCCCGCTCGTTCGAAATAATCAGCGACTGATAAAGCGCTACCTGCGACGTGCGAAGAGAGGAAACGATCCGCCGCGCTTGATGCGCGATCCGAACCGCATCGGGACTGGCCTGCGCCGCGTTTTCGGCCCGGTCATACAGCGGAGCCAGCGAATCGATCAGCGCGCTCATCGCCACCTTGGCTTCGTTATTGACGTACTCGCCCGCCTTGTCATTCGACCGGGTCTTGGCCAAATCCTGGATTTTATTCTGAAGCAGGTAATAACGGTCGACCGCTTCGCGCACCGAGTTAAATCGGCGTTTGCCTTCGTCCGATGCCACCGCGATGTATTCTTCGCTCATGCGGCGGAAGTTCTCGCGAAATTGCTCGATCTTGCCGACATGTTCGAGCGTGTCGTCCTCGGTCTGGGCCAGCAGCAAGTTCTTTTCCGCCCGGATCAGTTCGATCCCGGTCTGGGACATCTGTTCGACCAGCATCAAACGTTTGACGGGTCCGTTCACCAGATTGTCCATCGTTTCGTTTAACTGCGACAGGCCGTTCAGGGCCGACGCGGCGGCAATCACCAGCAGCAGGATGACCACGCCGAAGGCTGCGGCTAGTTTGACTTTGACGGAGATTCGCATGACCCAAACCCCTTTTGGATGATCCCT
>NZ_AQPH01000144.1 GCF_000442515.1 Magnetospirillum fulvum MGU-K5 | reverse complement strand
AGCAGATCATGCGTGCCGCGAACCGGTTGCAGGTTGGACAAAACCTCTAAACCTCCCCCTGCCGGGCTGCCTCGATCTCGGCGGCCTTAGCCTCGACCAGCTCGACGATGTGATCGATCATCTCGGCGCTGCCGACATTATGGTCGGAGACACCGCCGATATAGACCCGGTTTCTGTCAGCGCCGACGCCGCCGCCGGTGATGCCGATCATCGTTTCGCGCGCTTCGCCCGGACCGTTGACGACACAGCCCAGGATCGACACCGTCACCGGGGCGCTGATGTGAGCCAGACGGGTTTCCAGCGTCTCAACCGTCTTGACGACGTCAAAGCCCTGGCGGGCACAGGTCGGGCACGAGACGATCTTGACCCCGCGATGACGCAGATCGAGCGCCTTCAGGATGTCGAACCCGACCTTGACCTCTTCGGCGATGTCGGCGGTCAGCGAGACGCGCAGGGTGTCGCCGATCCCGTCCCACAGCAGCGCACCGATCCCCAGCGACGATTGCACCGTGCCGCGCCGCAGCCCGCCCGCCTCGGTGATGCCGAGATGGAGCGGATAGTCGCAGGCGCTGGCCAGACCGCGATAGGCCGCGACCGCCATGAACACGTTGGAGGCCTTGACGCTGATCTTGAACTCGCGGAAGTCGTTGTCTTCCAAAATCCGAGCATGTTCGAGCGCGCTTTCGACCAGCGCTTCGGGGCACGGCTCGCCGTATTTTTCCAGCAGATGCTTATCAAGCGACCCGGCATTGACGCCGATCCGCATCGAACAGCCATGATCGCGCGCGGCCTGGATCACTTCGCGCACCCGTTCGGGCGCGCCAATATTGCCGGGATTGATGCGCAAACAGGCGGCACCGGCCTCGGCGGCCTCGATCGCCCGTTTGTAATGGAAGTGGATGTCGGCGACGATCGGCACCGGCGAGGCCTTGACGATCGCGCGCAGCGCCTGGGTGGCGGCCTCGTCGGGACAGGATACCCGAACGATGTCGGCCCCGGCTTCGGCGGCGCGGCGAATCTGCTCCAGCGTCCCCTCGACATCCGAGGTCAGGGTGTTGGTCATGGTCTGCACCGAGATCGGGGCGTCGCCGCCGACCGCCACCGGGCCGACCATGATTTTCCGGGACTTGCGCCGGGTGATGTGCCGGTAGGGCCGCAGACTCATGGTTTTATTCTCGCCAATAGATGCTCGTGACCATCCGGGCAACCGCCTGGAAAGCCCGAAGCGTCGGGTTATAGCGCATTCCGCCGGGGACGAGGAAGGGTGATCACCCACCCGCCCCCAGCCGGTCGGGGTCAAGCCGGACGTCGCGCCGCACCTGACCGATCGCGCCCAGGGGGGCGATGCGGCGACCATCGACGGTGACTTCCAGCGCGCCGGAATTGCCCGCCATCAACGACAGACCGGGACGGTTGGGCAGGCGCAGGCTGTCGCCCCGCCGCAACAGACGCGAGGTCAGGATCGACCCGTCCATCTCGCGCACCTGGACCCAGCAATCGTCGGCGACAGCACGCAGGCTGACGCGGGACTCCGCATATTCCGCCCCGAACACTTTCCCGGTCGGAACCGAGGGATCGGGCGCCTTGACCTCGGCGGCGGGCGCGGTCGGGGCCACCGGAGCGGCGGCGGGAGCCTGCGCGGACGCGTCGGGCTTGGCCGGTTCGGTCTTCGCGGGCTCAGGTTTGGCGGCTTCGGGTTTAACCGGCTCGACCTTGGGCGGCTCGGTCTTCAACGAATCCGGTTTCACCGCGACCGGTTCGACCGGCGCGGGCGGCAAGGCCGGAACCGCGACGGGCGCAGCCGGGACCGGGGCCGGGCTGGGCGCAGCCGCCGTCACCGGCTCGGGGGCCTTCAGATCGGGCGCGGTGGATTTGGCATCGTCATCGGATTCCGACGGCGGCACCACATCCTCGCGCGAGCGGCTGGTCTCGGCGGCATTATCCGCCGGAGCAGGCGCGGAGCCGCGCGGCTCGCCGGTCAGCGCCGCCTGACGATTCAGCATCGTCGACAGGCGTTCAGGCAGCGGCGGGACCATCTCGGCCACCTCGGACTCCCGCGAGGACAGCAGATACCAGCCGCCATAGGTCAGACCGGCCAGGACAAGGCCGAGAAAGATCACCGCGCCGCCGGGGATGCGTCCCTCGGACACCGGCGAAGGAAAGGCCAGTTCGGTGCGGTTGGTAAAGCCCCCCGCCCCTTCCAGCCGAAAGCGACGGACCAGTTCCTCGCCGTCGAGTTCGAGATACTCGGCATAGGTGCGCAGGAACCCGGCTGCATAGGCCCCGCCGGGAAGATCGCGATGGCGGCCGTCTTCCAGTGCTTCCAGGAACGGCAGACGGATGAAAAGCTGCTGCGAGCACTCGGCCAGCGACCGGCCGGTCCGTTCGCGCGCGGCCCGCAGGGTCGGCCCGACCGCTAGATGGTCGGCAATTCGAACCGGCGCGGGTTCCACGGGAGGAATGCCGGAATCGACCGGCGGCGTCTGGTC
>NZ_AQPH01000143.1 GCF_000442515.1 Magnetospirillum fulvum MGU-K5 | reverse complement strand
AATCCTGGGGTTGCCGTCTTGGTCCAGCACCGGCTTGCCGTCGGCATCCTTCAGCGTCTCCCGGGTGCTCCATTGCCAATATTCGATCGTGGCCGAGCGCTCGCCCTTCCTCACCTGAGCCCCGATTTCGAGGGCTTGGCGATAGGTCATCCAGCGCGGATCGGCCCGGCCCATCATCGACAGCCACAGATCGTTGATGCCGCGATAGGGCTTGGTGCTGACCGGGTTGAACGGGGCCGCGCCGATCTCTCCGGCCTTCCAGGGCTTTTGCCAGGGCGCGGTGCCCGCCTCGATGCGGCGGATGATTTCGCCGGCGATTTCGTCGCGATAGCTGATCTTGGTTTCGGCCATCATTCCGCCTCCTCGTCAAAGCGGCTTTCCTGCGCGGACTCGATGTCGAGGGCGTCGTCCTCGAACGCGGCCATCGCGTCGGCATCGTCGGGATCGACCGCCACCACCAGGCCGGTGGTGATCTGAACCGCGATCTGGTCGAGCGGGATTTTCGGATCAGGGGACATAGGGAGACTCCTTTCAGGGGGTGGAGGAGGATCGGGCGGCGGCGCGGATGCGATCCGCGAGGCCGGACGGCTCGGTGACGGGCACCGAGGGTTCGGAACTAGTTTCGTTTTCCCCGTCGTTGGCTTCGGCCCCGATTGGGGCGAGCTGCGAGCGCGCGAGCAGGGTGCGGTCGAGGAAATAGAGCGGCTGACGGCCGAGGATCGGGGGATGGCCCGCCACAAACACCAGCATCTCGCCGGGACGGACGATCCGGGCGGGATCGCGCCGCGATTTGACCGCCGCCTTAAGCCGCATGCATTCGTCGGGCGTCAGCAGCGGACGCGCCACTTCGGCAACGCTGTCGGTGACGGTGCCCGACAATGCCAGCGGCTTGCGCGAGCGGGTGCTGCGGGTCTGGACGATCGTGGTCTTGCCGCACAGATCGGACAGCACCCGGGCGGTGGCCACCTCGTTCGGCGCGTAGGCGACCCTTATATGGCAATTGCCGACGATCGAGTTTTCGCGGCCATAAGTGCCCTGAAGCTGGGTCAGATCCTGGATAATCAGGAAGGCCTTCAGCCCGTATCCGGCCATGAAGGCCAGCGCGCGCTCGAAGATCTCCAGCTTGCCGACGCTGGTGAACTCGTCGAGCATCAGCAGCAGGCGATAGCGGTAGTTGGGCGCGTCACCGCTCTGCATCAGACGGCGCAGAACGAGGTTCAGGATCACGCGCAGCAGCGGACGGAGACGGTCGATATCGGACGGCGGCACCACCAGATAGAGGCTGGCCGGGCACTCCCCGTTCATCAGATCGGAGAGGCGAAAATCCGACGCGGCGATGTTGCGCGCCACGATCGGATCGCGATAGAGCGACAGATCGACCTTCGACGAGGACTGAACGCCGGAGCGTTCCTGCGCCGCCCGGTCCATCATTTCCTGCCCGGCCGAGCGGATCAGCCGGGTGGTCGCCTCCGCCCCGGTCTCGAAGCGGATCATGTCGGTCAGCAGATGCTCCAGCCCGCCTTCGCCCGAGGCGGTCAGGATCGTATCGACATCGGTCAGGGTGGCGATGCGGCCCTGATCGGCGCGGACCTTATAGAGGGTGTAGAGGATCGCGGCGGTCAGCCAGGAGAAGCCGGACTTGGCCCAGAAATCGGCCAGCCCCTTGCCGTCGGGATCGATAATCATCGCCGCGATGTTCTGGGCATCGGCGATGGCGTGGTTGCCATCAATGCGGATTTCGGCCAGCGGGTTGAAGCGCAGCCCGCCGCTTTCCGCCGTCGGATCGAATTTCAGGATGCGCTGGCCCTGCGCCGCCCGCCACCCCGAGGTCAGCCGCCAGTTCTCGCCCTTGATGTCGAGCACCAGCACCGAGCCCGGCCAAGACAGCAAGGTCGGCAGCACCAGCCCGACGCCCTTGCCCGAGCGGGTCGGCGCGAACGCCAGCACATGCTCCGGCCCGTCATGGCGCAGCGTCCGGACCTTGCCGGTCAGCCCGGGCCAGCCGCCCACGACCACGCCCTTTTTGCCCATCAGACCGGTCTGCTTGACATCGGCCCGGGTCGCCCAGCGGGCCGAGCCGTGCAAGGTGGTGTCGTCGCGGCCGCCATGGGTGGTCCGCCCGCCGATCCGCGACGCCAGCGCCTGAAGCAGCACGATCAGGACGATCAGCGCGGCGGCAACGCCAAACAGACTCACGGTCAAAAACGGCGGAAACTGGTGGTAGGCGCGCAGGTAATCCTGCACCCAGAGCCACGAGGCGGCCTCAAGCGGATAGAAGCCGAACCCCACTTGCCAGACCAGGCCGGTGACGAACGCGACGATCAGCAGCGCGACCGGGAGCAGAAGCAGTCTCATCGCCCGGCCCTCCGGCGGAGGGGTTGAGGGTTATGGGCTCCGCCCATCCCCGCCAGGGGCACGGCCCCTGGACCCCGATCCAATTGATGCCGGTCCAGGGGGCGCGGCCCCCTGGTGGGTGTGGGCAACGCCCACGTCTTGCGGCCTTCGGCATGATATTCTGGCGGCAGAGTGCGGAATCGAGAGGAGCCCCCGATGACCAAGCCTCCCGCCCAACTTGATCCGGCCGACGACGCCCCGGAACTGACCGACGAGATGTTGGCGCGAGCCGATGTGTATGAAGGCGACGTGCTGATTCGCGCGGGCCGCCGCCCGACGGGGAGCGATCTGGCGAAGGTCGATGCCCACGTCATCCAACCCGAGGAATACGAAGAAATTCCCGAATGGACCGACGAGATGTTCGAGCAAGCCGACCTGTATGAGGGCGGCAAGCTGATCCAGCGGGGCAAGCCGAAAAAGAAGCCGGAGGATTGAGGGTTATGGGCT
>NZ_AQPH01000142.1 GCF_000442515.1 Magnetospirillum fulvum MGU-K5 | reverse complement strand
TTAGCGATGGCGAAGACAATCCTGTGCGTCGACGATTCCTCCAGCATGAGGCTGATGGTCAAGATGGCGCTGACCGGGGCGGGCTACGACGTGATCGAGGCCTGCGACGGCAAGGATGCGCTGGGCAAGGCCCAGGGCGGAGGGGTCAACATGGTTCTGACCGATCTCAACATGCCCAACATGGACGGGCTGAGCCTGATCCGGGCGTTGCGGGCGCTGCCGACCTATAAGGGGGTGCCGATCATCTTCCTGACCACCGAATCCGACGAATCGAAAAAGGCCGAGGCGAAATCGGCCGGGGCCACGGCCTGGATCGTCAAACCGTTCCAGGAAAGCCAGTTGCTGGGCGTGGTCAAGAAGGTCCTCGGCTGATGGCCGCCGGCGCCGACCCCACCCAAGCATTTCGCGAGGAGGCCTCCGATCTGCTGGCCGAGCTGGAGACGGCGCTGCTCAGCCTGGAAGAGGCCCCCGACGACCGCGACCTGCTCGACACCGCCTTCCGCGCCCTGCATACGATCAAGGGCTCGGGGGCGATGTTCGGGTTCGAGGCGGCCGCCAGCTTCACCCACCATCTGGAAAACGCGTTTGACATGGTGCGCCGGGGGGCGATTGCCCCCACTTCGGCGCTGATCGGGGTTGCCCTGGCCGCCCGCGATCATATCCGCACCCTGATCGAAGCGCCGGAGCAGGCCGACAAGGCGCTGGGCGAGCGCCTGCTGGCCCAGGTCGCGGCGCTGACCGGCGAGAATGGCGGCGGTGGCGCGGCCGTGTCCTCCGCGTCCCCAAGCAGGATCGAAGCGACGCTGTCGGCGGCGACGTGGCGGTTTCGCTTCCGCCTCGCGCAGGATGCGATGGCGATGGGCACCAACCCGCTGCGCCTGCTCGACGAGATCCGCGATCTGGGCGAATGCACCATCGTCGGCCTGACCGAGCGGGTGCCGTCGCTGGAAGAGATCGACCCCTGCGGCTGCTATCTCGGCTGGGACGTCGTGCTGACCACCACCCAGCCGGAAACCGCGATCGAGGACGTGTTCATCTTCGTCCGTGACAGCATGGATCTGACGATCGAGCGGGTGTTCGATCTCGACCCCCGGCTGGGCGACATCCTGACACGGCGCGGCGACGTCGATCCCGAAACGATCGAGGACATCGCCGCCCGTCAGCCCAAGCTGGGCGAGATGCTGGTCCAGGACGGGGCGCTCAGCGAAGAGCAATTGCATTCGGCCCTGGCCGAGCAAAAACACCTGCGCACCGAAGGGGCAACGGCCAAGGCGTCCGGCCCGGCCGCCACCTCGTCGATCCGGGTTCCGGCGGAACGGCTGGACGATCTGATGGATCAGGTCGGCGAACTGGTGATCGCCCAGGCCCGGTTGAAGCAATTGATCGCCAGCAGCGAGGATCTTCAGATCAAGGCGATCGCCGAGGAAATCGAGCGGCTGGCCAACGGCCTGCGCGAGACGACGATGGGCATCCGGATGCTGCCGATCGGGTCGCTGTTCGGCCGCTTCCGCCGTCTGGTCCGCGATCTGTCGCGCGACCTCGAAAAAGAGGTGCAGCTCACCACCGACGGCGAAGAGACCGAACTCGACAAGACGGTGATCGAACGTCTCAACGATCCGCTGGTCCATATCGTTCGCAACAGCCTCGATCATGGGCTGGAGACGGCGGAGGACCGGGTGCGCGCCGGGAAATCGCCCCAGGGCCGGATTCACCTGTCGGCCCGTCACGCCGGAACCCAGGTACAGATTTCGATCCGTGACGACGGTCGCGGCCTCGACCGCACCCGCATCCGCGCCAAGGCCGAGGAACAGGACCTGATCCCGCCGGGAGCCAAACTGTCCGACCCTGAACTCTTCCAGCTGATCTTCCACCCCGGCTTTTCGACGGCCAAGGCGGTGACCAGCCTGTCCGGGCGCGGCGTCGGGATGGATGTGGTCAAACGCACCATCGATTCGCTGCGCGGCACCATCGAGGTGTCGAGCGTTCCCGGCCAGGGCACCGATATCGTTCTCAGCCTGCCGCTGACGCTGGCGATTATCGACGGGCTGCTGGTGCGGGTCGGCAAGGGCCGCTTTGTGATGCCGCTGTCGGCGGTCGAGGAATGCGTCGAACTGCCTGCTGAGGACGACCGCCACAACGGGCGCAACTTCCTCAACATCCGCGACGAATTGGTGCCGTTCATCCGCCTGCGCGAATTGTTCGGAACGACCAGCCCACCCGATCCCTATCAGAAGGTGGTGATCATCTCGGCGGGCGAACGGCGGATCGGCTTGGTGGTCGATCAGGTTCTGGGCGACCACCAGACCGTGATCAAATCGCTGTCGAAGCTGCATGCCGACGTCGCGAGTTTTTCGGGTGCTACGATCCTGGGCGACGGCACCGTCGCACTGATCCTCGACACCGCGTATCTGGTCTCCAGCGGCGGCCAGGCCCCGGATCAGCAAAGGAGCGCGCCATGACCAATACGGCACTGGCAAGCGGCGGCCCGGCCTTCGAAGCCCTGACCCTGGGATTGGGCGGCGAGATTTTCGCGATCGACGCCAGCATCGTTCACGAGATTCTCGATCTCGTCTCGGTGACCGAGGTGCCGGGCGCCCGCGATTTCGTCGGCGGCCTGATCAATGTGCGGGGCAAGGTGGTTCCGGTGGCCGATCTGCGGCTGAAATTCGGCATGGAGCAGACGCCGCCCACCCTCGATACCAGGGTGGTGGTGGTCGAGATCGACCTCGATGGCGAAATTACCGTTGTGGGGCTGCTCGCCGACAAAGTGTTTGAAGTCACCGAAATCGGCCGGGCCTCGATCGAAAGCACCCCCGATATCGGCATGAAATGGCGTGCCGATTTCATCAAGGGGATCGGCAAGCGCGGGACCGACTTCATCGTCATTCCCGATATCGTCCGTCTGTTCACCGCCGATTGACCGCGTCATCCGCG
>NZ_AQPH01000141.1 GCF_000442515.1 Magnetospirillum fulvum MGU-K5 | reverse complement strand
GGCCTGTGGGCGGCGATGACCCAGCGGCTCGATTGGTCGCGGATCTGGATCTTCTTCGTCGCCGGTCTGCTGGTGACGGTCGGACCCTCCGCGATCCTGTGGTTCATCGATGTGATGAAGCAGAGCTAAGGCGATGAAGGCCCGCTCGGTGGTGTTCACTCATGTCCAATGGCCGTTCACGATCTTCGGCTTGCCGCCTGCTCTGATGATCCTGGCGGTGGCTCCGGCGGTGGCGGTCTATGGGCTGGCGATCCTGCTGGGCGGCATCGCATTGTCGATGATCGCCTTCGCCCTGGTGCTGGCGGTCGGGCTGTCCGTCGCCTATCGGCTGGCCCGGCGTGACCGCCATATCGACAGCGTCGCCCTGGGGGTGGCGCTGTTCTGGAACGTCTCCCCGCGTCGATGGCTGCTGGCCGGGGCGTCCCCCGCCGCGCGTTCCCGGAGGACGCGGCCATGAGCCTGTGGCCGCTCGCGATCGGCGTGGGAAGCGCCGCCGTGGCCGTCGGAGCCCTTGCGGTTCCGGCGGCCCGGCGGATCGCCTTTGGCTCGGTTGGGTTCGACTGGCTCGGCCACGAACTGGAGCTCGACCGGATCGAGCCCGATCATTTCACCGTCCGGCTTAAATCCGGCACCGTGCTGCGTGCCTTCCGCCTCGACGGTCTGGCCTACGACACCCGCCCCGAAGCCGAGCAGGCGGCGCTGCATCAGGGCCGCGCCGATTTCCTGGCCGCCTGCGCCGCGCGCGGCGTCACGGTGCGGGTCTATGGGGTGAAGCGCCGCCAGGACTCGGTTTCGCCCGCGACCTGGCCGTCGCAGGCGTTGACCGAGATCGGTGCGGCCGAAGCGGCGCTGTACCGCTCGGCCTTCGCTTTGTCCTGGTATCTCACCCTGCAAAGCCCGGCTCCCCACCAGCTTGAGGAAGCCGACGACAAACTGCACGCCTTGCTCGCGGGCTATCGGCCCAAACGATTGGCCCGGCCCGTTGATGAATCCGCCGCTTGCCCGCTGACCGGGTTCTTGAACGGCCTGATCTGCGGCGATTACCGCGCCGATCTGCGGGCGGTGTCGGTCAACATCTCGGCCAATCTGCCCGCCGCCGATCTGATCTTCACCCCCGACGGCACGATCTCGGCCCACCTGCCGACTCCACTGCTCCACCGCATCATCGCAGTGCGGGAATGGCCCGACATGGTGTCGGGCCATCTGCTCCACGAGTTGATGGCGGTGCCGGGCGAGATCGAACTGTCCCAGGTCGCCCTGCCAACCGGGCGCGACAAAACCCTGCTGCTGTTGAAGCGGGGGGCCAACAGCGCCTTCGGCTCGGCCCAGGCCGCCGGGGAATGCGCCGCCGCGATCGAGCTGCTGGCCCAAGGCCGCACCGCCCTGGTGGCGACCCAACTCGCCATCGTGCTGCGCGCCGCCGACGAAACCGAGCTCAATGATTTGACCGCTCAGGTCGCCCGCATCCTGGCCGACCGCCGTGTGGTCGCCTCGGTCGAAACCAGGGGGGCGGCTTTGGTGTGGTTCAACCGACTGCCCGACCGCGACCGCCTGCTGCGCCCGCTGAAGCTGTTCGTCGAGAACGTCGCCGCCCTGTGGCCGTTCGAGAACGCGCCGACCGGCCTGCCCGAATCCCAATACGGCAAGGGTCCGGTGCGCTCCTTCATGACCGGCAGCGGTCAGGCCTACCGCTTCCAGTTTCAGTGCTCGGTCGCCCCCAAGGCGCTGGGGCATTTCGTCGTCTTCGCCCCGTCCAATTCCGGCAAATCGACCCTGGTGCTGCATCTGCTGGGCGGACTGGCCAAGTTCGAGGGCATCCGCAGCACCATCTTCGACAGTAAGGAAGGGGCCCGCTTCATGATCGAGGCGCTGGGCGGCCTCTATCAGCCGTTCGACCGCCTGGCGCTGAACCCGCTCGATTGCGACGACAGCCCGATCAACCGCCAGCGCCTGGCGCTGCTGATCAGGCTGATGCTGGGCGAGGCCGGTGATACCGCCGGGATCGAGGACATCCTCGCCCACGTTGCCGAAACCGCCTTCCAATTGCCGGTCGAGGCCCGGACCTTCGATCAGATCTTCCCGCTGACCTTCCCCGCCCACAGCGAGGCGCGCAAGAGCTTCGCCCGCTGGGTGGTCGATGCCAAGGGCCGAAGCGGGCTCTACGCCAACACCTTCAACGCGCCCCGTGACAGCCTGTCCGGCTTCCTCGACCGCGCCTTCCTCACCGGCATCAACATGAACGAGGCGCTGGAAGATCCGGCGCTGGGCGCGCCCGTCGTCGCCCATATCAGTACCGCGATCGAGCGGATGGCGCGCGAAGGCCGGGTCAAGGGCTTTGCCGTCTTCATCGACGAGGCCGCCAATCTGCTGCGCAACCCCGCCTTCCGTGACCTCGCCGCGGTGATGTACCGCGAATACCGCAAGTTCGGCGGCGCGGTCGGCATGGCGTTCCAGGACCCCGGCGCGCTGCACAAATCCGGCATCGCCGACGCGGTGATCGAGAACACCGCGACCTTCTTCTTCTATCCCAACCCCCAGGGCAACCGCTCGGCCTACGAGCCGTTCAACCTCAACGACGAGCAAAAGAGCTTCATCTTCGGCGCGCCCGAGGGCCGCAAGGTGCTGCTGGTCAAACGCGACGCCGCCACCGGCTTCGAGGAATCGACCGTGCTCGATATCGACCTCGCCCCCCTGGGTCCGGCGCTGCGGTTCTATCGCTCCGGCCCCGACGCGGTGCGCGAGCTCACGGCACTTCAGGAAAAATGGGGGGAGCAATGGCGCGCGCACCTCTGAAAGTGGCCCTGCTGCTCTCCGCCGCTTTGACCGTCACCGCTCCGGCCGCCCTAGGCGGCGGAATGCCGGTGTTCGACGGCACCTTGTTGGGTCAGGCGGTCGAACAACTGAAGTCGATGCAGGAGCAGATCCAGAATCAGCTGAAGCAACTGAACGAGTT
>NZ_AQPH01000140.1 GCF_000442515.1 Magnetospirillum fulvum MGU-K5 | reverse complement strand
GAAGCCTTTGCCGCCGCTCTGCTCTATCGCGGTCTAACGGGGCCAGCCTTGCCACCGACGATCTGAAGCTGGCCGCCGAGACGGTCAAGGCGATCCGTCCCTCGTTGAAGTATTTCCATTCCTCGAAATATATCAACGATATGGCCAACGGTGACACCTGCCTTGCCCAGGGCTATGTCGGCGATCTGGTCCAGGCGCGCAACCGCGCCAACGAGGCCAACAAGGGCGTTCACCTCGCCATCTTCATCCCCAAGGAAGGGGCGGTGATCAACATCGACGCTGCGGCGATCCCGGCCGATGCTCCGCATCCCGACAACGCCCACAAATTCATCGATTTCCTGTTGCAGCCGGAAATCATCGCGGCGGTCAGCGACACCACCGGTTACGCCAATGCGGTGCCGGCGTCCAAGCCGCTGATGAAGAAGGAAATCGTGGCCGATCCGGTGATCTATCCGCCGGCCGACGTAGCGGCGAAAGAGTTCCAGGTTCCCCCTGCCGATCTGGCGAAGGAACGTGAGCGCACTCGCTTGTGGACCAGCGTCAAGACCGGCCGCTAAGGCTGATCGAGACGCGGAAATAATGAGCATGGCCCAGACGATTACCCAACGTCCGACGTTCTCGCCCTGGACCGATCCTGATGCGGTGCCGCTGATCCGTTTCGAGGCTGTCTCGAAACGGTTCGGCGACTTCGTCGCGGTCGATCAGGTCGATCTCTCCATCCACGCCGGCGAGTTCTTCTCGCTGCTCGGCGCGTCTGGCTGCGGCAAGACGACGCTGTTGCGGATGTTGGCCGGATTCGAAACCCCGACCTCGGGGCGGATTTTCATCGACGGAACCGACGTTTCGGCGATCCCGCCCTATGAGCGGCCGGTCAACATGATGTTCCAGTCTTACGCCCTGTTCCCCCATATGACGGTGGAACAGAATGTCGCGTTCGGCCTGAAACAGGATGGTGTGCCCAAGGCACAGATCCGCGAGAAAGTTCGCGACGTCCTCGATCTGGTGCAGATGAGCCGCTTCGGCGGCCGCAAGCCGCACCAATTGTCGGGTGGGCAGCGTCAGCGCGTCGCGCTGGCGCGCTGTCTGGCCAAGGAACCGAAGGTTCTTCTGCTCGACGAGCCGCTGGCGGCGCTTGACCGCCAGCTGCGCGAGCGGACTCAGCTTGAACTGGTGGGTATTCAGGAACGGGTCGGCATCACCTTCGTCATGGTCACCCACGACCAGGGTGAGGCGATGACGATGTCCAGCCGCATTGCGGTGATGAATTCGGGATGTCTGGAACAGGTCGGCACGCCAGTCGAAATCTATGAATATCCCGGCACCCGCTTCGTTGCTGATTTCATCGGGGCCGCCAACATGTTCGAAGGGGTGGTGGCGTCGGATAACCATGACCTTCTCGTTGTCACCTGCCCCGAACTGGAACGCGATCTGTCGATTGCCCATGGCGGTTCGGTGCCGGTCGGAGCACCGGTGACGGTGATGGTTCGTCCCGAAAAGATGGTGGTGCAACGCGAAAGCCCGCCCGAGGGGATGAACGGGGTCAAGGGTGTTGTTGCCGATATCGCCTATCTCGGTGACGTCTCGATCTATCATATTGCGCTGCCGTCGGGTCGGCGGGTCGAGGTGCTTCGGACCAATCTGCGCCATACCGGCGAACAGGAACTGACCTGGGAAGACGAGGTTCATCTGGCGTGGCATCCCGCCAACGCCATGGTGCTGACCCGATGACGGGGCTCGACCGCGTGGTCCGCCGCTGGGGCCGGCTGCTGGTCGGGCTGCCGCCCTATATCTGGCTGGTGGTGTTCTTCCTAGTGCCGTTCCTGATCGTCATTAAGATCAGTCTGTCCCAGGCGGTGATGGGCATTCCGCCTTATACGCCGTTGCTGGAGTGGGGCGGCGACGCGGTTCTGACGATCCGGATTGCGCTTGGCAGTTTCGGCACGCTGTTCGGCGACGAATTGTATGCGTTTGCCTATCTCAATTCGCTTCGGCTGGCCGCGATTGCAACCTTGTGTTGCTTGTTGCTCGGCTATCCCGCCGCCTATGCGATCGCGCGCGCGCCTCATTCCGTTCGCAATATGTTGTTGTTGCTGGTCGCGCTGCCGTTCTGGACGTCGTTTCTGATCCGGGTTTATGCCTGGATCGGGATTCTGAAAACCGAGGGATTGCTAAACGGTCTGCTGCTGTGGTTGGGGGTGATCGATGCCCCATTGCAGATTCTTGAAACCGATTTGGCCGTGCTAATCGGCATGGTCTATTCGTATCTGCCCTTCATGGTGCTGCCGTTGTTCGCCACCCTGGAAAAGATGGATTTGTCGCTGCTGGAAGCGGCGGCCGATCTGGGCTGCCGTCCCTTTCAGGCGTTTATTTCGGTGACTCTGCCGTTGTCGATGCCGGGAATCGTTGCTGGTTCGCTGCTGGTTTTCATTCCGGCGGTGGGCGAGTTCGTCATTCCCGATTTGCTGGGCGGGCCCGATACCCTGATGATCGGCAAGATTCTTTGGGCCGAATTTTTCGACAATCGTGACTGGCCGGTCGCTTCAGCGGTGGCAGTGGCGATGCTGGTTCTGCTGGTGGTGCCGGTAATGATCTTTCAGCGCATCCAGGGGCGCGCGACGGAGGGAACGCGATGAGCAGCACCGGCTGGGGGCGCAACCGGGCGCTGGCGCTGTATGGCCTGCTGTCGCTGGCCTATGCGTTTCTGTACGTTCCGATCGTTGTGATGATCATTTATTCGTTCAACGCCTCGCGTCTGGTGACGGTGTGGGGCGGGTTCTCGTTCAAATGGTATGGCGAACTGCTTCAGGATGAAAAAGTCCTGGATGCGGCGTGGCTCAGCCTTCAGGTCGCGGTTGCCAATGCGACTATCGCTACCATTCTCGGCACGCTGGCGGCGGTGGTGCTGGTGCGGTTCCGTCGTTTCCGCGGCCGGACTCTGTTCACCGGGATGATCGCGGCTCCGCTGGTGATGCCGGAAAT
>NZ_AQPH01000139.1 GCF_000442515.1 Magnetospirillum fulvum MGU-K5 | reverse complement strand
ATCGATCTGATGAAGCAGAGCTGACCGCCATGACGCACACAAACGCCGTCTTCCTCTTTTCCGCTTTCCCTCCCCCTAAGACTCTGGCCGCGATCGGGGGAGCCCTGATCGGCCTCTCGCTGGTCGGCTACGGCCTGTGGGCGGCGATGACCCGGCGGCTCGACCAGTCGCGGCTCTGGATCTTCTTCGTCGCCGGTTTTCTGGTGACGGTCGGGCCGTCGGCAATCCTGTGGTTCATCGACCTGATGACGCGGAGCTAAGGCGATGAAGGCCCGCTCGGTGGTGTTCACCCATGTCCAATGGCCGTTCACGATCTTCGGCTTGCCGCCTGCTCTGATGATCCTGGCGGTGGCTCCGGCGGTGGCCGTCTATGGGCTGGCGATCCTGCTGGGCGGCATCGCACTGTCGATGATCGCCTTCGCCCTGGTGCTGGCGGTCGGGCTGTCCGTGGCCTATCGACTGGCCCGGCGCGACCGTCATATCGACAGCGTCGCCCTGGCGGTGGCGCTGTTCTGGAAAGTCTCCCCGCGTCGATGGCTGCTGGCCGGGGCGTCCCCCGCCGCGCGTTCCCGGAGGACGCGGCCATGAGCCTGTGGCCGCTCGCGATCGGCGTGGGAAGCGCCGCCGTGGCCGTCGGAGCCCTTGCGGTTCCGGCGGCCCGGCGGATCGCCTTTGGCTCGGTCGAGTTCAACTGGCTCGGCCACGAGCTGGAGCTCGACCGGATCGAGCCCGATCATTTCACCGTCCGGCTTAAATCCGGCACCGTGCTCCGCGCCTTTCGCCTGGACGGGCTCGCCTACGACACCCGCCCCGAAGCCGAGCAGGCGGCGCTGCATCAGGGCCGGGCCGATTTCCTGGCCGCCTGCGCCGCACGGGGCGTCACGGTGCGCCTGTACGGAATCAAACGCCGTCAGGATTCGGTTTCGCCCGCGACCTGGCCATCTCCGGCTCTGACCGAGATCGGCGCGGCCGAAGCGGCGCTGTACCGCTCGGCCTTTGCTCTGTCCTGGTATCTCACCCTGCAAAGCCCGGCTCCGCATCAGTTGGAGGAAGCCGACGACAAGCTGCACGCCTTGCTCGCGGGCTATCGACCCAAACGATTGGCTCGGCCAACCGACCCGGAGGCCGATTGCCCGCTGACCGGGTTCCTGAACGGCCTGATCTGCGGCGATTACCGCGCCGATCTGCGGGCGGTGTCGGTCAACATCTCGGCCAATCTGCCCGCCGCCGATCTGATCTTCACCCCCGACGGCACGATCTCGGCCCACCTGCCGACGAAGACCTTCCACCGCATCATCGCGGTGCGGGAATGGCCCGACATGGTCTCCGGCCATCTGCTCCACGAGCTGATGGCGGTGCCGGGCGAGATCGAGCTGTCCCAGATCGCCCTGCCGACCGGCCGCGACAAAACCCTGCTGCTGTTGAAGCGTGGCGCCAACAGCGCCTTCGGCTCGGCCCAGGCCGCCGGAGAATGCGCCGCCGCGATCGAGCTGCTGGCCCAAGGCCGCACCGCGCTGGTGGCGACCCAACTGGCCATCGTGCTGCGCGCCGCCGACGAAACCGAGCTCAATGATTTGACCGCTCAGGTCGCCCGCATCCTGGCCGACCGCCGAATTGTCGCCTCGGTCGAAACCCGAGGGGCGGCGGTGGTGTGGTTCAACCGTCTGCCCGACCGCGACCGCCTGCTGCGCCCCTTGAAGCTGTTCGTCGAGAACGTCGCCGCCCTGTGGCCGTTCGAGAATGCGCCGACCGGCCTGCCCGAATCCCAATACGGCAAGGGTCCGGTGCGCTCCTTCATGACCGGGAGCGGACAGGCCTACCGCTTCCAGTTCCAATGCTCGGTCGCTCCCAAGGCGCTGGGGCATTTCGTCGTCTTCGCCCCCTCGAACTCGGGCAAATCGACCCTGGTGCTGCATCTGCTGGGCGGGCTGGCGAAGTTCGAGGGCATCCGCTCGACGATCTTCGATTCGAAGGAAGGTGCCCGCTTCATGATCGAGGCGCTGGGCGGCCTCTATCAGCCGTTCGACCGCCTCGCTCTCAACCCGCTCGATTGCGACGACAGCCCGATCAACCGCCAGCGCCTGGCGCTGTTGATCCGGCTGATGCTGGGCGAGGCAGGCGATACCGCCGGGATCGAGGACATCCTCGCCCACGTTGCCGAAACCGCCTTTCAATTGCCGATCGAGGCGCGGACCTTCGATCAGATCTTCCCGCTGACCTTCCCCGCCCACAGCGAGGCGCGCAAGAGCTTCGCCCGCTGGGTCGTCGATGCCAAGGGCCGCGCCGGGCTTTACGCCAACACCTTCAACGCACCCAGGGACAGCCTGTCCGGCTTCCTCGACCGCGCCTTCCTCACCGGCATCAACATGAATGAGGCGCTGGAAGACCCGGCGCTGGGGGCACCCGTCGTCGCCCATATCAGTACCGCGATCGAGCGGATGGCGCGTGAAGGCCGGGTCAAGGGCTTTGCCGTCTTCATCGACGAAGCCGCCAACCTGCTCAGAAACCCCGCCTTCCGCGATCTGGCGGCGGTGATGTACCGCGAATACCGCAAGTTCGGCGGCGCGGTCGGCATGGCGTTCCAGGACCCCGGCGCGCTGCACAAATCCGGCATCGCCGATGCGGTGATCGAGAACACCGCGACCTTCTTCTTCTATCCCAATCCCCAGGGCAACCGCTCGGCCTACGAGCCGTTCAACCTCAACGACGAGCAAAAGAGCTTCATCTTCGGCGCGCCCGAGGGCCGCAAGGTGCTGCTGGTCAAACGCGACGCCGCCACCGGCTTCGAGGAATCGACCGTGCTCGATATCGACCTCGCCCCCTTGGGTCCGGCGCTGCGCTTCTATCGCTCCGGCCCCGACGCGGTGCGCGAGCTCACGGCACTTCAGGAAAAATGGGGGGAGCAATGGCGCGCGCACCTCTGAAAGTGGCCCTGCTGCTCTCCGCCGCTTTGACCGTCACCGCTCCGGCCGCCCTAGGCGGCGGAATGCCGGTGTTCGACGGCACCTTGTTGGGTCAGGCGGTCGAACAACTGAAGTCGATGCAGGAGCAGATCAAGAACCAGCTCGCTCAACTGAACGAGCT
>NZ_AQPH01000138.1 GCF_000442515.1 Magnetospirillum fulvum MGU-K5 | reverse complement strand
CTCCTCGCCGATACGGCAAAGCAGAACAACAAATTCATCGCCCCCCATCCGGGCGACCGTGTCGCCGGGGCGGGTCGCGCCCTGTAACCGCTCGGCCACTTCGACCAGAATCCTGTCGCCGAAATCGTGCCCCCACTGGTCGTTGATCGGCTTAAACCCATCGAGATCGAGGTAGCACACCGCCAGTTGATCGCCATGACGCTTGGCCTGAAGCAGGGCGTGGTGGATGCGGTCGACCAGCAAGGTCCGGTTGGGCAAGCCGGTCAGGCTGTCGTGAAACGCCAGATAGGCCATCCGCTCCTGGCTTTCCTTCTGATCGGTCACATCCTTGACCGCGCCGATGAGGCGCACCGGCAGACCCGCCGCATTCAGTTCCAACTTGCCGATCGTATGTATCCAGCGGATCGCCCCGTCGCTGGGGCGGGTGATCCGGTATTCCATGTCGAACGGCAAAAGATGAGTCCGCACCGTCTCGTCGAAATAGGTCCGAAGCTTCTCGCGATCCTCGTCGTGAATCAGGCTCCGCCACATTTCGCCGGTGGTGGGGTAATCTCGATCAATGCCAAAGATCGCCTCCTGCTCGGGCGAACGGACCCAGTGATCATCAACCAATCCGAGGGCATAGGTCCCAAGACCGCCGACTTCGGATGCGGCCAGAATCGATTCGTGGAGCTCTCGAAGGTTGGTGATCGCGTCGCGCAAATTGCCATTCGATTCGCGCAACTGAGCCGCATTGTCCCGTTCCTTGCGCCAATAATGAAAGATCATGTAGGCAGCAAAATTGGTCGAGACCAGGAACAGCAGGGCCATCCCCAACGCGACGGTGCGCAGATGCCGCCATTCTTCGAGATAATCGGCTTCCGAGGCGCTGTTGATGACATAAATCGGGCTCGACGATAAACGGGCGAAGGCATAGACCCGATCCAGTCCCTCGGACGGAGTCGGGGCATGAACCGTCCCCGTTGAGGAATTGGCGGCAATCCGCTCCTTCAGTCCCGGCGGCGTGTCCATCTCCCCCGATGTCTGGTCCGCGCCCACCGGAACGCGGACGATCACGGAAAGATCGCCCCCGCGCAGGCTGAGCCCCTCACCCCCTTTCAGCGGGAAAACGGACATTTGCTGGCTGAAGTAACTCAGCCGGACCGGAATAACGATTATACCGCCAAACTGTCCGGTCCGGTCGCGATAGGCCCGGGCGAAGATCAGAATATCGTGACCGGACAATCGGCTTCTGACCGGGCGAGAAACATACATCGTGTTCTTGCCACCGACCATCATGTCCCGAAAATACTCACGATCCCTAACGTTAAAATAAAACGGCGTTTCATGCCCCATATGATAAATAACAGCCCCATCATTATCGGTAACCGAAACATCTTCAGATTCGGTTATGAGATAACGAATCTTATCCATAACACCGACAATTGTCTCTTTTTTCTCCACACCACTGCGAAAATCCGATTCAAGCGAGTCGGAAATCAATTTCAGAGCAATGTCAATTTTAGTAATCGTGTTATCGATATTCTGCCGAATCGCCTGAACCTGGGCCATTCCGTGCATTTCTTGCCGAGCGATATCGCGTTGCTTGACCTCGGACAGAGCGAAAAACACGCCGGATAGCGCCAATCCGTTGACGAGAATCGCAGACAGGATCAGCAGGACGGCAAGACGATTGCCCCCTGCGGCTGACGGGAGCACGCGCGCCATGGTGCCGAGTCCGGCGAAGTCTCCCATCTTCCACTGCCTCAAACAGGTTAGAACGCCATATCGCCCCCCGCTTTCGTCAAAAGCGGGGAAGCAAAACGAAACGCGAGAGGGGACACCCCCTACCCAGAATCCGCCACCTCCAAAAATCGATAAAAACAGAAATGGATACTTGAAATGATCACGTAAAAAACATGCATGAACATTAAAAATAAGTAAAACGACCACACACCCGTTCGTATGAAGAATAATTATAGATGGATAATTTATTTTATATCGAATTTTCTGAAACCTCGCGGCGAGCAAACAGGAGCGACCCCCCCCGACTAGACAGGGCACATCCTACAATCCCTGTAGACCACAGAATCAACGTACTGTTATTACATAACTTCACCACAGAGAGAACGCAAATGCATTATCACTTGGGGAAACAAAAACCATCTCGGTCCATATTTTACGTTATTTTACTTAAAACTATAATTAAATTGATGCAAATTTCGCCCCCCTTCCGAGGGAGCATCGGGCACGCTCAGCGGGGGGACAATACAACTGCCCAAGTTATTGACCGGCGGGCATGACAGGCGGAACCTGGACAGAACACCACCAAAAAGAGATACTCCCCACCGCGACAAGGCGGCGCATCTTCGCCCAAAGCCGATACGTAGATTCACCGATGGTGTTATTGTGAGATTTATTAGACTTTCCGCCGAAGGCCGAATCCTCAACATCCTAAAAATAATAACACTCATCGGCATATCTATTAACGTCTATAGCTATACGATCGGATTGGAGAATGAGTCCACGCCGATCCTGACACGGCACAATGACTTTTTTGAATTCTGGTCGATGTCAAAAGCGATCTGGTCAGGATTTGTCGATCGGATTTACGACGTCAAAGCCTTTTCCGCCTATCAGCTTGACTTGCAGGGCGGAAAATCGAGTTTCATCCTGCCTAATTTCTATCCACCATCCTTCTTGTTCTTCGTCCTGCCATTGTCTTTGGGGCCATTTCTTGTCATGGCCCATGTCTGGATTTTTGGAACGCTGGCGTTGTTCGCCACCCTGGGACAAGGCAGACGATGGTCGGGACGGCGGGCGCTGGTCTTGCTGGCAGCCCCCTCGACGATGGTAACGATGGCGGCCGGGCAAACCGGGTTCCTGACCGCGGCTCTGCTGGGGGGCGGTCTCGGCCTGCTGCGGACACACCCAGTCGCGGCTGGGGTATGCCTGGGCCTAGTGACGATCAAGCCCCACCTTGCCCTGCTGGCGGGTGTGGCGCTGCTGGCGGCGCGGGCGTGGCGGGCCATCCTGGCGGCGGCCCTAACCTTTGCGACCCTGGCCGGACTGAGCGCGGCGGCGTTCGGTCCCGAACTTTGGCTCGACTGGGTTCGGGTGCTGCCCCAGGCCTGGGAGATGAACCTTGCCGCCTTTGACCGTCTCGGCGGCTTCATGCCCACCCTCACCGGGGCGTTGCTGAAACTGGGGACGCCGCTTGCCGTCGCCAAGACAGCGCAGACCCTTGCCAT
>NZ_AQPH01000137.1 GCF_000442515.1 Magnetospirillum fulvum MGU-K5 | reverse complement strand
CCGGGCGTCACCGATGGTTATCTCGGCCGCGCCGACCTGACCGCCGAGAAATTCATCGCCAATCCGTTCGAGCATGACGGTCTGGCCCCGGTGCTGTATCGCTCGGGCGATGCGGTCAGCCTCGATCCGGCCGGAAGCCTGCTGTTCCACGGCCGCATCGACGATCAGGTCAAGATTCGCGGCTTTCGCGTCGAACTGGGCGAGATCGAAGCCCGTCTCGCCGCCCTGCCCGGCATCCAGCGCGCCGCCGTCGCTTTGCGCCGCGATGATGGCACCGATCGGCTGGTTGCCTTCGTCGTCGCGGCACCGGGTCAAACTCCCGAACCGACGGCGTTGCGCGCCGCGCTGCGCGAAACGCTGCCCGCTTACATGGTTCCGTCGCTGTACCAGCCGGTCAGCGACCTGCCCCGCCTGATCTCGGGCAAGCTTGACCGCAAGAGTCTGGCGACCCTGCCCTTGACCGAAAGCGGAGCCGAGGAGCAGGAAGACCCGGCTACGCCGACCGAAGCCAAACTGCTGGAAGCCGCCCGCCACGTCTTCCCCGGCCAGTCGATCCCGTTCGAGGCCGACTTCTTCCTCGATCTCGGTGGTCATTCCCTGCTGGCCGCCCGCTTCGTCTCGACGGTGCGCCAGGACCCGGCGCTGGCCAGCCTGACCCTGACCGAAATCTATGCCACCCGCACCCTGCGGGCGATGGCCGCGCTGCTTGACGCGCGGGCTCCGGCGCCGGGGACGGTTGCCGCCGACCTGTCATTCGAGCCGCCCCCGCTGCTGCGGCGCGTCCTGTGCGGTCTGGCCCAGGCGGCAGCGATGCCGCTGATCCTGACCCTGACCACCCTGCCCTGGCTGGGGGTGTTCGTCAGTTACATGCTGCTGTCCGGCGAAGAGGCCGGGCTGGGCCGCGAAATCGTCACCCTGATGTTGACCTATGCGGTCATCAATATCGGGACCATCCTGGGCTCGATCGTGCTGAAATGGCTGGCGATCGGCCGCACCCGGCCCGGCCGCTATCCGCTGTGGGGCGTCTATTACTTCCGCTGGTGGCTGGCGCAGCGGATGGTCAATGTCGCCCATATCAAATGGTTCCAGGGCACCCCGATCATGGGGCTGTATCTGCGGGCGCTAGGCGCCAAGGTCGGCAGCGACTGCATCATCGGCGAGGTCGAGGCCGGTGCCTTTGACCTGATCACGATCGGCCAGGGTGTGGTGATCGGCGGCAAGGCCAAGCTGTCCAACGCCGAAATCGTCGGCAACGAACTGGTGATCGGCACCATCGCAATCGGCGACGATGCCCATATCGGCACCTCGTGCGTGATCGGGCCGGATACGGTGCTGGCCGACGAAACCGAACTGGCCGATCTGACCTCGGTTCCGCCGGGAGTCCGCACCGGACGGGCCGAATTCTGGGAAGGCTCGCCCGCGCGGCGGACCGGCACGGTCGATGTCGCCGCCCTGCCCGAACCGGCGCGGGCGACGCGGACCCGCAAGGCGGCGTTGAGCGCGTTCTATCTGCTGATGCTGGTGATCCTGCCGCCGATCAGCCTGATTCCGATCTTCCCGGCCTTCTATCTGTTTGAAAGCCTGAGCGAGGTGATGGCGGGCAGCGGCCCACACGATTACCTCTATATCCTGCCTTTGCTGGCCTGGCCGACGGCGATGGCGCTGATCGTCGTCACCGTGTTGCTGATCGCCGCGATGCGCTGGACCGTGTTGCCGGTGGTCACCGCCGGGACCTACTCGGTTTACGGCGGCTTCTACGTCCGCAAGTGGATCATCGCGCTGGCGACCGAACTGATGCTGGAGACGCTGTCGTCGCTGTACGCCACCGTCTACATGCGGATCTGGTACCGGCTGATGGGGGCCAAGATCGGCAAGGACGCCGAAATTTCCTGCAATCTGTCCGGACGCTATGACCTGACCGAGATCGGCGAGAAATGCTTCATCGCCGACGAGGTGATCCTGGGCGACGAAAGCGTCCGGCGCGGCTGGATGGAGCTTGAGCCGGTGCGGATCGGCCCGCGCGTCTTTGTCGGCAATGACGCGGTGATCCCTCCTGGTGCCCTCATCCCCGAGGGAACCCTGATCGGCATCAAGTCGTTGCCGCCTGACAATGCCGCGATCAGCCCTGGTGACACATGGTTCGGCAGCCCGCCGATCAAACTGCCGGTGCGTCAGCGTTTTGACGGCGGCGGCGCGGCTTGGACCTTCGAGCCGCCATTGTGGCGGCGGGCATGGCGGGCGTTCTTCGAAGCCTTTGCGGTATCGCTACCCAGCATGTTGTTCATCACCTTTGGCATCATGTCGGTCGAAGTGCTCGACCAATGGATTGCCCGCCACGATTACGGCATTGTCGTCGTGCTGTTCTGCGCCGCCAGCGTCGCGATCTCGACCGCGCTGACCCTGTGCGCGATCACGGTGAAGTGGCTGATGATGGGCCGCTACCGTCCGACCGCGAAGCCGATGTGGTCGTGGTGGGCGTTGCGCACCGAGGCGGTCGCGGTGATGTATTGGGGCATGGCGGGCAAGGTGATGCTAGATCACCTGCGCGGCACCCCGTTCCTGCCCTGGTTCCTGCGGCTGTTCGGCAGCAAGTTTGGCCGGGGCGTTTTCATGGACACGACCGACATCACCGAATTCGATTGCATCAATGTCGGTGATTTCTGCGCGATCAACGCGGCGTCGGCCTTGCAAACCCACCTGTACGAGGATCGGGTGATGAAGGTGGGCATCGTGACCTTGCGCAAGGGGGTCACCATCGGAACCGGATCGACCGTGCTGTACGACACCGATGTCGGCGAATTCGCCCGCATCGGCCAGTTGACCATCGTGATGAAAGGCGAAGCGATTCCGCCGCATGGCGTCTGGGAAGGCGCCCCGGCCCAAACCGAAGCTTCGGCCGCACGGCCGTGACGGGGCAGCCGGTACAGAAGCGGTCGGTGATGATCGCGGGCCACGCCAGCAGCATCACGCTGGAAGACGCCTTTTGGGACGAGCTGAAGCGGATTGCCACCGAACGGGGGCAATCGGTCAATCAGCTCGTCACCGAAATCGATTCAGGGCGGTTCGGTCCCCAGGTGCCCGGATCGCTGTCCTCGTCGATCCGGGTCTTCGTGCTGGCCTGGGTCAAGGCGGGCGGGCCGCCGCAGCCTTAGAGCACCGTGCCTCAAATATGAGACACGGTGCTCTGGCTTTATCATTGCCCCTCGCCGGGTGCGGGCATCCGCCCGCTTGGCCGCGGCCGCAATGGCCGCTGATCGCGTATCATTCCCCCCGGAACACCGGCTTACGGCGGGCGCGGAAGGCGGCCATCCCCTCGGCGTAATCAGCCGTCGCCAAAAAGCGGTAGCATTCCGCCATCTCGGTCTCAGACACCGGCGCA
>NZ_AQPH01000136.1 GCF_000442515.1 Magnetospirillum fulvum MGU-K5 | reverse complement strand
CCGCTCGGGCACGGATCTCGGTTGAAAATTTGTTCGTCGTCTTGCTCATCGTGGCTCCACTCTCTCACGAGTTGGGGCCTCCGACAAACCCAGGGCGGTTCACAACCACTCGGCCACAGGGTTCTCAGAAGAAAGAATCGAATTGAGTCATTCGATCTTGAATCACGACCCCGTGGCCATGTCCACGCTTATGTTAGCGCCTATGAGGGCCTCCCGCCGAAGCCAACGCATGAAATATGTTCTGCCAGATGCCCTTGTCGCCCCAGCGGACGAAGCGGTTATAGAGCGTCTTGCGCGGTCCATAAGCTGAAGGGGCATCGACCCAGCGACATCCTGATTTCAGGACATGGATGATCCCGCTGATGACACGCCGGTCATCTACCCGTGCCTTGCCCCGCGTATCGGTCGGAAGATGCGGGGCAAGCCGCACAAACTGCTCGTCCGTCAGCCAGAAAAGATGATCGTCCATTCAAGGGCTCCTTTCGGAATCCTTGAATTACAAAGCTTCACCCGAGAAAACCTTTTTATGGGTCCTGACCCTAACTCAAAACGATCCAATTTCCCGGGGGCACATCACCCTCCCAGCGGGCGTATTTCTGATACAGCGCCGACTGACATACCCCCTGATTGGTCGGCTGGCTTGAATGCAGCGACCAGAAATAGCACAGGTCGGCACTGGCGTTCTGGAGGTCCATCGGCCAAACCTGGAGACGTGGGGCCGGGCGTCCGACATAGCCGGCGTAAAACGCGCAATACAAAGCGACTTGATCGAGAAACCACACGGCATCGCCGCTGTCGAAGAAATGGCGGATATAGGCCCTGACTGTGTCGAGGTAATCGAGCGCGGCGGGGGTCGGCCTCACCAAGATGACATCGGCCCACAATCGGCACCATGGGTCGGCCTGTGTCCCGGCGATCAGGGCGATGTCCTTCCCCTCGCCGAGAAACTGTTCGACCAACTGGGTCACATCGCGCAGGATGACCATGTCCATGTCCAGCATCAGCACCGGGCGACGATGGTGCCGCAACAGATCGGGAAGGTGCAGGAACCGGGCGCAGGCGTAATAAGTGCGCTTCCGGTCGGCCGCGATATGGTCCGGCGTCGATTCCGTCCCGACCTCGATGGGAAGGGCAGGAAACCGCCGCCGCAAACGCTCCGCCTGGGCAAAGGCGGCGGGAGTCGGATCGACGATGTGGAAATGCAACCGGGCCCGCGTTCCGCTGATCGCCAGGGAATTGACCAGGGCGTCAGAGTATTTGAGAAAATAATGGCTGTCGCCCCCGGCCACCACCACGATATCGCCGTCATTGCCGTCCAACTCGGCCCTTTCGTCAGGAACAGCGGCGGCCATGGGGCGGATGGTGGCCAGGAACCCAGGGTCAAGCCGGATCAGGCGTTCGATCCCGCCGTGACAGCGGCCGATGGCCTGGAACATTCGGTCGGCTTCGAGAAAACGCGTCTGCTCGGCGAGAAGTGGGGCGAGCCGTCCCGGAGCGAATGGCAGATCGGGTCGCCGGGCGGTCGCCAATCGATAGAGGTGCTCGGCCCGATGCAAATGACCTGCCCGCCGTTCGAGATTGCCAAGGGCGATCGGGAGCACATAATCGTCGGGAAAGCGGGGCAGGAGCGATTCCAGCGTGTCGGTCTCCAGCGCGGCGCCCAACTCTCCAGTACCGAGATGAACGAGCAGCGAGCGCGCGGCGGAATAGTGGGATTCGCCGTCGGGCCATAATGTCCAGGCCGTCACCGCCAGACGCGCGGCTAGCAACGGATCACGACTGATCAGATCAATTCCGGCGACATGAAGCCGGTGGGCCATTTCTGCGCGAGGTGTGCCCTGGACGGCGTGCCCAGGGGCCAGGATTCCCGCTTCGTCGGCTAGGGCGGCTGCGGTCTCGATCTCCGCGCGGTCGAGGTGAGTCCGAGCGCGGAGAACCAGCAGATCGGCCAGTCCCCGTCGGCTGGGGACCAGATGGGGGGCGACAGCCAGGGCTTGTCGCAGGATCGCCTCGGCCAGGGCGGGTTCGCCGCGCGCAAAAGCGGCAGCGGCACGGTTGTGTCTCAGCCGGGCCAGAAGTTCTGCCTCGTCCGGGTCGAGCCGATCGGCGGCGGCGAGTATTGCTTCGGCCTGGTCGGGACTGTCGTCGAGAAAGACCCGCCGGGCGATGTCGAACCGGGAGGAGGAAGTGCCGGTCATGGCCTACCTTCGTCTGGGATGCCGAAATGGCGGAACAGGGCGGTGCGGGTGCGATCGAGGTTATAATCGGCGGCAGTGGCTCGACCGGCCGCGATCATCCGGGCGACGGAGGCGTCGCCCCGGTCAATTCCTCGGGCCACGCCATGCAGGGCATCGACACATTCGAGAAGTCGGCCGCCATCGAACCACACACCGTTCTCGGGGGCGGCGAATTCCAGCCCACCGGTCCCGTGGAATCCGACCACGGCACATCCCGCCGCCATTGCCTCGATTGCGGGTAGGCCAAACGATTCTCGGTGGCCGAGAGCGAGGAAAACCGCTGATTCCGACAGGATGTCCGCCGTTTCTCTCTCGGATCGGCCTTCTATCGCCACCCAGGGCACTGCGCGATAGGCTGGGTATTTTTTCTGGAACGAACTGCGGATGAAACCGGCCTCGAAGGGGAGCTTGCGCGGGATGAAGGCGATCCGGAGCTGTTTCTCCGCCGGGGCAAACAGCGCCGAATCGACGGCATAAGGGACGATGTCGGGGGCCGGATAGCCGTAGACGTTTTGATAGAATTCGCGGATGGCAACACTTGAACAATAAACCGAGGAAATCCCGAGCTCGGCGTGGTCGCGCATACCGAGCCGCGGCCCGAAGGCATAAAAGTGGTTCTGGCAGAACATCTGCTTCGTCCCGGGCAGACGAAGAAAGGACTGCATGACCTCATCGATGATCTCGTTGACGACGATCACCTCGTCCCCCCGCAAGGTAAGGCCTTGTCCCCGGTGAACCTGGGCCTCTGACTGGAACCACGAGGGATGTCCGTCGGGCGAAATCACCACACAATCGACGCCCCGTCGCGCCAGCATCTCGGCGTGACGATAGGTGGTGCGGATCCCCCCGGTGATTTGATCGCGGGGGAACGGACAGGCAAAGATGATTCGCTGCGCGCTCATGACGTCGATCCGATCAGAAACGATAGCCCAGACCCATTTCCAAATTCACCATGGCGAAGTCGTGCGGCAGGATTGGCCGGGTGGTGAAGTACAGCAGCCGGACTGCGGGGGTCAGGTGGAACCCATAGGCCAGATCGACTTCGACCCCGCCGAAGGCCTGCACCCCTCCAATCCACGAAGACAGGGTCTGCTCTCCGGCATCGGAGAAAAACTCACCGAATGAATATCCACTGTGCAGTTTGGCCCGGCCGCCACCGATGCCGCCACCGACAAACG
>NZ_AQPH01000135.1 GCF_000442515.1 Magnetospirillum fulvum MGU-K5 | reverse complement strand
GAGGTGGCGTCAGCCACCAGAAACGACCTATCGTACCATGGGAATTTCTATCGGCAAGACAGGAGGTGCCCTCTCTTGTCACCAAACGGAATAAGAATGTGTTAAAACTTTACTGACATCATCTTTTTAACTTGCCCCGCCCCCCTTTTCAGCAGGGAAAAGACCATGGTCGGTCACCCGGCGCATCCCGCTCATCCCCCTCACCCTCCCAAGGCCAAGCCCCGTCCGCCTAAACGCAAACGGGCGCTGTGGATCGCGGTGGCGGGCGTTGTGGTGGTGGGCATCGCGGTCGGCACGTGGTTCGTTCTCCACTCCGATGCGCCGCGAGGACTGCCGTCCGGTGCTGCGGACATCTTTTTCGCGCGGATGCAACAGGCTGCTGCCGGTGAATCGATTGAGGCCAGTGCGTTTCACGGGGCGATCCGCACCGAGCGGAAAGGCGGAGTGACGATGGTGACGGCGGAAAACGTACCGCCTCAATTATGCGTTTCGGTCGGATGGAAGCTGGTCAGGCGTGGTGTTCTTACCATCAACGGCATCACTCCGATGCGGGTTTCCGCCGCACGGCTGGCCGAATTATGCAATCAGGGCGAGGGAACTGCGACGGTTCTGTGGGTGCCACGCCCGCCGGAATGAACCCAGCGCCCGGCTTCCGAACCCAAAACGTCGGAAGCCGGTGCCGGTCGGTCAACGAGCCGAGTGCGGCCCGAAACTGTCTCCTTCGGATTCCCACAGGAGCGCTAGCGAATCCAGCGCCCGCTCCCGGGTCATCAACGAATGAGAATCGGGCGAGGAAATGACATCCAAAACCCGATCCCGGATAACCGCGATGCGATCGCGGCGTATGGCCTTCTGGCCCATGATCACTCCCTTCTCGAAGTGTGAGCGTTCACGATAGCCCGAGGCGCGTTAACGAAACGTCAGTGCCGCAAGGTGGTTGGGCCACCGGCCGCGATCCAGCCGATCAGCCCCCCTTTCATCCGCACGATTTCGCCCTGCCAGCCCGAAGCGACCAGATGGTCCGAGGCGGGCGCACAGCGGATTCCCTTCATACAATGCAGCACCAGATGCTGCCCCGGTGCCGGATGCGGAACCAAAGCGGGGTCAAAGCGCGACAGCGGCAGATTCATCGCCCCCAGGATCGCCTCGTGATCATGTTCATCCGGTTCGCGCACATCGACGATCAGCACCTGCCCCGCGTCCCACCATTTCCGAATCTGGGCGGGATCGACCTGACGAACCTGCCCGGTCGTAGGGCGCGTAAGAAAGGATTTGAAGCGGTCGATCACCGTTTTGAGCATCGCGACAATCCCTTCGGCTTCGGATCAATAAGGGCAGTCTGGGCGGCGACACCGGGTGGCGGCACGCGATGGTTGCCATACGCCACAGACACGACATTCGGTCATCGTTTCGGTCGGTGCCGCACCGCGCCCGGTTCCGGGGGGACCATCGCGCCGGATCACCAATTCCGCGACCCGGGTCAGATAGCGAAATCCGAACCACACGACGGCAACAACCAGGACGAGAAGAAAAATTTTACCGAACATCAGGTTCCGATCCCCCCGTTCATGGCCGGCGAAGCCGTCTCCGCCAGGATGGGCCCCTCCCCCGTCCTAAAAAATGAGACGATTCGAGAAATTAATCCAGCATCAAACCAAGCGCGATGTCCTCACTTCAGGAAAAACGGTTGGTGCGGGGAAAACCGCTGGGGGGGAGCCGCCCAACCGAGGCGCGTTTTCCCAGCCACGGCGTCAGCACGGTTTCGGTCCGCGTCCGCTCGCCCAAGGTCCAGCTCAAGCCATCGGCCAGGGTGAACATCTTGATATCGGCAGTGCCGCAATCGCGATATTTCTGCAAGATCACACCGCGCCCCCGGGTCAGTTCGGGGATTTCCTCGATCATGAACACCAGCATCTTGCGGTTGTGGCCAATAATCGCAAGGGCGTCGCCTTCAACCGGCAGGCAGAAATGGGCCTTTTCCCCCTCGCCGACATTAAGGACCATCTTCCCGGCGCGGGTCTGGGCCAGAACCTCATTCTCCTGAACGATAAAGCCGCGCCCGGCATCCGTCGCCAGCAACAGCCGCCGTCCCGGCTGATGCACCAGTATGGCGGCGACGTCGGCTTCGGGAGCAAGATCGACCATCAGCCGCAGTGGCTCGCCATGACCGCGTCCCGACGGCAGACGGTCGCCGCCCAGGGTGAAGATACGGCCATCGGTCGACAGGATCAGAATCTTGTCGGTGGTCCAGGTTTTCAGAGCAAGGCGGAGTTCGTCGCCTTCCTTGAACTTCAGGGTTTCGGGCGAGGTGTCGGCATGGCCTTTCAGCGCCCGCACCCACCCCTTGTCCGACAGAACCATCGTGATCGGCTCGCGCTCGACGAAGGCTTCGATCGGCACCACCACCGCCGCCGGAGCTTCGCCCAGTTCAGTCCGCCGCCGCCCCAGCGGCGTCGCGCCACCGAACGCCTTGCGGGTCTCGGCGATCTGCCCGGCGATCACGCCCCACCGCCGCCTCTCGTCCCCCAGCAGCGCAACCAGCCCGGCCTTTTCGGCCGAAAGCGCATCATGCTCGGTGCGGATTTCAAGTTCCTGAAGCTTGTTGAGGCTGCGCAGCCGCATATTGAGGATCGCCTCGGCCTGGACCTCGGTCAGGTCGAAGCGGGCGATCAGTTCGGCCTTGGGACTGTCCTCGTAGCGGATGATCCGGATCACGGTATCGAGGTCGGCATAGACCTTCAAAAAGCCTTCGAGAATCTCGAGGCGCCGGTCGATCTTGTCGAGCCTAAAGCGCGAGCGCCGCTCCAACACCACCATCCGGTGATCGAGGAAGGCGCGCAGCACCTCCTTCAGGGTCATCACCCGCGGCACCGCATTGGCGTCGAGCACGTTCATGTTGAGGGGAACCCGGCTTTCCAGGTCGGTCTGACGGAACAATTGCTCCATCACCAACGCCGCTTCAACGGTGCGGTTGCGCGGCTCCAGCACCAGCCGGACGTCCTCGGCGGATTCGTCTCGGATATCGGCCAGCAGCGGCAGTTTCTTCTCGCCCAGCAATTCGGCGATCCGTTCGATCAGTCGCGCCTTCTGCACCTGATAGGGAATCTCGGTGATGACGATCTGATAGAGGCCGTGCGAGAGCTTCTCGACCGTCCAGCGCGCCCGCAGCCGGAACGCCCCTTTGCCGGTCCGATAGGCTTCGGCGATCGCGGCCTGGCTTTCGACCAGTACGCCGCCGGTGGGGAAATCCGGTCCCGGCATCCGCGCTATCAGATCATCGATGGCGCACTCGGGCTGCTTGATCAGCAGATCGAGCGCATCGCAGATCTCGCCGACATTGTGCGGCGGGATGCTGGTGGCCATCCCCACCGCGATCCCGGCGGCACCGTTGGCCAGCAGGTTGGGAAAAGCCGCCGGCATCACCACCGGCTCTTCCTCGGTGCCGTCATAGGTCGGGCGGAAATCGACCGCATCCTCGTCGAGACCGTCCATCAAGGCGGCGGCGACGGCGGTCAGCTTTGCCTCGGTGTATCGCATCGCGGCTGCATTATCGCCGTCGATATTGCCGAAATTGCCCTGCCCCTCGACCAGCGGATAGCGCACCGCGAAATCCTGGGCCAGCCGGACCAGGGTGTCGTACACCGCGATGTCGCCATGCGGGTGATATTTACCGAT
>NZ_AQPH01000134.1 GCF_000442515.1 Magnetospirillum fulvum MGU-K5 | reverse complement strand
TGGCTCGCTCCTACATCAGCGGCGATCATCGTGTTGGGAGAGGTTGGGCTTTCGCCCGCACCGCTTGGGCGATGCCCGGCCCCCTACTTTTTGAAAAAGGGGTTTGGGGCATCGCCCCAAGCGGGTGCGGGCTGCCAGCCCGCTAGGCCGGAAATCGTTTCCGTCCAAGTTCTATCCCCCACACAGCCAAGGTGACGTGACCTAGAAAATCGACTGCTCCAACTCGAGATAGTCGGCGTCCTCCCACAGCAAGCCCGTCTCCTGCCGATACAGACTACCCGGCTGAAGGACGGCGAACTGATCGCCGAAAATCTTTTCCCGCTCGAAGCGGACATGGCCTTCGGCCAGCAACCGTGCCCGCGCCAGGGGCGGGATCTGGACGACGAAGGATTGAAGCGCGCGGGCGACTTTGCCGGGGCTGATCCCGTCGATCCCCAATTGCCTTACAGCCTGCTGCGCCTTCTCTTCGAGCGCGATGATTACCGGCACCATGCCGCTGTCGATCATCTGGAAATCCGTCGCCACCGTTTTGTAAGCGAAGGCGAGCCCGCCCCGATCGACCTCGAACTTGCCCAGGATTTTGTGCTGGTCGAGGTTGGTGCCCTTGCTCCAATAGACCTCACCGAAATAATCGCGCAGGGCGGCGGGAACCAGCGGGTCGTCGTGCTTCGCGGCCATCCGGCCATAGGCCTTGACCAACTGAGCCACCTCACGCGGGGGCGGATTGTCGGGGGCATTGAATACGGTGACGATGCTGTCTTCGACCGGGCGGAGTCCTTCGCGGTTACAGCGCCCCGCCGCCTGGGCGATCTGGTCCAGCCCGGCCTCGGCCCGCCAGACGCGGGGGAAGTCGAGATCAACACCGGCCTCGACCAGCGACGTCGCGATCAGGCGGCAGGGATCGCCCTTCTTCAGTCGCTGGCGGACCTCGGCCAGAATCCGCCGTCGGTCGGCGGCGTACTGGCGGGTGGTGAGGTGGATCAGCCCACTCAGTCCGGCCTCTCCCGCCTTGCGATAAAGCGCCAGGGCATGCTTGCGGCTGTTGACGATCACCAGCCCCTGGGGATGGCGCTCCAATTCCGCAACCAGATCGTCGTCGCTCATCACGCCGCCGTGACGGATTTTTACCCGCACGAGCTGCGCCGCCAGACTATCCGGATTGGGGGCGAGTTCCCGACCCTCCAACGCCAGCCCGGTTCCGTCGCCGCCGCGAAAGTGACGCAGGTCAAGCGCGGGCTGGGTGGCGGTGCACAGCACCACCGACGCCCCGTAATTGCGGGTTAGTTCGTCGATCGCGGCGATGCAGGGAATCAGCAGCGGAAGCGGCAGGGTCTGCGCCTCGTCCAGGACGATGACGCTTTTGGCCAGATGGTGCAGCTTGCGGCAGCGCGACGAGCGGTTGGCAAACAGACTCTCGAATAGCTGGACATTGGTGGTGAGCACGACCGGCGCGGCCCAATCCTCCATCGCCAGACGCAGCTTGTCGCGCTGCTCCTTGTGCGAGGGCTTTTCCTCTTCGATTGCGCTGTGATGCTCCAGGACGACATCGTCGCCCAGTACGTCGCGGAACACCTGGGCGGTCTGGTCGATCACCGAGGTGAAAGGAATCGCATAGACGATCCGTTCCAGCCCATGGCGTCGGGCATGGTCGAGCGCAAAGCCGAGCGAGGCCAGCGTCTTCCCCCCTCCGGTCGGCACCGTCAGGGTGAAAAGGCCGGGCGGGGTGGCCGCCTTCTCCCGCACATGGGTCAGCACCTCGCGGCGCAGACGATTGACCGGGCTGTCCCCGGCCTTGGTGGCGAGATGGGCATCGAACCGGGCGGTCAGATCGCCCAGGATATCGCCCAGGCGGGGCCAGTCGCGGTCGATCTCACTCCCCGCCGCCTGGGCGTAGAATTGTTCGGTATCCTTGAAATCGGCATCGACCAGACAGGAAAACAGCATCCGCCCGAGAAACCCCAATTGGAACGCGGTCCGCGTTTTCGACGGATGGGGGATAAGCGACGGAGCAAGGCCGGTGAGGTCGACCGAAATCTCGTCCTGCCAAATCGGATCGAGCGCAGGCCGGGCACGCGTCAAACGCTCCGAGAACTCCTGCCAGTCGGGCAATCCGGCATGGTGCCCGGCGATGGCATAGGACACCAGTTCCGCCATCATCCGATCCCATTGCGACGTCGCCGCCGCACCCCGGGCACGAATTTCCGCAGCCCCGGCGATGGCGTGGTCTAGCCTTATGTCGGCTCCGTTCAGCCGGGCGAGGAACTGAGGGCAATATTTGCCAAGATCGTGAAGCAAGCCCGCAATGGCGGCGGCGCGGTCGGCCTTGAAGGGGGTGGCAAAGTCGGCGGCCAGGGCGGTCGTACCCCGGGCGTGATCGATCATTTTTTGCCAATGCGTTGCGTCAGAATCTTCGGGAAGGCTATGCGCAAAATACATTCGGACGTGACCAGCCACCACTTAAGATCGTATTATTTATAATAAATTTCAGCAGATAACGAAAAAATGTCAAGAGGGTGTTGCGGAAGAGTGTAGCTCTAATCGCAGTTAGTACGCATTGGAGTACGTACTCCTTCTCCACGTTTCCGATCACATGGACGGCTCAGACAAAGCTGTTGGCATCTTGATACGCGTCATGGCGGTGACGCCCCGGTCAGCAGCCCTCGTCGCGCGAAGCCAAGCGGCCCGGAGGGGCCGCGCCCGGCGAATGAGGGTCTCGGCGATCGGTTGGGATCGATGCAGCTTGGTATTAGTCTTTCTTCGGCGTGGGGACCGTTTTCGGCTTCCACGACACCACGCTGACCGGCTTGCCCGATTGCGAGCGCATCACGCGCGGCCGCACCACCTGCTCCAGCGGATCGACCCGCGAGCCTGCTTTCCGCGTCGCCGCCTCGGCGGTATAGAACGCCACCATCTCGGCGAACGTGATTTCGATGTTGATTCCCTTGGCCATCGCCAGCGCCACCGGGGGATGGTCGGCGACCTTCGCGGTCAGCTTGTCGGCCGACAACACCCCGAACCGTCGCCAGATGCTGTCGAGGAAGTGCGACGCCTGCGCCGACAGCGGATGCGGCTCGATCATGTGGGGACGGCCATAGGCGAAGACGTGGAACACCGTCGGCTCGACCGGGCCGAACGAATCCGTCACGAACGTCGCGGGCATCAGTTTGTGCCCGTCATAGGCGACGGCGTAATAGGCTTGGGCGAGATAGAGCAGCCGGTGGAGCTTTTGAGGCTGGATATATTCGCGGTCGTTCAGCGCCAGATCGGTCAGGCGGAACACCACGTCGAGACAGGATTTTACGGCGATGGTCATTTCTGAGGGGGACTCCGAACCGGGACCAGATCATAGACCGGGCCCCGGCTTGGGGGGAAGATGTCCTCCGCCCCCGCCGGAGTCCCTGTTAGGTCACAGCGAGAAAATCCTCGATCCGGATCAACGGGGTCATGTCCCCCCTTTGGGCGTGATGTGAATATCATCAGGCACTTGGCTTGACCGATGCGTGTCGCGATGAGCGGCAATGCAGGATAAGACGCTCAGCACTAAAAGAACGAAAGCGACCGTTTCCAGTGGCCTGGGAAGGCGGTGCTCCCACAAGAACCCGTAAATCAGTGCAAACAGGGTTTCGAAGAGAATCATCTGACCGACAAGCGTGAGCGGCAGAAGACGGGTCATGCGATTCCAGAACGCATTTCCAAAGATCGGAGG
>NZ_AQPH01000133.1 GCF_000442515.1 Magnetospirillum fulvum MGU-K5 | reverse complement strand
ATCGAACTGGCCGTTCAGAGCCACTACCGCTTTGACGACACGATCTATCAGGCACTGGCGGTGATGATCTTCAACGGCAGGACATACACCAGCGTCACCAGAACCGATGGTCCGGCCTGGAATCCGACCTATACCCGTGTGACGGTGGACCGGGCTGCCGTACTTGAGGCGCTGGACTATCTCGCCCGCGATGTCGAACGGGCCAAAGCGGCTCTGACCGCTGGCCCTGTCGGCGACCGGGCACAGGCCCCGGCGGTGCCGAGCAAGCCGTCTTGTGCCGCCGATCCGCTGGCTGAACGGGCGATGGTCTATGCCACGCGCCATCTTGCCGAAGAATTGCTCCATCGACTGTCCGACGTCGAATTCTACCAGGATGAGGCTGGCCGGGACAATCGGGCGGAGCGGGTTACGGAGACCGTCCGTGATCTTCTCGACATCGCCGCCCGGATCGAGCGTTTCGTCGTCGCCGATTGCCTGCGCGTGGCCGCGATCGGCCATCGCCACGCCGCCTTCCTGGATCAGGCGCTCGCCCTTGTCACGGAAGCCGAGACGGCGGAACGCAACGAAGCGGCTGTCACCAAGGGGCGGAAGAAGGGTCGGCCTGCCCGGCACAGCCCGGCCAAGGCCTTGCTGCGGAGGGCTGCGGAATGACCACCACAACCCGCACCCGACTGCCGCACCGCCGCCCGGTGGTGACCGAGAAGATCGACGCCTTCGGCAAGGCCCTGTTCATTTCGGCGGGACTCGATCCCGCCACCGGCCAGGTCAAGGAAGTGTTCTTCGCCGGCGGCAAGGAAGGCTCGGCCATGGATGCCATCATGGCCGATGTCGGCGTGGTGATCTCGGTCGCCCTGCAACATGGCGTGCCCGCCGAGGCCCTGGCCCGCTCGATCGCCCGCATCCCGCTGTCGCCGTTGCGACCCGAAGACCTGGACGGCCGCCCGGTTGCCACCGTCCCGGCCTCTCCGGTCGGGGCGACTCTCGACTGGATCATGTCAGTGGGGGAGCGATGAGCGCCGCTGTTCCAGCGGTCGAGGCGCTGGCGGCAATGCGGGCCCTGCGCCTCGATCTGCGCCAGCGCCGGATCGCGGCCGGGATCAGTCAGGCCGAACTGGCCCGGCGGTTGGGGATCAGCCGGGAAACACTGGTCCGGCGCGAAAGCAATGCCGTGCTCGATATCCGACTGGTCGATGTCCTGCTCTGGGTCGCGGCCCTGGGCGGGGAAGCCGGTGTGACGTGGCACGTCACATCGGCCGAAGGCTAACCACCAAAACGGAGGGAACGACATGAAGACGATCCGAATTCCCATGATTTTGGCGGCGGCATTGAGCTTGGGAACCGTGGCGGGGTGTACACCGCCGCTCACTGTCGAGGTGGAGCCGGGCCAACTTTCCCCGACCGATACCGCCGAGCCCATCGCCCAGGACACCACCATTTTCACCGTCATCGAACATATCGACGACGACAGATTGACCTTGCGCATGCTGCACTCGGTCATGAGCGCGCATGCGGACACCATTCTGTTCGTTGGCGACGAAATCCATGTCACGCTGGAACCGCCTCTCCCCAAAAACAGCCGCCGGGGCGGCTGCGCCACTGCAATCCTCGGCCGCCAGGGTCAGGGGATGGGAAGGATCGTCCCCGGTACCGACAGCGGCAGGCATCCCGCCTGCCTTGCCCGGCTACAGGATTTCAGGGGAGCCGAAGGCCTCCCGATCCACGACATTCATCTCAACCAGGTGGCACGGGTCATGTTGACCGGCGATCTCGTTTTTGACGGACAAGGCGTGACAGCCCAAATAAGACGCTGTGATGAATTTCAGGCGTGGAGTGCAGATTTTCTGAAAAAGACGTGGCAGCCGTCCAAGCCTATCGATGGACAAACCCGCAATACTTGCGAGTTCGATGGTGATCCCCGACCGATGGAACAGAGGGCTTGCCGGTCAGGCAACACGCCGGGGGCTCACTGGGGCTTCACCGATTCATCGGGACGGTGGGTCCAGGTCAGCGCCTGCGTCCCAGCGATGACGGCGGAATAAGAGGCGTTCCCAAATTGGGAATTATGGTTGTTCCCATATTGGGAATTTGATAAGGTCTTTCCATGCAAATCATCGCCCTCCGCACCCTTCGCCAATTCTGGGAGAAGCACCCGCAGGCCGAAACACCGATCCGGTTGTGGTACTCCTCGGTTAGCAAGGCATCGTGGACGGGACCCGCCGACATCAAAACACAGTTTGGGACGTCGGTGGATTTCGTGGGTGATAACCGGGTTATTTTTGACATTGGCGGTAATAAATTCCGCCTGATCGTACATGTGTCATACCCATTCAAGCGTCTTTTGGTGAAGTTCATCGGCACTCATGCTGAATATGACAAGATCGACGCGGAGACATTATGATGGACATTCGCCCCCTGCGTAGCGAAGCGGACTACGAAAAAGCTCTGACCGAGATTGAGCGCTTCTTTGAAAATGAGCCGGAGCCTGGAACGCCGGAAGCCGATCAGTTCGATCTTCTGGCCCTGGTGATCTCTGATTATGAGGCCAAGAATTGGCCGATTGATCCCCCCGATCCGGTGGACGCCATTAAATATCGGATGGAGCAGAAGGGGTATAGCCAGCGGGACCTTGGCATCCTCTTCGGATCGCAGTCGCGGGCATCTGAGATTTTGTCCCGCAAGCGGTCGTTAACCATGCAAATGGCCTGGAAGCTCAACCGGGAATGGGGGGTTCCCGCCGAAAGCCTCATCTTCCCAAGCGGCGGCGGAAAATAAGGGCGCGAACTCTCCTCCGCCGTTCGGATTGGTGGCGAATGGCGACATTGGGCCGGGAGCGGCCCGCCCCCTATCGGCTGCACGGTGGCGACGATAAGAAGAAAAACCCTGGTTAAATCAACTAGAATTCGCTGAAATGAGCGCGGAAAGTCCTAATTACCGCTCTCAGGCCCATGATCAGGCGTAGTCAAACCAATCCCCTTCGCCATGGCGCCTCATTTCGACTAGGAGTTCATTAAACTGGTTAACTACGTTCTTGTGGAGCGCCGGGTCTGCGATAACCTCCATGTCCGCCATTTTCAGATCGAGTGCGCGAAGCAGCAATAGCTTGTCATAGTAGTTTAAGGCCCCGATAGCAGCGAGTTCTGCTTCGGCTTGGCTCCAATGTCCCAACCTAATTTCCGCTCTTGCACGCAAGCTATGGGCGCCTGCGTCTAGTCCAACAGCGATGGCAAGCTTACATGTATCTTCAAGCGACGAAAAGTCACCCTTCTCAATCTTGATTGCAGTTTCCAAAAGCCTAAGGTTTACGCGATTTGCCTTCGGCTTTGTCTTTGCAGATTCAATTGCAGCCAGAGCAGGATCGAATTTTCCCTCTTTCATCAAGCGGGCAGCCGTTAGCGCGTCATATTCGCCGGTTTCGTCATCAAGCGTACTTAAGGCCAGAACGAGTTCGTTCGCCTTAGCATGTTCGCCCACAGCTCTTAGACAACGAACTTTCTGTGCTAGCAATCCTGTATCTCGATGGACACGATGATCTCCGACGCGCTTAAACACATCTAAGCTTCGTTTCGGCTGGCCATTCTCCATGTAAATTTTTGCCAGAAGCCGTGCAGTCCTTTTCAAGAATGATTTTGCTTTTAAAGCCTGCTCTAACCATTCAATGGCAGTGTTTCGATCGTGTTTCTGATGGTAGTGGTAACTACCCATAAGATATGCGACTG
>NZ_AQPH01000132.1 GCF_000442515.1 Magnetospirillum fulvum MGU-K5 | reverse complement strand
GCCCCCCACCCGCGAGGGGTGGGGGGCTCAATCGATCGGGTCGATTACAGGCGTTGCTAAGGACTTAGAAGTCCATGCCGCCGAAATCGCCGCCGCCAGCGCCCGGCATCGCCGGAGCGTCCTTCTTGGCCTTCTCGACGATCAGCACCTCGGTGGTGACCAGCAGGCCAGCGACCGAAGCGGCGTCCTGCAGGGCGGTGCGAACCACCTTGGTCGGATCGATGATGCCGGCGGCGATCAGATCGACATATTCGCCGGTCTGAGCGTTGAAGCCGAAATTGACATCCGACTGCTCGAGCAGCTTGCCAGCGACCAGCACGCCATCGGCACCGGCATTGTCGGCGATCTGACGAACCGGAGCCTGGAGGGCGCGGCGGACGATTTCGATACCAACCTTCTGGTCGTCGTTACCGGCCTGGAGGTCCTTCAGGACCTTGATCGAGTGGAGCAGAGCGACGCCACCACCGGCGACGATGCCTTCCTCGACCGCGGCGCGGGTAGCGTGCAGGGCGTCATCGACGCGATCCTTGCGCTCCTTCACTTCGACTTCGGAGGCACCGCCGACCTTGATCACCGCAACGCCACCGGCCAGCTTGGCCAGACGCTCTTGCAGCTTCTCACGGTCGTAGTCGGACGAGGTCTCTTCGATCTGGGCGCGGATCTGCTTGATCCGGGCTTCGATTTCGGACTTCTGACCGGCACCATCGACGATGGTGGTGTCTTCCTTGGTGATGGTGATGCGCTTGGCGGTGCCGAGATCGGTGATCGCGACGTTCTCAAGCTTAATGCCGAGGTCTTCGCTGATGACCTGACCACCGGTGAGGATGGCGATGTCTTCCAGCATGGCCTTGCGGCGATCGCCGAAGCCCGGAGCCTTGACGGCAGCGACCTTCAGGCCGCCACGCAGCTTGTTGACGACCAGGGTGGCCAGAGCCTCGCCCTCGATGTCCTCGGCGATGATCAGCAGCGGACGACCGGACTGGACGACCTGCTCGAGCACCGGCAGCAGCGGCTGGAGGCCCGACAGCTTCTTCTCGTGGAGGAGAACGAAGGGGTTCTCCAGCTCGACGGTCATCTTCTCGGCATTGGTGACGAAGTACGGGCTGGTGTAGCCACGGTCGAACTGCATGCCTTCGACGACTTCGAGTTCGGTGTCGAGGCCCTTGGCCTCTTCAACGGTGATGACGCCTTCGTTGCCGACGCGCTCCATCGCCTCGGCGATCTTCTTGCCGATGTCGGCTTCGCCGTTGGCGGAGATGGTGCCAACCTGGGCGATCTCGGCGTTGGTCGAAACCTTGCGCGAGCGGGACTTCAGGTCGGTGATGACGGCGGTGACGGCGAGGTCGATGCCGCGCTTCAGGTCCATCGGGTTGATGCCGGCGGCAACCGACTTGGCGCCTTCACGGACGATCGCCTGGGCCAGAACGGTGGCGGTGGTGGTGCCGTCGCCGACCAGATCGGCGGTCTTCGAGGCAACTTCCTTGACCAGCTGGGCGCCCAGGTTCTCGAACTTATCAGCCAGTTCGATTTCCTTGGCGACGGAGACGCCGTCCTTGGTGATGCGCGGAGCGCCGAACGACTTCTCGATCACGACGTTGCGGCCCTTCGGGCCGAGGGTCACCTTCACCGCGTCGGCGAGGATGTCGACGCCGCGCAGCAGACGGGTGCGGGCATCGGTAGAGAATTTGACTTCCTTGGCAGCCATTTTTCTTAAACCTTTATGTCGAAATTAGGCGAGAATGCCGAGAATGTCGGATTCTTTCATGATCAACAGGTCCTGCCCGTCGATCTTGACCTCGGTGCCCGACCACTTGCCGAACAGCACCTTGTCGCCAGCCTTGACGTCCAGGGCGGCAACCTTGCCGTCTTCGCCGCGAGCGCCGGGGCCGACGGAGACGACTTCACCCTGCTGGGGCTTTTCCTTGGCGGTGTCGGGGATGATGATGCCGCCAGCAGTCTTCTCTTCGGATTCGAGGCGCTTCACCACCACGCGATCGTGGAGCGGTCTGAAAGTCATGGGACTGAACCTCCGTTTGGTCTTCGCCACAAGGGCGACACAACAGTTTTGGCCGGTGAAGGGGCGCTGTTAGCACTCCTCACCAACGAGTGCTAACCATCTAAGGGCGTCCCCCCATCCTGTCAAGCGCGGCTGGGTTAAGAATCTGTCATGTCGGCTGCGGTGGCGTCATATCGTGCGCCAAAAGGTGACGCACGATATGCATTGTGTGAGGCTGCGGCCAAGTGCCCGGACGGCACGCTTAGGCCGAGGGGCGATATGAACCGTTTTGAGAGATTGTCCGGGGTCAGGGAAAACACCCGACCCGTCATGGCCGGGCTTGACCCGGCCATCCCCACGACGCAGCTCAATCCAATGCACCCAAGGACGGCTCCACCGACCCCCGGGTCAAGCCCGGGGGTGACGGCCTCAAAAGGCGATATTGTCAAAATCCGGCAAACTCTACCGCGCCAGGGCGCGCCAGGCGATATCGCGGCGGCAGAATCCGCCCTGCCAGTCCAGGGCATCGACCGCCCGATAGGCCCGCTCGCGCGCTTCGGTAACGTCCGCGCCGATCGCGGTGACGCCCAGTACCCGACCGCCGGTGGCGATCACCTGACCGTCTTTCAGCGCGGTTCCGGCATGGAGAACGGTGACACCCTCGATCGCGCCCGCCGCATCCAGACCGCCGATCACGCTGCCCTTCTGGTACGAGCCGGGATAGCCGTTGGCGGCCATCACCACCACCAGCGCCACCGCGTCGCGCCAGGACAGGCTGATCTGATCCAGCCGTCCCTCGGCTCCGGCCAGCAGCACCGGCAGCAGATCGGACTCGAGCCGGGCCATCAGCACCTGACATTCCGGGTCACCGAAGCGGACATTGTATTCAAGCAGCTTCGGCCCGGTCGCGGTGACCATGATCCCGGCGAACAGCACCCCGCTATAGGGGCGGCCCAACTCGGCCATCGTCGCGATCAGCGGACGGATGCAGGTGTCGATGATCGCCGCCTCGATCGCGGGGGTGACCACCGGAGTGGGCGAATAGGCCCCCATGCCGCCGGTATTGGGGCCGGTATCGCCGTCGCCGACCCGCTTGTGATCCTGGGCGGCGGCCAGCGGCAAAGCGGTACGGCCGTCGCACAGGGCGAAGAAGCTGCATTCCTCGCCTTCCAGGAATTCCTCGATCACCAGTTCGTCGCCTGCCGCGCCGAACACCTTGTCGCCCATCATCGCATCGACGGCGGCCAGCGCCTCGGCCTCGGTCATCGCGACGACGACGCCCTTGCCCGCGGCCAGACCGTCGGTCTTGACGACGATCGGAGCGCCCTTGGCGCGGATGAAGTCCTTGGCCGACTGGGCATCACGGAAGCGGCCATACCAGGCGGTGGGAATCCCCGCCTTGGCAACGACATCCTTCATGAAGCCCTTCGAGCCTTCCAGCTCGGCGGCGGCGGCCGAGGGGCCGAACACCTTGATCCCGACCTCGCGGCAGCGATCGACCAGCCCGGCGACCAGCGGTGCCTCGGGCCCGACCACCACCAGATCGACCGCGTTGGCGCGGGCGAAGGCGACCAGATCCTCGACCGCCTCAGCGGCGATGGCGACGCACTCGGCGACGTTGGCGATCCCGGCATTGCCCGGGGCGCACCATAGCTTGGTCAAAAGCGGCGATTGCGCCAGCTTCCAGCACAAAGCGTGCTCGCGTCCGCCCGATCCGACCACCAATACCTTCATCCCAACATCCTTTCCGTGACTTAAAGCTTCGTCGTGGCGTGCGCGCCGGTTTCTAACAGCGTGCGGAAAAATCCTGTCCCGCCCCTCTATCC
>NZ_AQPH01000131.1 GCF_000442515.1 Magnetospirillum fulvum MGU-K5 | reverse complement strand
ATCCGAGGAGAGGGAGACGGAGCTGCCGAACCAGTCGCCCGACGCTCAGTCCGATGCGGTGAGCTTCGCTTGCTCCGTCCATGTCCCACCTGATCGCGTGAAGATGTATGCTGCTCCGGCGGTGGACAGGGCACCGTTCGCCCCGACAACGGCGGTGTTTCCATCCGAGGAGAGGGAGACGGAGCTGCCGAACCAGTCGCCCACCGCCTTGTCGGAGGCGCTCACTTTCGTCTGTGTCGCCCAGCGCAGAACCGCGACCGGCGATGGGATCACAGGGACATACGAGGTGCTGATGCCGGAAAGTCCCGCATCGGACAGGACGGTTTTCGAGGTTTGGTAGGCGACATATCCCGAGAGAGAAGCAGTGCCCCCTATGTCAAACGATCCGGACAAGACGAGATGGATCGGGGTGTTCGTGTTTCCTCCCGTGTTCGAGAGGATTACTCAGAGGGAATCGCCTCTCGTGAAGGGATATCCAGAGATATTGCCCGCGTATGCCTCGCTTGCGAACGGGGTGGACTGGGAGACGTTTTCGGAGTTTTCGAGAAATCCGAGGATTTCGCCTTTCGAACGGCTGGCATTGACCGAATACGCGAGGGGAAGACCTGTGACCGGATCGTTCGGGATCGGACTCATTTTCCCGATACTCTGGACGGTCTGTCCGGCGTTTCCTTGCGTGCCGATGACCGCCCCGGAGTAGGTCAGGCTGATCGAGGGGCTGTCCGGCATCGGGAAATATCCGGTCTTCGCATAGTTCATCGTGAGTCCCCGGTACAACGCGGTTGCGTTACTGATCCGGACGGAATCCCGAGCCGATCAAGAGAATCCCCCGAGTTGGACGAAGGCTATCGTCCCGAGGATGACGAGAATGGTGATGACCACAATCAACTCGACGAGGGTGAAACCCCGGCTTTTTATTTTGAGTCTGTGCATAAAGTGGTAGGTTGTTAGGTGTGTAAACTGTACAATTGTATCTTATTTAAAATAAAAATCAAATTATGTGCTTTTGTCCGGTTGTTTGTCTTGTTGCAACTCGGTTTGGGGGCGGTCGGAAGTCTGGCGATTCGCTCCCTCCGATAAATTTGGAAATCCGACGACATGGCGTATAATGTCTCCGTATCTTTTAATTTTCCCCATATGAAACAAGTGGTTGAAGGCTGAGACACTGACATGGAAACGGTCATTCGAGACGTGACCTTGGAAACGGTCAACCAAGCCATTGCCAACCGGGCGGGGATCAAGCCCGGCGAGAGCTTTTCCGTTGTCATCGTCGATAGCGTCACGCGGCCTCGGTCGCGTCTGTCCGATGTCGCGGGGAAAGCACGAGTCCCCGTGGCCGCGAAGGGGCTGGCGACGGACGGAGCTGTGATCGAGCCGGGCGAAGGCGTCAAGAGCCGCATGGCGCGATTGCTTGAGTTGAAGGGCGTCGGTGCGCGGCTTTATGGCGAGCGGACGCAAGAGGATATTGACGCTGGAATCCGTGAGTTCCGGGGCGATGAATAAACACGTTGCGGACGCTCAACGTATATACGTTGATGCAAATATAATAATCTATTTCGTCGAAGGTTGGGCGGGTGCGCAAGAAAATATTGCCCGCCTCTTTTCTCATGCCGAAGAGAAAGGCATGCGACTTATTACGAGCGAAATCACCGTCTCAGAGTGCTTGTACGGGGCGTACAAGGCAGAGCGCTCGGAGCTTGTCGAGCGGTACAGAGAAATTTTCAGCGAAATCGAAGCATTTGAGCTTGTTCCGGTCGAGTTCGGAATCTGCGAGCGCGCCGCGAAAGTCGGCGCGGCGAACGGCTTGAAGCTGATCGATGCGATTCACGTCACGTCCGCTCTTGAAATCGCGTGCGACGTGTTCGTTACGAACGACAAGGGAATCAGGTCGAGCGCGGATTTGTGCGTCGTCCAGCTTGCGGATTTGTAGCGGTCGCCGGAGCTGCGCTTGAGCCGGTTTCCCCCTCCGGCACGCCTTCCTTTACGATCTTTTCGACATATCCCGCCCACGATTCGAACGCGCGGCGTCGATCTTCAAGATACATCGCTTTATTGTAGACCCCGGCCACGCCTGCTTTTGCGCTGCCGGAAACGTGGTTTACGCACGCCTCGACGACATGCGGGGCGATGCCAAGACGCTCGTTCATCATCGTTACCATGGTGCGGCGCAGATCGTGCAGCGTCCATTCGGGCATCGGGGGAAGCCCGGCCTTTTCCCGCCTTCTGGCGATCCGACCGTCAACGCGCTCCTTGGTCTTGCTGAACCCCGAAACCGGGGTCTTTCCGGTGTTGGTGAACAGAAACCCGGCGTCGCCGATCTCCGGGCGACCTTTCGCGATGGCGGCGGCGAGCGGGGCAAGCGGGACGGTGTGCGGGCGTCCGTTTTTCGTCCGGTCGCTCGGGATTTCCCACGCTGGCCGATCGCCATCCAAGCCGACAAGCTCACTCCATCGCATTCCGCCGACTTCCCCCCTTCGCTGGCCGGTCAGAAGAAGGAGCTTGAAGAGGTCGCAGAACGCCCCGCCTTCCGTGCCGAACGCCTGCCACACCTCGGCAATCTCGGGCTCGGTCAACGTGCGCTCCCCTACGTTCTTTTGTCCTGGCGGCTTCAATCGGTCGGTCGGCGGGATTTCGAGCAAGTCCTGCTCCGCGCACCAATTAAAAAACTTGCTCAGGTGCGCAAGGAGGTTGTTCGCCCCGCCCGCGCTCCCACGCTCAACCATGGCATCCAGCACGGCGCGAACGTCGGCGCGGGTGATCGAGTCAACCGGCTTGTCCGCCCATGCTGCCGTATCCGATCCGAACAAGGCGCGGCGGTATTCCCGGTGAGTGGAAAGGGCAAGGCGCGGCTCGACGTGCTGGCGCATGAACCGCTCGCCGACTGTCTTGAAGGTGTTGGCGGCTTTCTCGGCCTTGGCTTCCGTTTCGGTTGCCCTTACTTGGCGCGGATCAATTCCGCGTTCAGCAAGCTCGACCCACTCGCCAGCCTTTTCGCGGGCATCCTTAAGGGAAAATCCGGGATCATCGTCCTTCGTTTTGGCTCTGCCGATGGTGAGGCGCACGAGCTTCCCGTTAAGGCGCGTCATCACGAAATAGGAGCGCGTGCCCGCCAACGAAACCCGAACCCCGAACGATGGCATGGCGGTGTCGAAGTAATCCACCTGTCCACTTTCCGGAGGCGAAAGCCGGGAGACGGCAAGCGCGGTGAGCTTCAGCTTCGGCATGCGGCGGGCTCCTCATAGGTAACCGATAGGTAACACATACACCCCCTTCAGGGACGTTCCAGAAGGTTACGCCATGTTCAGCTCATGCCGCAATACCCCTTATTTTCCGCCATTTATCGGCCGACCGATGTGCGTCGATGTTCTGCCGTATTCTGCCAATTTTGCGCATTCGTAATGCGCGGGCCGAGGGTTCGAATCCTTTCGCCGGCACCACCGATTTTCAAGGGCCTAGCGGTCGCCGCCGCTAGGCCCTTGTTCATTTCCGCCGACACCCGGCTATCCCCCTGATCCAGCCCGTGAGCCTCGACAAACGCGACGAGGCCAGACGAAATCCGAGATCGCCGCGAGATACCAAAACTCGGGCGGAACCGCACCGCCGTCGCGCGTCATTTCTCTGATCAGTCGCTCGCACTCAATGGCAGGTCGGCGGAAACCAGCGCAGCTTCCTCGCTGGAAAAAAGCTGGGACAGATCGAAGACAATCACGAAAGCCCCGCCCGAGCGGCCAATGGCGCGGATATATTCGGAACGCCACCGCACGCCGACATCGGGGGCCGCTTCCAGTTCGTGTTCGGCGAGCGAGGTAACCTCGATCACCCGGTCTGAAATCATCCCCATGGTGATTTGGCGGCTACCCACCGGGACTTCAAGGACGATGATCCGGGTATTCTCGGTGGGGGTGACCGGTGGCAGCCCCAGCTTGGTCCGCAGATCGATCACCGGGACGCCCT
>NZ_AQPH01000130.1 GCF_000442515.1 Magnetospirillum fulvum MGU-K5 | reverse complement strand
CCCGACGGCTTGTCCTGCCGCCAGGTCCGCCACAGCTTCGAGGTGGCGGGGTGACGGGTCAGCGGCTTGGCGAGATAGGGTTTCCGGGGAGTCCGCGGCTGTGGCTTCTGTTCCAGCCCTGGCGGCTGATACGGCCCGAGCCGCTGTTCCAGATTTTTCAGCGAGCAGGAGCGATCGAGCGCACTGGCCTTGATCGCTCCGGCCCCGTCGATGCGGCGGATCACCAGCCCGGCCCCGCGTTTGCGGATCTCGGCATCGTACTCAGCTAGGCCCTGGTGGACCTCCGCCCACGAGCTGGCTGTGCCGATCATCGCCAGGATCTCGGCCTTGTGCTCGATCAGATGGCGCTCGAACGATTGCTGCCAGGTCCGCGCCTCGTAATCGCGGGCCTTGGCCGAAACCGGGTTGGGCTCCGCTCCGATCCCGCGATCGACCTTCAGGCCGTATTTCTGCTCCATCGCCCGCTTCACCTTGTCGAGCGTGAAGAAATCGCGGTGCGGGGTATGGCAGCGGTGGGTTTTGGGGTGAATCTTGTTGTAGGCGATGTGGAGATGGAAATTGTCGGTGTTGATGTGGGTGCCCGCGACCCGCTGATGGTCGGCAAAGCCCAGCGCCTCGGCAAACGCCCGCTCGATATCCTGAAGGTCGGCGAGCGACAGCTTGTCCTGCTCACCGGCGTTGAACGACACCACCAGATGATAGGTCCGGTCGGTCGAGCCACTGTTGAAGGCGCGGGTCGCCTCGATCTCGATCAAGGCGGTGTCGAGATCGGCCAGATTGGTCCCGGCATCGCAGTTGACGATCCAGAACCGGTCGAGCTTCTCGCCCTTTTCCCGCGCCGCCGCGACGTAACGGCCAAGATGGCTGTAATCGTCGCGAATCTCGGGTTTCTTGGCGATCTTCTTCGCGATCATTCCGGCTGCTTGGCGCGGGGGTGCTGCTGGTAATGGATCGCGTGAACCGTGGCCTTCAGCGCCGCCTGAACAGTCGATATCTCAACCAGCAGCCCCTCGATCCGGGCCAGATGAGCGGGCGACAGATCATCGGCGCCGACGTCGAGCGCCAGCTTCAGCAGATTGCCAAGCCGGGCCTGATCGGCGTTGATCTTCAGCAGGTCGCGGATCGCCTGGGCAGCGACGAAATCGGTCGGATCGGGCAAACGGGTGCCCAGCGCCAGACGGCGCAGTAATTCGGACACCGACAGCTTGAGCTGATCGGCCAGGGCATCGACCTGGGTCCGCTCGTCGGCGGTGAAGGAGACTTTGACCCGGTTGCGTTCGGTACTCATCGGACACTCTCTCATTGGGGAGATAAAAGGCGGGGCTACGCGCCCCGGACCCCCGCCAGGAGCCAGCGGCTCCTGGACCAGCATCGCTATGAACGCCGGTCCAGGGGGCGCGGCCCCCTGGCGGGTGTGGGCAGAGCCCACGCTTACGCGATGCTGCGATCCAGCCCGCGCAAACGGGCGAGAGCGCTATCGATCGCCTGACGCACCGCTCCTGGCCCGCGTGATTGGGCCAGGTCGTTGAAGTCGGTGAGGCCCTTCAGCATTTCCTCGGACGTGAAGCGGGGCGAGACGACGAACCCGCCGACCGCCTGGGCTGCCTCGGTGGCCTTCTCCAGTCCGACATTGCCGTTGCGGTTGGCGTGGTCGTCATCGGCGGCGATGATTATGGTGCGGTCGGGATAGCGGGCGCGGATGGTTTCGGCGACCGGGGCGAGGTTGCCGGAATCGAAGGCGGCGATCACCGGCTGCCCGGTCGCCTCGAAGATCGAGGCGGCGGTGGCATAGCCTTCGGCGATCAGCACCGGGCCGGGATTGGCGAACAGGGTGTCGAGCGTGCCGGTGCCGGTCGGCTCGATCACATGGAAGGTGCCCGCCTTGTGGCTTTCTTTCAGGAAGCGTTTGCCATCGGCACCGATGACCTGAAGCGTCCACAATCTGCCCTCGCCGTCGCGGGCGGGGATCATCAGCTTGCCTTCGGTATCGACGCGGACACCGTGGCCCTGGACTCCCTTGGCGGCGAGATAGGGCGAGCGTTCGGGCGTGGCGTTGCCTGCAAGATTCTCCCACACCCCGAAGGCGATACGGGCGGCCTTCTCCGCGGCCGCGAGGCGGAGGCTCTCGCGTTCGGCCCGGATCGATGCCGCTTCGGCCTGGACCTGAGCGCGGGTTTCGTCGCTCAAGGCCTGTCCGGTCGCGACCCATTTGACGGTGCCGCCTGCTTTATAATTGGTGATCTGGCCCGAGGGGCGACCGTCCAGAAAGCCGCGATAGGAGCCGCTGATCTGGCCCTTGCGGTCGCCTTCGACCGGGACGCGGTGCCATGCCCCATCCATCACCGGGGCCGATTTCAGCAGCAGGCCATGCGATTTGCAGGCTTCGGCAAATTCCTCGACCGGAGACAGGCTGGCGGGCGCGGCCGGTTTGCCCGACCAGCGGGCGAAAGCGGCCGCGTCGAGCCCGTCCGGGACATACCACGCCTTGGCCTTGCGGTCCCATTTGGCCCCGAGCGCCTTGGCCTGCTCCTTTTCGGCAAAGGGTACGGCGAGGAAGGTTGGCTGGGGCAACAGATCGACCCGCCTTCCTCTCCCATCAATCCATATTTTGGTTCCCGGAGGCGGTTCGTCACCGAGATCGAGCATCCATTCCGCCAGGTCCAGTTCATTTTGTGCCCCTTCGAGCATCTCTTGATGCCGCAGGTTCCACCAGGTCGAGCCATCCATCTCATAAAGCTCTTCCGTTTCCTGTCCCTTGGCCGGAGGGCGCACGTTCGGCATTTCCGGTGCGGAGCTTCGGCTTTGCTCGGGGGATGCGCGCTCCTTGACCCGCTCGCGATCGAAGACGATCAGCTCGCGATTGGCCTTTTCCGGGTTTTCCTCACGATCGACACCGTCGATCCAGCGCACATACCCCTCATAGCCTTTGCTGCGGAGGAACTTGGTCTGGGCTTCGGCAAAGCGCCGCTTGTACTCGTTAAAATCGCCGCGGGCCTTTGCCTTGGCAATGTCGGGGTCTTTATCCAGGGCGGCGTCCATCGCGTCCCACAGCACGCCGTCGCGTTGGATATGGGCCGGGTCGAAAATCCCTTCGGGATCGAAGACCTTGACCAGACGGACCTCGACCGCCTTCGCGGTCGCGGGGTCGTGGGCCTGGCTCGCGAACGGATGATCGAGCGCGATGAACTTGCCCGAGGGAAGACCGGCGCTCTGCATGGCGACCAGCGATTCCTTCCCCGGAATCGTCGGGGTATGCCAACCGACGAAAAGCGTTCCGGGTTCCTGCTCCGGAGCCTGCTCCGGAGCCTGGACCGGAGTTTGAGCCGAAGCCTGGACCGGGGCTTGGGTCCATTTCGCAAACAAAGCCGGGTCCAGCCCCGCCGGAATGAACCAGGATTTGGCGTCACGGTCCCATTTGGCCCCGAGCGCCTTGGCCTGATCCTTCTCGGCATAAGGCACCGCGATCAGCTGGGGCCGGTCGGAGACGGACGGGCGGTTGGGCGTGACCTCGGGCGCGGTCCCGGTCGGCATTAACGTCCGGTTCTCCATTCCCGGCTCCTGTGTGGTGGCAGCGATCGCGGCGGCGTGGGCTTGAGCGGCGCGTTCGAGCTCGGGGCGGCGCTCCGGTTCGGTGACCCAGGATTTGATCGTTTCGGCGTCGCGGGCGGCGCGGAAGATCTCGTTCTTGTCGTCGCGCAAGACCTTCAGCCAGGATTCGACATAAGACGCGTGGTTGGAGGGATCGTGGGAGATGCCGAGATCACGGGCGAGCATGTAGCTGGCGATTTCGGCCCTCAGTTCCTCGCGGGCATAGAGTTCGGAGCCGAACGGCCCGAAAGTGCGGACAAGCCGGGAGGGATGGCCGGTGGCGTGGCCGAGCTCGTGCAGCAAGGTGGCGTAATAAGCCTCCTGGCCAACGAACACGCCCTTGGGCGGCAGATGGATTTCATCGCGCACCCGA
>NZ_AQPH01000129.1 GCF_000442515.1 Magnetospirillum fulvum MGU-K5 | reverse complement strand
AACCCATTCGCTGCCGCTATGTTGTGTCGTCTCGAGTGCGAGTGCGATCGGGAACAGAATCAGGCTCTGGGCTCCCGTGACAACCCCAGTCAGCAGGTTCCAGTCATCGGGAGACACATGGCCGAGACGTCCCAACCATCGGCTGTTGCCGACCGCGAAGGCGGTCCATAAGACGAGCGCCCCCACTGCGCATAGTAATCCGGTCACTCGCGCGGATATTGGACCGGACGCTGGCGCGACCAATGTTTGCCAGCCAATGCAAATGGCCCCGGCAGCGCAAAGAAGAAGTGACGGGATTAATTTCGCCAACGGGGCGGCATCCCGATCACGGCTTCCGAGGATGGTCACCGCAACCGGCAGGAATCCGATGACCAGTGCGGTCATGGTAATGTCGCCAACCTGCACGGCTGTCGAGAGGAGAACGTAGTAGAGCGTGTTTCCCGTGAACCCGAGCCACGCCAGCGCCACCCATTCGCGCCGGGTGATCCCGGCAACCAACTGCCGCCATCGCGAGGCCAGCAGCACCACTGAGATCAGTCCGTAAATGAGGTGCCGTCCACTGGCCAACAAGAACGGATTGAACTCCTCCACCAGTTTGGGGGCAAGGAAGACCAACCCCCAGAGCGCTCCTGCGGCTATGCCGCACGTAACCCCGACGAGCGTCGATCCAGCGGAAGGGGAAAAACTTGGTGTGGTACGGGCGTGAATTGTCATGCCGTGAACATTATCATCGTCGTTATGGGATTTTTGCTCTTGATTCGGCAGTGAAATGCAACAAACACTCACATTATGACTGAAACCTCCGCCTCTTCGCCGCGCACGCTGGATTCCTTCGATCGCGCGATCCTCCGCATCATTCAGCGTGACAACAAGACGCCGCAGCGAACCATCGCCGCAGCGGTCAATCTGTCGGCTGCGGCCGTACAACGGCGCATCGCCGCTTTGGAAGCGATGAAGGTTGTGGTTCGCAACGTGGCAATCGTTGATCCCGCTGCCACCTCAATGGGTATTACCGCCATCGTGGAGGTGCATCTCAGGAACGAACGAGCGGGAACAGTGGATGCCGCAAAGGCCCTGTTCCAAGACACTCCGGAAGTCCAGCAATGCTTCTATGTGACGGGCGGGGTAAGCTTCGTTCTGATCATCATAACGCCAGATATGCGAGCCTATGAGAGGCTGACGCGGCGTTTGTTCGCGGAAAACGAACTGGTGGATCGGTATCGAACGCTGATTGCCCTGGACCGAGTGAAAACGGATACGGCAATTGTTATTCCCTAGGTCGTGTTGACATTTAGCGCAAGGTCGCAGTCGCTTCCGGGGCGGTTCAGCGACTGCCGCCCCGGCACAAACGGACGTCGTGGACATTCGGTGCTCGCCGAATGACTCAAATTCCAGCCATTACGCCTTGTCCTCGCTCTTCCCCCGCCAGATCAGCGAGGCGAGAATGCCGACGGCCAGGGTCCCCAGCACGATCAGCAGGCTGACATTCGGCTCGATATGGATGAAGTCCCAGCCGAAGGTGTGTTCCCCCGCCTGGATCGTCAGTTTGAAGGCGATGAAGAACAGCAGCGCGATCACCGCCTTTTCCAGATGCACCAGATATTTGGTCAGCGCGGCGAGGATGAAATACAGCGAGCGCAGGCCGAGAACCGCGAAGATCATCGCCGCATAGACCAACAACGGCTCCTGGGTCACCGCGATGACGGCGGGCACCGAATCGAACGCGAACATCACGTCCGAGGTCTCGATCGCCACCAGACAAAGAAAGGCGGGGGTGGCAAACAACGACGCGTTTTTCGCCAGCTTCAGCGAGGGATCGGCCTTGGCGAGATCGGCGGCGATGGCGCGGGTGACGAAGAACCGTTCCGCATGAAGCCTGGGCAGGATCGGCATCACCTTCTGGGTCATCTTCACCGACCAATGCTCTGAATAATCAGCGATTTCCTCGGTATGACCGCGGGCCGAGATCATCTTGATCCCCGACCACGCCACGATTGCCGCGAAAAAGAAACCGACCCAGGGGGCAAGGCTGAACAGCCCGGTTCCAACCCCGACAAAGACGGCGCGGAACAGCAAAGCTCCGGCGATCCCCCAATACAGGATGCGGTGCTGAAGCGCGCCCTTGATCCCGAATGAGGCGAAGATCGCCATGAACACCATCAGATTGTCGATCGACAGCGACTTTTCGAGGGCGACACCGGCAAGGTAAAGGTCGGCCCATTGTTTGTCGAACCGGACCCACAGATAGGCATAGAACCCCAGCGCCAGACTGACCCAGAACCCCGACCACAGGCTGGCATCGAGGATCGATATTTCTTTCGCTCGCCGATGGGCAAACAAGTCGATGAACAGGGAGAACGTGATCACTGAAAAGAAAATCAGGATCGTTTCGAGCGGAAAGCCGAAATGGGCCATAAGGGATGCAATCCTTGGAATCGGCGACGATGGATGGGCGGGGGAGGGACGGGGCCTCATCCTAGCAGAGTGAAGGTACCCCATCAACGGAGCGGAATTTATAGAGGGTTTTACTTACTTTGGTGTCGATTGGTGGCGGGTTGTGGCTTGGTTTCGCCGTTGGCGGGAAGCATCGGCTTGGGTTGATTCGCTCTCCCCCTGGCCCCATCTGTCGTAGGGTGTCCAATGACAGAAAGGAATCACCCATGCGCGTCGCTGCCAGCCTCCGCCAGAAATTAGAGCAGAGCCTTGCCCCGATCCGTCTCGACATTCGGGACGAATCCGCCCGTCATGCCGGTCATGGCGCTCATGCTGGCGAGGAATCCCACTTCGCCCTGGTGGTGGTGTCCGATGCCTTCACCGGCAAAAGCCGGGTCGAGCGTCACCGCATCGTCCATTCCCTCCTGGCCGAGGAACTGAGCGTCGGCGGGGTTCATGCCCTGGCTCTGACCGCGCTGACGCCCCAGGAAGACCGCGCCGCCTGACCTATTTCACCCGGACGTCCATCAATTCGATATTGCGCCGGGCGGTGTCGGCAGTGGGACCTTCGGGGGCGATTTCGATCGTCCGCATCCAGTCCGCGCGGGCTCCGGCCTCGTCGTTGGCATTGCGGCGGATCATGCCGCGTTCCAGCAGGGCGTCGGGAAAGTTAGGGTCCAGCTCCAGCGCGCGGGCGATGTCCTTGCCCGCCTCGGCGGTGTGGTCGAGCAGGCGATGAGCGCTGGCCCGCAGCGTCAAGGCCTCGACCCGGTTGGGCTGGGCCTTCAACAATCCGGTCAACAGCGCGATCACCTCGTCATGATGGCCCTGACCGGCCAACAGGACGGCTTTGTCGAGGATCAGGTCGGGCTGGCCCGGCACCAGCCCCAGCGCGGTGTCGAGATCGGCCAGCGCCCGTTCCGGCTTCGCTGCCAATTGCCACGCCTGAGCCGCCTGGGCCAGCATCTCGGCGCGCAGGCTTTCCTCGCGTCGGCTTTGCTGGGCCAAGGCTTCCAGCCGCTTGGCGCCTTCCTCGTACTTGCCCTGTCCGATCAGCGCCAGAGCGGCGCAATGGCGGGCCGGCTCGCCGCCGCCCAGCGATTGCCAGGCGATCGCTTCCTCCCATCCCTCTTCGGGTTTGGATTGGGCCAGGGACAGGCAGGCGCGGTATTCACGCTGCGGCTCGATGATGTCGGCCCGCGCGGCGCATGGCAGCAACAGCAGGGGCAGAACAAGGGCGATGGCGGGACGGATCATGAGGCGTTAGTGTCGTCAAAAGCGTCGGCGATGCAAGGGAGGCCACGGGGATGGGCGAGAAATTTTTCGTGTTCGGCCTGGGCTATTCGGGCAAAGCGGTCGCTCGCGCCTTGCAGAGCCGAGGCTGGCAGGTCGCCGGAACCACCCGATCCGGCCGGGCTGATGATCTGCCCGGAATCGAGATTCATCCGTTTGACCGCGACCGTCCGCTGCCCGATGGTGCCTTGGATGGCGTAGCCGGGATCCTCTCGACGGTGCCGCCCGATGCGGCCGGAGAC
>NZ_AQPH01000128.1 GCF_000442515.1 Magnetospirillum fulvum MGU-K5 | reverse complement strand
GAACGCCTTCGCGGCGCTCGGCGCGCTGAATTCCGGGATCACCGGCTTCATGTGCTCGATCCACGCCGAAAGCCCCCATCAGGTGCTGAACCGCAAGTTCGAGCAGAACATCGCCTGGGCCGGGCAGTCGATGCCCCGCATCTCGGAATTCCTCGCCGAACTGGTCGACGTGATCGTCCAGATCAAACGCGACCGCGACGGCTATCGCCGCATCACCGACATCTACGAACCCCGCGCCGGGCGCTGGGTGATGAAGGACGGCACCCTCTCCGAACGGAGTGCAGCATGAGCGCGACCCGCAAGATGTGGGCGTTGCCCACACCCACCAGGGGGCCGCGCCCCCTGGACCGGCATCACATGGATCGGGGTCCAGGGGCTGTGCCCCTGGCGGGGATGGGCAGAGCCCATGAACCTCTCCAGAAAGCCGGACGTCCTCGGAGGGCCGCAGCATGAGACTGCTTCTCCTCCCCGTCGCGCTGCTGATCGTTGCCTTCACCACCGGACTGGTCTGGCAAGTGGGGTTCGGCTTCTATCCGCTTGAGGCCGCCTCATGGATCTGGGTGCAGGATTACCTGCGCGCCTACCACCAGCTTCCGCTGTTTTTGACCGTGAGTCTGTTTGGGGTCGCCGCCGCGCTGATCATCCTGATCGTGCTGCTTCAGGCGCTGGCGTCGCGGATCGGCGGGCGGACCACCCATGGCGGCCGCGACGACACCACCTTGCACGGCTCGGCCCGCTGGGCGACCCAGGCCGATGTCAAACAATCCGGGCTGATGGGCAAAACGGGCGTGGTCGTGGGTGGCTGGCCCGGACTGACCGGCAAAGTCCGGACGCTGCGCCATGACGGGCCGGAGCATGTGCTGGCGTTCGCGCCGACCCGCTCGGGCAAGGGCGTCGGGCTGGTGCTGCCGACCCTGCTGTCCTGGCCGGGCTCGGTGCTGGTGCTCGACATCAAGGGCGAGAACTGGCGGATGACCTCGGGCTGGCGGGCAGCCCAGGGCCAGCGCATCCTGAAGTTCGATCCGACGGCGGAGAGCGGCGGGCTGCGCTTCAACCCGCTGGCCGAAATCCGTTCGTCGGTCAGTTCCGGGGCGTCGTCGGCCGGATCAAGGTGGGCGGGAGGCTTGGTCATCGGGGGCTCCTCTCGATTCCGCGCTCTGCCGCCAGAATATCATGCCGAAGGCCGCAAGACGTGGGCGTTGCCCACACCCACCAGGGGGCCGCGCCCCCTGGAACCGGCATCAATTGGATCGGGGTCCAGGGGCTGTGCCCCTGGCGGGGATGGGCAGAGCCCATAACCTTCTCCAGAAGACCGGGCGTCTCCGGAGGGCCGGGCGATGAGACTGCTTCTCCTCCCCGTCGCGCTGCTGATCGTCGCCTTCGTCACCGGCCTGGTGTGGCAAGTGGGGTTCGGCTTCTATCCGCTTGAGGCTGCCTCGTGGCTCTGGGTGCAGGATTACCTGCGCACCTACCGCCAGCTTCCGCTGTTTTTGACCGTGAGTCTGTTTGGGGTCGCGGCGGCGCTGATCGTCCTGATCGTGCTGCTTCAGGCGCTGGCGTCCCGGATCGGCGGGCGGACCACCCATGGCGGGCGCGACGACACCACCTTGCACGGCTCGGCCCGTTGGGCGACCCGGGCCGATGTCAAACAATCCGGGCTGATGGGCAAAACGGGCGTGGTCGTCGGTGGCTGGCCTGGGCTGACCGGCAAGGTCCGGACGCTGCGCCATGACGGGCCGGAGCATGTGCTGGCGTTCGCGCCGACCCGCTCGGGCAAGGGCGTCGGGCTGGTGCTGCCGACCCTGCTGTCCTGGCCGGGCTCGGTGCTGGTGCTCGACATCAAGGGCGAGAACTGGCGGATGACCTCGGGCTGGCGGGCTGCCCAGGGCCAGCGCATCCTGAAATTCGATCCCACTGCCGAGTCTGGTGGGCTGCGCTTCAACCCGCTGGCCGAAATCCGTCTCGACAGCAACCACGCCATCGCCGACGCCCAGAACATCGCCGCGATGATCATCGACCCCGACGGCAAGGGGCTGGCCGATTTCTGGGCCAAGTCCGGCTTCTCCTGGCTGACCGCCGCGATCCTCTACACCCTCTATAAGGTCCGGGCCGAGCAGGGCCGCGTCGCCACCCTGACCGATGTCGATACGATCCTGACCGCCTCGGGCGAAGGTGGGCTGGAACACCTGCTGACCGACATGATCCGCTTCGAGACCGGGGCGGAGGCAACCACCCGGCTGATCCGCTCGGCCGGGCAGGAAATGATGGACCGGGCGGCGCAAGAACGCTCCGGCGTTCAGTCCTCGTCGAAGGTCGATCTGTCGCTCTATCGCGATCCGATCGTGGCGCGAAACATCGCCGCATCGGATTTTCGCCTCTCCGATCTGATGAACGGGGAGAGTCCGGCCAGCCTCTATCTGGTGGTGCCGCCGTCCGACATCGACCGGCTGCGTCCGCTGCTACGCGTGATCCTGAACCTCGTTCTGCGCCGCCTGATGCAGAGCGGTGATGCTCCCAAATACCGCTATCGCCTGCTGTTGATGCTCGATGAGTTCACCAGCGTCGGCAAGCTGGAGATCTTCGAGCGGGCACTGGCCTTCATGGCCGGGTACGGGCTGAAGGCCTTCCTGATCATCCAGGATCTGACCCAGCTTCAGGGCACCTATGGCCGCGAAAACTCGATCGTCGGCAATTGCCATATCCGGGTCGCCTATGCGCCGAACGAGGTGGCCACCGCCCGGGTGCTGTCCGATCTGTGCGGCAAGACCACGATCGTGCAGACCCGCAGCACCCGCTCGCGCAAGCCGCTGGCGCTGTCCGGCACCGTCACCGACAGCGTCGCCGAAGTGGCCCGGCCGCTGCTGACGCCGGACGAATGCATGCGACTCAAGGCAGCGGTCAAATCACGGCGCGATCCCGCCCGGATCGTCCGCCCCGGCGAGATGCTGGTGTTTGTGGCGGGCCATCCCCCGATCCTCGGCCGCCAGCCGCTCTATTTCCTCGATCGCACCCTGCTGGAGCGCTCGCAGCTCGCCCCGATCGGGGCCGAAGCCAACGACGGGGAAAGAGCAACCGAATCCAAACCCTCGGCGTCTCCGACGAATGCCGAGACTTCCGGCCTCGCGGATCGCATCCGCGCCGCCGCCCGATCCTCCTCCACCCCCTGAAAGGAGCAACGATGTTCACCCTCAACAGCGTGATGCTGGCCGGTCGCCTGGGGGCCGATGCCGAGATCAAGACCCTGCCCGGCGACAAGGGCAAGGTCGCCTCGTTCAACCTCGCGGTCGAGCGCTCCTACAAGGATCGCCTCGGCAAATGGCACAGCGAAACCGACTGGTTCCGCGTCGTCACCTTCGTTCCCTCGCTGATCGACAAGGTGCTGGCGAAGCAGGCGACCAAGGGCCGCCTCGTCTTCGTCCAGGGCGCGCTGCGCGCCCGCTCTTGGGACCAGGACGGTCAGCGCCGCACCAGCATTGAGATCGAGGTCGATGCCAATGGCGGCATCACCCCGGTGGTCGAAGACAAAGCCTGAAAGGAGCCCTCCGATGTCCCCTGATCCCAAAATCCCGCTCGACCAGATCGCGGTTCAGATCACCACCGGCCTGGTGGTGGCGGTCGATCCCGACGATGCAGACGCGATGGCCGCCTTCGAGGACGAGGCCCTCGACATCGAGTCCGCGCAGGAAAGCCGCTTTGACGAGGAGGCGGAATGATGGCCGAAACCAAGATCAGCTATCGCGACGAAATCGCGGGCGAAATCATCCGCCGCATCGAGGCGGGCACCGCGCCCTGGCAAAAGCCCTGGAAGCCCGGAGAGATCGGCGCGGCTCCGTTCAACCCGGTCAGCAATAAGCCCTATCGCGGCATCAACGATCTGTGGCTGTCGATGATGGGCCGGGCCGATCCGCGTTGGATGACCTATCGTCAGGCCCTCGAAATCGGGGCTCAGGTCAGGAAAGGCGAGCGCTCGGCCACGATCGAATATTGGCAATGGAGCACCCGGGAGACGCTGAAGGATGCCGACGGCAAGCCGGTGCTGGACCAGGACGGCAACCCCAGGATC
>NZ_AQPH01000127.1 GCF_000442515.1 Magnetospirillum fulvum MGU-K5 | reverse complement strand
GGCCCTGTTCCTCAGCCGGGATCGGCTGAAAAAGCTGAGCTTCACCGAACAGGAAGCGGCCGGGCGCGAAGTCTCGACCCGCCGCTCCGCGCTGCTGGCCGATACCAGCACCCGCTCCCTGGCCCAGGCCGACGTCCAGATGAAGCAGGCCGAGGAACTGAACTCGACCGCCGACAGCCTGCAATCGGCACTCGGCAACGCCGAAACCGTCCAGGACCGCCTCCACGTCATAGCTCAGACCGAGATCGCCCAAACCCGGGCCATGGCGGCCCAGACCCAGCTCCTTGCCCAGATGCTGAAGCTTCAGTCCGCCGTCGCGATCAAGGCCGGACTTGCCCCCGACAGCGTCGGCGAGATCACGGAGGCCAAGGAATGAGAAATATTAGTTTAAAAGCGAAAGAACTTATCTCTAAATTTCCGCGCGGCCCAAACGGCAATAACATTATCATAATGCTTATCAAAAATCATTCCTTCAGCAACATGAGAGCCACCTATGGGGCCGCCTCTGTTTTCTTTTTATTTTCTTTTATTTTTCCCTTTCCAAAAATTAGCTCGAAAAATCCAAGAATTATAATGTACAGAAATACAGAAGCTAAAGAAGACCAAAAAAATCCAATTTTTTCGTAAAAATTAAAAACAACAATTGCAACAAACCAAACAAAGCCGATCGTCGTTCTTAATAAAAAGATAAATATAATATAAGGTAGCACTGTAGAAACAAGCTTAATTAATTTATCTTTTATAATTGAAGAAGCTTCTTCAATCGAAGAATTTCCAAATAAACTATCTGCAAAGGCAGATCCTGATAAAAAAACAATGGAGATTAAAATGACAAATCCTAAAGACCTTTCAAACACCTGTTTCACCTGCGCGCCGTTGGAAAAGTACGTCGGCCTGACCGAGGACTTCGTCGATCGACTGGGCGACGTGCTGCACGATCCGATGCTCATTCTGTTTACCTCCTTGTCTGGGCTGTGGATCGTCCTGGCCGGCACGAAGCTGCATTTCCAAATGACGACTTTTAATAAAATATTTGAGGAGTTTGTATTCGTAAGTATAACTGGCCTCATTTTGGGTAGTCAAGGTGCGGGCCTTATTTCATATGTCTATAGCTCTGCTATCTCCATTATGGGTGCTGCCAGTGCATCCGTATTTTCCCTAGCTGCCGACAGTCAGAGCACCGGCCAGAGCGGGCTGATGGCTTTGGCGGCAGAAGGCGAAAAGGCGGCGGCGAAGGTGATCCAGGCGGCGTCGGCGATCGCCCGCGCCGGATCGGCGATGCAACTCCAGAACTATCTCTATGCCGCGATCCTGGTGCTGCCCTATTTGCTGCTGGTGGTGGCCTATTCGACCCAAGTCGTCGTCGCGATCTTCCGCGCCACGATGGTCGGGGTGTTCGCGCCGTTCCTGTTCATGGCCTTCGCCTTTGGCTGGGGAAGGGGCATGGCGCAGTCGGGTGCGAAGACCCTGCTGGCCTCGATCCTGGTCCTGTTCGCCAGCACCGCTGCTTTGTCCCTGACCGTGTTCGGCGTCAGGGAATCGATACTTAATCCCGCAGATTTGACCGGCGACCGCATCAACGAGTTCGCCTCGATCACCAACCCGGAATTCCTGGTGGTGATGTTCCTGGGCTGGATGGGCACCGCCTTGCTGACCGAGGGCACGTCGATCGCCAATTCGATCGCCGGGACGATGCTGACCAATACCGCCAGCGGGATCATGACCGCCGGAATCAGCGGCAGCGCTATCGCCGCCGGGACCTTGGGGAAGCGCGCGGGCATCGCGGGCACGTTGGCGGCCAAGGACGCCGCCGGAGGCTGGGGAGCGCTCGGCCTGCTGCCGATCAAGGGCATGGCCGCCGTCACGGGGCCGGTCGCGGCCTCTGCCGCCGCCCTGGTCGAGAAATTCCAGAACATCAACAAGCCGGACAGCAAGGCCTGACGCCTTGCCGACCGCACGTCAACGGCAGGAGAGCGATCTCATGGATCAGACCATCGAGCCCAAAATCAGACCCTGGATCGTGTCCCCCTCGCGTTGGGGCAAGGGGACGAGAGCCAGCCTGAGAGTGGTCAGCCTGCTTTTGATGCTGGCGATTGTCTTGCTGCTGGAGGGGTGCGCGGGTCCGACCGAGTTGCAGAAGGACGGCAGCGGCACCGACGAGATGCTGAAATCGCCCTGCGCCTGCCTGCCGGTTCTCTATGACGGGCCGGACTTCGTCTGGGGGCGGGGATGAGAGCGCCCTGGCGGCTTCGCCCCGCCGGGCCTGCCCCGGTCGATCACGACCGGGTCCGCGCCGCCGATCCCTATGCCTTCGAATCGGCCCATCGCCGTCTCGCCTGGATGTTTCGGATCAGCGCGATGGTCAATGCCGGGCTGTGCGCCGTCGTGATCATCGAGGCGGCGGCGATCTCGGCGCTGGTGCCGGTGCAGAAGGTCCAGCTTGGCCTGGTCCGGATCGAGCCTGCGGGCGATCGCACCGTTCCGGTCGATCCCGCCTCGCTGGTCCGGGTGCTGCCGATCACCAAAGAGACCCCCGGCTTCGATCTGCTGATGGAAAGCTTCGTGCGGCGCTATGTCCGGGTGCTGCTGGAGATCGACAGCGTCTCCCAAGCCGACCGGATGCGCGAGGCCAACCTCCATTCCGACGCCGCGTGGTGGAAACAGTTCGCGTCCCGTCACAAGGAGATCGAGCGCGCGGTCGAAACCGGGCTCAACCGCTCGATCGCGGTCGAGAGCGCCGACCGGATCAGCTTCAAGGACGGGATCGGCCGCTATGCCGTCGATTTCGTCCAGACCGACGCCCGCGACGGCAAGCCGGTCGAGACACGGCGGCTGCGCGCCTATGTCGCGGTGACCGCGCGGCCCCACACCGTTCACCCCGCCGACAAGTTCGAGAACCCGCTGGGTCTGAAGGTGCTCGATCTCGCCCTCAAGGAAAGGGGAAATTCATGATCTCTCGCTCTGCTCTGGCGGCGGCGCTGCTGCTGTCGACCACGCCCGCTCTGGCTCAGACGCCGGTCAAGTCGCTGGCCCAGCCCTCGGTGCCGATGAGTCCGCCCGCGCCCGGCAAGGTGTCGTCCACGCCCGCGCTGTCGGCCTCGCCCTATCCGTCACCGCAACCGCAGCCCCAAATCGCGTCGATCCCGCCCGCGCCGCTGCCGGATTCGGCCTACCAACAGGCGGTCGATCAGGCCGAAGGCCGCTTCCCCGAGATGGACCGGGTGGGGGCCGGGGGCCAGATTCAAAACGCCTGGAATGAGTCCGAGCCGCGCCACGGGATCTATGCGACGCGGCTGTGCGAAGATTGCGTCTACAAGGTCCGCACCCGGGAATTCATGTCCACCACCCTGGTGCTGCCCGAGGATGCCGAGATCACCCAGATCGACCTGGGCGATGCCACCGGCTTCAAGGTCCAGGTCCGCGCCACCAACATGGTCGCGGTGCGCCCGGCGGCTTATGGCCTCGACACCAATCTCAACGTCTACACCAAGTCGGGCGCGGTCTATCCGTTCTATCTCCGCTCCGAGGGCTTCAACTCGGTCCATGTCCCCGATCTGATCGTCCGCATCTTGGGGCGCGAACGCCCCGAGGCGATCAAGCCGGTCGCCGCTGTAACCGCCTCGGCCAAGCCGGGTGATGCCGCCGGAAAGGCCGTTCACGACCTCGCCAACCCGAAGCCTGCCGAAGGTGATTTCGTCCGCACCATCGCCTTCGACCCGGCCAAGCTTCGGGGCTGGAAGGACTACCGCCTGTGGGGCGACGACGATCTGAAGCCCGAAGTGGTCTATCGCGACGACGTCTTCACCTACATCCGCTATGGCGACAAGTGGGACGGGATGGAGCTGTCCACCGCCTATGTCACCATCGACGGCATCGACGAGTTGGTCAATTCCCGGGTCCAGGGCAGCACCTTCATCGTCGAGAGCGTCAACCCGCTGATCACGCTCAAAAACGGCAAGAAGTTCCTCTGCCTCCAATACGGGGGCAAGTCCTGATGACCTGGCTGTGCGACCTGGCGCTCGCTGCCGGATTGACCCTGTCGGGCTCTTGCCCCGGGGCCGCTCCGGCACCCGATCCGCTGCCCGCCGACGATCCCGCCGTCTGGGCCTATAAGCCGCCCGCGCCGCCGCCTGCGCCAGCCCCGCCACCGGCCCCGGCCTTTCCCCCGGTGGTGATCGAGCGCGAAGTGGTCCGCGAGGTGGCGATCCCGGCCCCGGTCCAGGCTCCGCCGCCTGCGCCAGCACCGAAGAGTTTGGGTCCGGTCGAGCGCTCGGTCCAATCGGCCTATCGCAGCCGGTCGTTGGGGGCCGCCGCCTGGACCCCGCCTGAGCCGCTGCCGGTGTCGGTCGATGCGGCTTCGGCGCTGCGTCCGGCTCCGCTCGATCTGGGAATCGCTGCCAAGGACCCGGCCTAC
>NZ_AQPH01000126.1 GCF_000442515.1 Magnetospirillum fulvum MGU-K5 | reverse complement strand
GTTCATCGAATCCGACGAGGCCCCGTCTTTTGCCGCTCCCCAGGTGTTTTTCTCGTCCGACCGTCGTTTGGCGACCTTCGAAATCGAGCCGTCTTCGCCGCCGACCCGGTCGCTGGTCGGGGTGCCACTGACTGTCACCGTTGTCGATGGCGCCCGCTCGCTGGAGGCGAAGGTCGATCCGGTTGCCGCCCCCTCTGACGCCACCTCTTTGATCGGGATGCTGCTGATCGCCTTGCTGGGCGGGGTGATCCTCAACCTGATGCCCTGCGTGCTGCCGGTCCTGTCGATCAAGCTGCTGGGCATCCTCGGTCATGGCGGTGGCGAGCGCGCTCATGCGCGATGGAGCTTCATCGCCTCTGCGGCCGGGATCGTCGCCTCGTTCCTCGCCCTGGCCGGGGTGGCCATTGCCTTGCGTCAGGCCGGTCTTGCCGTCGGGTGGGGGATCCAGTTCCAGCAACCGGCCTTCCTGGCGGTGATGGTGCTGATCTTGTTGCTGTTCGCCGCCAATCTGTGGGGTGGGTTTGAAATCAACCTGCCGCGCTGGCTGCTTGACCGCACCCCCGCAGGCGAGGCGCAGCCGTCTTTAACCGGCCACTTCCTGTCGGGGGCGCTGGCAACCCTGCTGGCGACACCCTGTTCCGCGCCATTCCTCGGCACCGCAATCGGCTTTGCCCTGGCGCGTGGGCCGCTTGAGATCGTCGCGATCTTCGCCGCCCTGGGGATTGGCATGGCCGCCCCCTTCCTGCTGGTGGCGGTTTGGCCCGATGCGGTGTTGCGTCTGCCCCGGCCGGGACGGTGGATGGTTCGGGTCCGGGTGGCGATGGGAGTGGCTCTGGCAGGAACCGCGCTGTGGCTGCTGATGGTGCTGGTCGAGCAGATTCAGACCGCCCCAACGGCGCAGGATCAAGCGTCCGCGCCGGGCGCAATCACCTGGGTCCCGTTTGATTCCGCCGCGATTCAGCCCCTTGTTGCCGAGGGTAAGACCGTCTTCGTCGATGTTACCGCCGATTGGTGCATCACCTGCAAGGTCAACAAGTTGGCGGTGGTGGAGCGGGGCGAGGTGGCTCGGCGGCTATCCGCGCCCGGCTTGGTCGCGATGCGGGCCGATTGGACTCGCCCCGATGTCGCGATAACCGACTATCTCGCCTCCTTTGGACGGTACGGCATTCCCTTCAATGCGGTTTATGGCCCGGGCGTGCCCGACGGAATCGCTCTGCCCGAATTGCTGAGCGAACAATCGGTACTGGACGCATTGGCGCGGGCGGCGACTACTCCCGCCCCGGCGGGCGGTTGAGGCCGGGGGGGAGGCGAGTATCGAGATTACACAACGTCTTCTCGACCTGAGTCTGGGTCAGGTTCTCGACCTTCGACAGATCGGCGTTGGTCAGATCGGCCCCGATCATGATCGCACCCTTCAGATCGGCCCCGGCCAGACGGGCCCGTGACAGCACCGCCCCGGACAGGTCGCAGCCGCGCAGCACCGCCCCTTCCAGATTGCTGAGGTCAAGGCGGGCGTGCCGCAGGGCGGCGACGCCCAGGTTGGCCCCGCCCAGATCGGCCGCAGACAAAATTGCCCGGCGAAAATCCGATCCGTCCAGTCGGGCACGGGCCAGACAGGCATCGGACAGGTCGGTTTCACGGAACGAGGCCTGGGGCAAAATCACGTCGGTCAGATCGGCTCCGGCCAGATCGCGATTGGAGACGTTGGCGCGCTGTCCCTCGGCTCCGCTGGTCTCCAGCCATTTGGCGTGTTCGGCAATCACCGCCGATAAATCAAAGCGGGCGACGTCACCGCCGACACGGACAACATGTCCGGCCGCCGCCAGGGCGTCTTGCCATGCCTGTTTGCGTCGCTCGGCCCGGCGGCGGGCGGCTTCGGCCTCGGCGTCGAAGGGGGGCGGGGCCAGATCGTCGTCGCCAAGGCGGCCGGAGGGGCGGGTCGGCAGTGCGACCAGATCGTCTTCGCTTAAAGTGCCACCAGAGATCCGACGAAGAGGGGCGGCAGCGCTGCCGCCTGCGCCGATTCGAGTCTGCCGGGCCGGGGGGATCACCACAGGGGCTGGCCGCGGCGAAAGGGAAACTGGAGTGGGCGGTGGAGCGGTGGGGGCGGGTGGTGACGGCGGCGGAGGTGCGACGGCCACGACGGGCTCGGGCACCGGCTGCGGCGGGACAGCGCGGACGTGATTGGGTTTGCCGCGGTCGTGGATCGCGGCGGGGGCGGCCATCCGGATCGGGGCGGCCAGGGTGTCGGCGACCCGTAGCGTCAGTTCGTGGCCGGACACCGGCTTGGGCAGCATCCCTTCGATCCCGAGGGCGCGGGCACGATCAACCGCGCCTTTCAGCGCCGCAGAGGCCACGACAAGAATAGGAACCTGGGCGGGAGCGTTGCCACGCAGCCAGCCGATCACCGCCAAAGCCTCGTCGGGAGAGCCGGTCAGATCGACGATCGCAAGATCGGTTCCTCGCCTAGCCAGTTCGATCGTATCGGACGCGATTCCATAGGAAACGATGTCGCCGACCGCCAGCTTGCGAAAGGTTTGCCGAACCAGAAATCGAAACTGATCGTCGGTCCCGAACACCAGAAGGCGAAGGTTTTTCCAGTCGGTACGGCGCCCGCCATCGGCGTGGCTGGGATGTCGCATGCTCTGGCGCCCTTCTTCTGCCTATCGACAAGGATAGGCATACTTTCGTCGAATCGCAATTGCTTGGATCAAAAGCCAGGGCCGCCACCTTGTCCTGTTGCGGCGCACGGAGTGGGTCGCCATGATGCGCCGATGCGAAGCAAACGATCCCCCTCGAATTGGGACCGGGCGCGTGGCCAGGGGGCCGCCGCCGACTGGTCCACCATCCGCGCTCTTCTCCCCAGTCTCTGGCCCGAGGGAGAACCCGGCCTCCGCCTGCGGGTGGTGGTGGCAATGCTGCTGCTCGCCCTGGCCAAGGCGGTTACCGTCACGGTTCCGCTGATCTACAAACATGCGGTTGATGCCCTGTCGCAGCATCCCGGTGCCGGAATGGTGGTGGCGGTGCCATTCGGCTTGCTGCTGGCCTATGGCGTCGCCCGTGTGCTGGCCGGAACTTTCGGCGAGGTGCGCGACATCGTTTTCGTCAAGGTGGCGCAGCGGGCGATCCGCACCACCGGGTTGGACGTGTTCCGCCATCTTCACCGGTTGGGGCTGCGCTTTCATCTCGACCGTCAAACCGGCGGAGTGACCCGGGCGATCGAGCGCGGCACCAAGGCGATCGAGTTCCTGCTCCATTTCCTGCTGTTCAGCATCCTGCCGACTCTGCTGGAAATCGCGATGGTGACCGCGGTTCTGTGGGGGCTTTACGATTCCGGTTTCGCTCTGATCACGGTCGGCACCATCGCGGTCTATATCGCCTTTACCTTCGCGGTGACGGAATGGCGCACCAAGTTCCGCCGCCGGATGAACGAGACTGAATCCGAAGCGGCGGCCAAGGCCATCGATTCGCTGCTGAATTTTGAGACGGTAAAGTATTTCTGCAACGAGGCGCACGAGGCCGGCCGCTACGATTCGTCTCTACGCACCTACGAGACCGCTGCAACCAAGTCGAAGGTGTCGCTCTCGTTGCTCAATATCGGCCAGGGCGCGATTATCGCGGTTGGCCTGACCCTGGTGATGGTCCAGGCGGCCAAGGGCGTCGCCGCGGGGCGGATGACCGTCGGCGATTTCGTCCTGGTGAATTCGTATCTGGTTCAATTGTACATGCCGCTGAACTTCCTTGGCGCGGTCTATCGCGAAATCCGCCAGTCGCTGACCGATCTGGAAGCGATGTTCCGTCTGCTGCGGGAACCGGCCGAAATAAAGGATGCCGCCGATGCCGGTGATCTCGAGGTCTATGGCGGCGAAATCCGGTTCGAGGATGTCCGTTTCGGATACGAATCAAATCGCCAGATTCTGGGCGGGGTCAGTTTTACCGTTCCCGCCGGACGGACTTTGGCCATCGTCGGTGCCTCGGGGGCGGGCAAGAGCACGATCTCGCGACTGCTGTTCCGTTTCTATGAAGTCGGTTCGGGAGCAATCCAAATCGACGGCCAGGATATCCGGGCCGTAACCCAGGATTCGTTGCGGGCCGCGATTGGAATCGTGCCGCAGGACACGGTGCTGTTCAACGATACCATTCGCTACAACATCGCCTATGGCCGCCCCGCAGCCGGTCCCGACGAGATCGAGGAAGCGGCGCGTCTGGCCCGCATTCACGATTTTATTGTCTCTCTGCCCCAGGGTTATGACACCAAGGTCGGCGAGCGAGGGTTGAAGCTGTCCGGCGGCGAAAAACAGCGGGTGGCAATTGCTCGCACCATCTTGAAACGTCCCGCTATTCTGATTTTTGACGAGGCGACCAGCGCCCTCGACACTCAGACCGAAAAGGAAATCCAGGTGTCTCTGCGCGAGGTGTCGCGCAATCGGACCACCCTGATTATCGCGCACCGTCTCTCGACTGTGGTCGATGCCGATGAGATTCTGGTGCTCGATCGCGGTTTGGTGGTCGAGCGCGGTCGCCACGCCGCTC
>NZ_AQPH01000125.1 GCF_000442515.1 Magnetospirillum fulvum MGU-K5 | reverse complement strand
AGATCGTGGACACCGTCGCAGGTCTTGCCGGCATTACGACCGATCGCGCGCCCATGCGGCGCCCCGGCTTCGCCGGATCAGACAGCAGCTTGCTCGCGCGCCATGCGTCGCGAGCGGCGCCACGGAGTTATGGATTTAATGGTCAAACGTATGTTGATCGATGCCACGCATCCGGAGGAGACCCGGGTCGTCGTGGTGAATGGGACTCGCCTCGACGAGCTTGATGTCGAAACCTCCACCAAGCGTCAGCTGAAGGGGAATATCTACCTCGCCAAGGTCGTTCGCGTCGAACCGTCGCTTCAGGCGGCGTTCGTCGAATATGGCGGCAACCGTCACGGCTTCCTGGCCTTCAGCGAAATCCACCCGGATTACTTCCAGATTCCGGTTGCCGACCGTCAGGCTTTGATCGCGGCCCAGCGCGCCGAAGTGATGCGCGAATCCGCCGCAGATCGCGACGAGGCTCCCCAGGGTGACGGTGCCGAACTGTCCGAGGCCGCCGAGGGCACTGACGCGGCCGCGCCCGAGTCCGGTGATGCCGCCGATGCCGCCACCGTCGATGCGGCCGAGTCCGAGCGCCAGCAGGCGGTCGAGACCGTCGGCGGCGACGACGATGCCGAGTCCGAGCGCCGTCGCGCCAAGCTGCTGCGCAATTACAAAATTCAGGAAGTCATCAAGCGCCGCCAGATCATGCTGGTACAGGTGGTGAAGGAAGAGCGCGGCAATAAGGGCGCGGCTCTGACCACCTATCTGTCGCTGGCTGGCCGCTATTGCGTCCTGATGCCGAACACCGCGCGCGGCGGCGGGGTGTCGCGCAAGATCGTCAGCGCCACCGACCGGCGTCGGCTGAAGGCGATCGCCAACGAGATTGATGTGCCGGACGGAATGGCGGTGATTATCCGCACCGCCGGGTCCGAGCGGTCGAAGACCGAGATCCGTCGCGATTACGAATATCTGATCCGGATGTGGGAAAGCGTGCGGGAACTGACCCTGAGTTCGACCGCGCCCGCTTTGGTCTATGAAGAGGCCAGCCTGATCAAGCGTTCGATCCGCGATCTGTATTCCCGCGACATCGACGAAGTGCTGGTTGACGGCGACGAGGGCTATCGCCTCGCCAAGGATTACATGCGCATGCTGACTCCCAGCCATGCCAAGAAGGTCCAGCCCTACAAAGACCCGATCATGCCGCTGTTCCACCGCTATCAGGTGGAAACCCAGCTCGATGCGATGCACAGCCCGGTGGTCCAGCTGAAGTCGGGCGGCTATATCGTCATTTCGCAGACCGAGGCCCTGGTCGCGATCGACGTCAATTCCGGTCGCGCCACCCGCGAACGCCATATCGAAGAGACGGCGGTCAAGACCAACCTGGAGGCCGCCGACGAAGTGGCGCGCCAGTTGCGCCTGCGCGATCTCGCCGGTCTGATCGTCATCGACTTCATCGACATGGAAGAAAGCCGCAACAACCATGCGGTCGAACGCCGGGTCAAGGAAGCGTTGAAGAACGATCGTGCCCGCATCCAGGTCGGCAAGATCAGTGCCTTTGGCCTGCTTGAGCTGTCGCGCCAGCGGCTGCGCCCGTCCTTGCAGGAAACCACCTTCACCCCCTGCCGTCATTGCGGTGGCACTGGTCTGGTCCGCTCGGTCGAATCCGCCGCGGTCCATGTGCTGCGCGCGATCGAGGAAGAGGGCATCCGTCGCCGTTCGTCCGAAGTGACGATGTATGTGCCGACCCCGATCGCGCTCTACATCCTCAATCAGAAGCGCGACGCCCTGGCCCTGATCGAGGCGCGCTACGAATTCACCGTGTTGCTGTCGGGTGACGATACCCTGATCCCGCCCGCGTTCCGGATGGATCGGATCAAGGCCGAGTTCCGCCCCGACGAACCGGCCCGCGCGGTGGTGTCGATGGACGACAACATGGCCGCCCGCATTTCGGCCGAGGAAGCCGAGGACGTTGTCGAAGTCGAAATCGACGATGCCGAGGATGAGGACGAGGAAGACGAGAAGGAAACCGCCGCCACGGGGGCCGAGGCCCGCACCGAGGACGGCGAGACCGATGCCAGCGGGGCCAAGCGTCGCCGTCGCCGTCGCCGCAACAAGCGTAAGCCCGGCGATGCGCCGCAGGATGGCGCGGTCGAGACCGCTCCTGGCGTGGTGTCCACCGTCAGCGATGACGAACCCGGCGAGGACGGGGCCGAGGGCGAGGCCGATGGCGACGAATCCGACGAGGACGAAGACGCCAACCGTCTTGATGCGGGCGACGGCGATCAGCCGCGCAAGCGTCGTCGCGGTCGTCGTGGCGGTCGGCGTCGGCGTCGGCGCGAGGACATGGGGCCGGAGGGTGTCGAGGCCGAGGCGGGCGAAGAGTCCGCCGCCGCTGCCGGGGACGAGTCCACTCCGGTTGCCGAGGATGTCTCGGATGTCGCTCCGGCGGTTGCTCCGGTCGAGATCGCGGCTCCCGAAGCCCCGGTCGTTGTCGAAGCGGTCGCCGCCCCGGTGGCCGAGCCTGTCCTGGTCGATCTGCCCGTTATCGCGCCGCCCGAGCCTGCTCTGACCGCCGAGGAACCGGCGGCGGAAAAGCCGAAGCGTCGTCGCGCTCCCCGCAAGAAGGCGGCGGCCGAAACCGAGCCTGGTGCCGATGCCGCTCCCGAGGCGGCTGCGGCGACCGAGGCGGAAAAGCCGAAGCGTCGCCGTGCCCCGCGCAAGAAGGCGGTGGCCGAAGCCGAAACCACGTCCGCGCCGCTGTTCGAAGCGGTTCCGGCACCGTTGTTCGACGTTGCCCCCGTGGCCGAAGCGGCGGTTGCGGCTGTCCCGGCCCCGGTGATCGAGGTCGTTTCGGCTCCGGCCCCGGCTGCGCCTGCTCCGGTCGTCGAGGCGGCCCCCGCTCCGGCTCCGGTTGCTCCGGCCGCCGAAGAAACTGCCGCTCCGCTGCCGGTCAATCCGCCCCGGCGCGGCTGGTGGAACCGTCTGGTTCCCTGATCTCTGATCGTGATCCCTTCGCCGTCATGATGACGGCGAAGGGATCACTCTCATCATCGAAGCTTCATCGTTGTGATCGCGTCTTCCGGGTAAAATGACTCCTCCGTCTATCCGGGGGGAGCACCATGACGACCAAATTTCTTGCCGCCACTGTTGCCTTCGCCGCGCTGTTCGCCGCGTCGGCTCCTGCCCAGGCCGCTCCGGCCGGGGTGGAGAAGATCAACCACATCGTGGTGATCTATCTGGAAAACCGCAGTTTCGACAATCTGTTCGGGCTGTTTCCCGGCGCCAATGGGCTGGAGCAGGCCAAAACTGCCCCGGTTCAGGTCGACCGCGGCGGCAAGCCCTATGTTGTGCTGCCGCCGATCCTGGACGAGCAGACCAAGCAGCCCGATCCCCGCTTCCCCGCCGAATTGGCCAATCGGCCGTTCGATGTCGGCCAGTATGTCAAGCTGACCGAGAAGCACCGCGATCTGGTCCACCGCTTCTACCAGAACCAGGAACAGATCAATGGTGGCCGCAATGACAAATATGCGGCGTGGTCCGATGCCGGGGGGCTGGTGCTGGGCTATTACGACACGTCGGGAACGCTGATGTGGCGGCTGGCCAAGGAATTCACCCTGGCCGACAATTTCTATCAGGCGGCGTTCGGCGGATCGTTCCTGAACCATTTCTGGCTGATCTGCGCCTGCACCCCTGAATTCAAGGATGCACCAGAGGCGATCCGCGCCAAGCTCGACACTGACGGGCATCTGGTCAAGGACGGGGCGGTGACCCCCGACGGCTATGCCGTTAACACGACCTTTTCGTTCTATCCGCCCTATCCCGCCACTTCCACCGATCTGGCCCGCCGCCTGCCGCCGCAGACCTTGCCCAATATCGGTGATCGCCTGACCGAGAAAAAGGTGTCGTGGGCGTGGTATTCCGGGGGCTATGCCGCCGCCCAGGCCGGGCGTAACGAAGGCAACTTCCAGTACCACCACCAGCCCTTCGTCTATTTCGCCAGCACCGGCGAGGGGACCAAGGCCAAGGCCGAGCATCTGAAGGACGAAGCCGATCTGTTCAAGGCGGTGTCGCATGGCACCCTGGAACGGGTGGTGTTCTATAAGCCGGTCGGCGACGAAAACCAGCATCCCGGTTATGCCGATGTCGCCAGCGGTGACGCCAAGGCGGGCAAGCTGATCGAAGCGATCCGCACCAGCCCGCTGTGGAAGGATACCGCGATCATCGTTACCTATGACGAAAACGGCGGGTTCTGGGATCACGCCGCGCCCCCCAAGGCCGACCGCTGGGGGCCGGGCACCCGCATCCCGGCTATCGTGATCTCGCCTTATGCCAAGCGCGGCTTTGTCGATCACACCCCCTATGACACCACCTCGATCCTGAAGCTGATCGAGACCCGCCACGGGCTGAAGCCGCTGGGGACGCGCGACGCCGCCGCCAACGACCTCACCAACGCGTTCGATTTCACGGCGTCGGTCAAATAGGGCGGTTTGTTATCGGAGGAGAGCTTCCCTGGTCGGGCTTCCGCCCGAACCCGATCGGGGGACATCCCCCGATCCCC
>NZ_AQPH01000124.1 GCF_000442515.1 Magnetospirillum fulvum MGU-K5 | reverse complement strand
GCAAGTTTACTTTTTCTGATTTTCGAGGATAGCTCGCATCATTTCCTTTTCTTTCTTTACAATTTTCTGCGCCTCGTCGAGAGCAACCCGCATCATCTCTTGTTCCTTCGCGCGCCATTTCTCAGAGCGCCAGTCGGGTATTGGCCCGCACTCAACGAAGAGGCGGAAGATCGACGCACAGGATCCTTGCTTGCGAGAAGAGGCCAGGTTGTCGTCGAAGGTTCTTGCAGCCCGACTTTCGGAGGCCGCTTTCCGCGCGTTGGCCGGAAATCCATTATACCAAGGATAATAAATGCGATCAAACCACTGATCGTAAGCAAGCTGTATGTCATATGCTCGCTCGATATTGCGCCGCTTGGCCTCGGGATAGGTCTTCAATTCTTTAAGGGCATTGCGCCTATTATCTCTAAATTTTTTAAGCCATGGGTCAAAGTCTTTAGAATATTTTTCCCACTCTTTTTCTTCTGCTTCCCACGTATTCAAGTTGAACCAGACGTGCCGAGCATATTCCGGATCAAAAAAATCCTTCGATGTCGCGGGTAGCGATCCACCTATCACGCCCGCCTTTGCAAATGAAGAATAGAAAAATAGGAGAAAAATCATGGTTGATAGCAATCCAGACTTATACACAAATTGTTTCACTTGTGCGCCGCTGGAAAAGTACGTCGGCCTGACCGAGGACTTCGTCGATCGACTGGGCGACGTGCTGCACGATCCGATGCTCATTCTGTTTACCTCCTTGTCGGGGCTGTGGATCGTCCTGGCCGGGACGAAGCTGCATTTCCAAATGACGACTTTTAATAAAATATTCGAGGAGTTTGTATTCGTAAGTATAACCGGCCTCATTTTGGGCAGTCAAGGCGCGGGACTTATTTCGTATGTCTATAGCTCGGCTATCTCCATTATGGGAGAGTCAAGCGCTGCCGTTTTCAAATTGGCAGCCGACAGCCAGAGCACCGGCCAGAGCGGGCTGATGGCTTTGGCCGCCCAGGGCGAGAAGGCGGCGGCTCGCGTGATCCAGGCGGCGGCGGCAATCGCCCGCGCCGGATCGGCGATGAACGTCATGAACTATGTCTATGCCACGATCCTGGCGCTGCCCTATTTGCTGCTGGTGGTGGCCTATTCCAGTCAGGTCGTCGTCGCGATCTTCCGTGCCACGATGATCGGGGTGTTCGCGCCGTTCCTGTTCATGGCCTTTGCCTTTGGCTGGGGCCGGGGCATGGCCCAATCGGGCGTGAAGACCCTGCTGGCTTCGATCCTGGTCCTGTTCGCCAGTACCGCTGCTTTGTCCCTGACCGTGTTCGGCGTCAATTCGTCGGTTCTGGAGCCCCAGGACTTGACCGGCGACCGCATCAACGAGTTCGCCACAATCACCAACCCGGAATTCCTGGTGGTGATGTTCCTGGGCTGGATGGGCACCGCCTTGCTGACCGAGGGCACGTCGATCGCCAATTCGATCGCCGGGACGATGCTGACCAATTCCGCCAGCGGGATCATGACCACCGGAGTGAGCGGCAGCGCTATCGCCGCCGCGACCTTGGGGAAGCGCGGCGCGATCGCGGGCACGTTGGCGGCCAAGGACGCCGCCGGAGGCTGGGGAGCGCTCGGCCTGTTGCCGATCAAGGGCATGGCCGCCATCACGGGGCCGGTCGCGGCCTCTGCCGCCGCCCTGGTCGAGAAATTTCAGAACATCAACAAGCCGGACAGCAAGGCCTGACGCCTTGCCGACCGCACGTCAACGACAGGAGAGCGATCTCATGGATCAGACCATCGAGCCCAAAATCAGACCCTTGGTGGATGCGCTGAACGCGATCGACGGTGTCCGGACTATCGCGTCCTGCCAGGGGCACGTCTCTCGGATCAGTCGGCCCTATGTCTATTTCCACTGCCCGCCCGCAGTGGCCGAGGCCATGGCCGCCCGGTTGCATGACCTGAACATGCAAGACGACACCTTGTCCTACTGGTGGCATTTGACGGCAGCGTTCAACACTGAACACAGGCTCTGCTTTTCTCTGGAGGCCCCCGATCTGGATCATCGCCGGAGCGATCTTTCCGTTTTCGTCACCTTTGTTCTGGGGCGGAAGAAGATCGATCGCGATCTGTCGATTCTCGCCGCGAGCTTGACCCAGACCGATCCGATCCCGGCCAACGATGACGCCCCGGTCGCCCCGACCCCCTCGCGCTGGAGCCAGGGCGCGAGAGCCAGCCTGAGAGTGGTCAGCCTGCTTTCGATGTTGGCGATCGTCCTGCTGCTGGGGGCCTGCGGCACCAGCAATGTTGAATTGCAGAAGGACGGCAGCGGCACCGACGAGATGCTGAAATCGCCCTGCGCCTGCCTGCCGGTTCTCTATGACGGGCCGGACTTCGTCTGGGGGCGGGGATGAGAGCGCTCTGGCGGCTTCGCCCCGCCGGGCCTGCCCCGGTCGATCACGACCGGGTCCGCGCCGCCGATCCCTATGCCTTTGAATCGGCCCATCGCCGTCTCGCCTGGATGTTCCGGATCAGCGCGATGGTCAATGCCGGGCTGTGCGCCGTCGCGATCATCGAGGCGGCGGCGATCTCGGCGCTGGTGCCTGTGCAGAAGGTCCAGCTCGGCCTGGTCCGGATCGAGCCTGCGGGCGAGCGCACCGTCCCGGTCGATCCCGCTTCGCTGGTCCGGGTGCTGCCGATCACCAAAGAGACCCCCGGCTTCGACCTGCTGATGGAAAGCTTCGTGCGGCGCTATGTCCGGGTGCTGCTCGAAATCGACAGCGTCACCCAGGCCGACCGGATGCGCGAGGCCAACCTCCATTCCGACGCCGCGTGGTGGAAGCAGTTCGCGTCCCGTCACAAGGAGATCGAGCGCGCGGTCGAGACCGGGCTCAACCGCTCGATCGCGGTCGAGAGCGCCGACCGGATCAGCTTCAAGGACGGGGTCGGCCGCTATGCCGTCGATTTCGTCCAGACCGATGCCCGCGACGGCAAGCCGGTCGAGACACGGCGGCTGCGCGCCTATGTCGCGGTGACCGCGCGGCCCCACACCGTCCACCCCGCCGACAAGTTCGAGAACCCGCTGGGTCTGAAGGTGCTCGATCTCGCCCTCAAGGAAAGGGGAAATTCATGACCGTCCATCCCGCGTATCGCTCTGCCCTGGCGGCGGCGCTGCTGCTGTCGGCCACGCCCACTTTGGCTCAAACGCCGGTCAAGTCGCTGGCCCAGCCCTCGGTGCCGATGAGTCCGCCGGTTCCTGGTAAGACCGCGCCGGTTACATCGGCCTCGCCCTATCCGTCGTCGTCCCCGGTATCGGCTCCGCAGCCCCAGATCGCGTCGATCCCGCCCGCGCCGCTGCCCGACTCGGCCTATCAACAGGCGGTCGATCAGGCCGAAGGCCGCTTCCCCGAGATGGACCGGGTGGGCGCCGGGGGCCAGATTCAAAACGCCTGGAACGACTCCGAGCCCCGCCACGGGATCTACGCGACGCGGCTGTGCGAAGACTGCGTCTACAAGGTCCGCACCCGGGAATTCATGTCCACCACCCTGGTGCTGCCCGAGGATGCCGAGATCACCCAGATCGATCTGGGCGATGCCACCGGCTTCAAGGTCCAGGTCCGCGCCGCCAACATGGTCGCGGTGCGCCCGGCGGCTTATGGGCTGGATACCAACCTCAACGTCTATACCAAGTCCGGCGCGGTCTATCCGTTCTATCTCCGCTCCGAGGGCTTCAACTCGGTCCATGTCCCCGATCTGGTCGTCCGCATCCTGGGGCGCGAACGCCCCGAGGAGATCACGCCGGTTGCTCCCTCGGTGGTTCCTGCCAAGCCCGGTGATCCCGCCGGAAAGGCCGTCCACGACCTCGCCAACCCCAAGCCTGCCGAAGGCGATTTCGTCCGCACCATCGCCTTCGACCCGGCCAAGCTTCGGGGGTGGAAGGATTACCGCCTGTGGGGCGACGACGATCTGAAGCCCGAGGTCGTCTATCGCGACGATGTCTTCACCTACATCCGCTATGGCGACAAGTGGGACGGGATGGAGCTGTCCACCGCCTATGTCACCATCGACGGCATCGACGAGCTGGTCAATTCCCGGGTCCAGGGCAGCACCTTCATCGTCGAGAGCGTCAATCCGCTGATCACGCTCAAAAACGGCAAGAAGTTCCTGTGCCTCCAATACGGGGGCAAGTCCTGATGACCTGGCTGTGCGATCTGGCCCTGGCCGCCGGATTGACCCTGTCGGGCTCTTGCCCCGGGGCCGCTCCGGCACCCGATCCGCTTCCCGCTGACGATCCCGCCGTCTGGGCCTATAAGCCGCCCGCGCCACCGCCTGCACCCGCACCGGCTCCGGCCCCGGCCTTTCCCCCGGTGGTGATCGAGCGCGAAGTGGTCCGCGAGGTGGCGATCCCGGCCCCGGTCCAGGCTCCGCCGCCTGCGCCAGCGCCTAAGACCTTGGGTCCGGTCGAGCGCTCGGTCCAATCGGCCTATCGCAGCCGGACGTTGGGCTCTGCCGCCTGGACCCCGCCTGAGGCGCTGCCGGTATCGGTCGATCCGGCCAGGATCGGCCGTCCGGCTCCGCTCGATCTGGGCATCGCCGCCAAGGACCAAGCCTAT
>NZ_AQPH01000123.1 GCF_000442515.1 Magnetospirillum fulvum MGU-K5 | reverse complement strand
TCGCGGGCCGCGCCGCGTTCGGCCAGCCCACGCGCCTCGTCATTGGTGCTTCCGGCCTGCTCCAACGCCAACAGTTCGAACGGGTCCGGCAGATCGGGAAAAGGGCTCATCCGGTGGGGAACAGCGCGGCCGCCGCCGCCTTGGCTCCGGTTACCAGCGGGGCGGGGAGGAAGGTGAAGCCCAGAACGACCAGGGATCCGACGCTCATCGCCACCACCGGGGCCGAGCCGACCGGACGGTCGAACGAGTCGATCGGCTCGTCGAAATACATCAGCTTGACGATCCGCAGATAGTAATAGGCGGCCACGACGCTGGTGACCAGACCGATCACCGCCAGCGGGAACAGACCCGCCTCGATCGCGGCCATGAAGACGTAGAACTTGCCCCAGAACCCGGCCAACGGCGGGATACCCGCCATCGAGAACATCAGGACCGCCATCACGAACGCCATCGCCGGATTGGTCTTCGACAGACCGGCCAGATCGGCGATGCCCTCGACATGGCGACCCATCCGCCGCATCGACAGGATCACCGCGAACACCGCGAGGTTCATGAACAGGTAGATCGTCATGTAGATCAGGAGCGACTGAACCCCCAGCACCGATCCGGCGGCCAGGCCGACCAGGACGTATCCGGCATGACCGATCGAGCTATAGGCCATCAGCCGTTTGATGTTGGTTTGAGTGAGAGCGGCAAAGGCCCCGACCAACATCGAGATCACCGCCAGCGCCACCACCACTTGACGCCACTGATCGGTCATCGCCGCGAACGGCTCGACCATCACCCGTGTCAGCAGACAGAGAGCGGCGATCTTGGGCGCGACCGAGAAGAAGGCCGTGACCGGGGTCGGCGCACCTTCATAGACGTCGGGCGTCCACATATGGAACGGGGCCGCCGACACCTTGAAGGCAAGACCGGCGACGACGAACACCAGCCCGACAACGATGCCGATCGCGGGCGGGCCGGACAAATCCTCGAACGAGCGCGACAGCCCCAGGAACGAGGTGGTGCCGGAGAAACCGTACAGCAGCGAAATGCCATAGAGCAGCAGGCCCGAGGCCAGTGCGCCCAGCACGAAATACTTCACCCCGGCCTCGGCGGCGCGGGGGCTGTCGCGGTGGAACGCGGCCAGGACGTACAGCGGCAGGCTGGACAGTTCGAGCCCCATATACAGAGACATGAAGTCGTTGGCCGAAACCATCACCATCATGCCCAGCGTCGAGAACAGCACCAGCACCGGATATTCGAACCGGGTGGTCTTTTCGCGCTCGAAATAGGGAATCGCCAGCGCGATCGACAGGATCGAGCCGACCAGGATTAATTGCTTGGAAAAGGCGGCGAAGCGGTCGGCGACGAACAGGCCGCCGAACCCGGTCTGACGGTCGGGGCCCAGCGCCCAGACCAACAGCATCGCCGTCACCATCGTCATGATGCTGAGTGTCGCGATCGGGCGGGTGGCGTCGCCGGTGCGAAACACACCGACCAGCACCAGGATCAGTCCGCACAACGCCACGAACAACTCGGGCAGCACGGGAAGAAGGTCGAGAGTCACGGTCACGTCGCCATCCCCCCTAGCGTGTTGCTGCCGCCAAACCGGCCTTGGCCGCCTTGGCGAGTTCGAAATTGTCGATCAGCTTGGCCACGGAGGCATGCATCGGGTCGAGGAAGGTTGCCGGATGCACGCCCATCCACACCACCAGCACCGCCAGCGGCAGAAAAACCAGGATTTCACGGGCGCTGAGGTCGGGCAACATCTTCAAATCCTCGTGCACCAGCCGACCAAAGAACACCCGGCGGTACAGATACAGCATATAGGCGGCACCAAGAACCACCCCGGTCGCGGCCAGCACGGCCACCAGACGGTCCGCCTGGAAAACTCCGACCAGCACCAGGAACTCACCGACGAAGCCGGAGGTTCCAGGCAGCCCGATCGACGCCAGGGTGAACAGCATGAAAAGGGCGGCGTAAAGCGGCATTCTTGACGCCAGACCGCCAAACCGCGCGATTTCGCGGGTATGCAGCCGATCATAGATGACTCCGACGCCCAGGAACAGGGCCGCTGCGACGATTCCGTGTGACAACATCTGGATCAGCGCGCCTTCGACCCCCTGCGGCGTCATTGCGAACAGGCCCAGCGTCACATAGCCCATATGGGCCACTGAGCTATAGGCGATCAGCTTCTTGATATCGTCTTGGACCAGCGCCACCAGTGAGGTGTAGATCACCGCGATCACCGACAAGGTCTGGATCAACGGGGTGAAGAACACCGACGCGTCGGGCAGCATCGGCAGCGAGAAGCGCAGGAAGCCATAGGCGCCCATCTTCAACAGCACGCCAGCCAGGATCACCGAACCGGCGGTCGGCGCCTCGACGTGAGCGTCAGGCAGCCAGGTATGGACCGGCCACATCGGCACCTTGACCGCGAACGAGGCGAAGAAGGCCATCCACAGCCATTTCTGCATCTCGATCGGGAAGGAATGGGCCATCAGCGAGGGAATATCGGTGGTCTGTGCCTCGAAATACATCGCCAGCATCGCCACCAGCATCAGCACCGAGCCGAGCAGGGTATAGAGGAAGAACTTGAACGCGGCATAGACCCGGCGCTGGCCGCCCCACACCCCGATGATGATGAACATCGGGATCAGCACGCCCTCGAAGAACAGATAGAACAGCACCAGATCAAGGGCGCAGAACATCCCCACCATCATGGTCTCGAGGACCAGGAAGCAGACCATGTATTCCTTGACCCGCTCGCGCACCGCCTGGAACGTCGACAGGATGCACAAGGGGGTCAGGAAGGTCGACAGCAGCACGAACCACAGCGACACCCCGTCCACGCCCAGCGAATAGGCGATGGTGGTGCCGGGGAACCACGCGGCGGTTTCCTTCAACTGGAAGTCGGGCGAGGCGGCATCAAAGCGCCCCAGGATGAACAGCGACACCACGAACGTGGCCAGTGCCGTCAGCAGAGCGACGTTGCGGGCATTGCGCGCCACCACCTCGGTCTCACCCCGGATGGTCAGAATGAACAACGCGCCCAGCAGCGGCAGAAACGTCGTCAGCGTGAGAAGCGGCCAGTCGGTCATGGGTCGTCTTCCCCGTCCTTAATTCTTGATAGCCATGTACCAGGTGACGAGACCCGCCACCCCGATCAGCATGGCGAAGGCATAGTGGAACAGATAGCCGGTCTCGGCCGCCGCCACTTTGCGCCCCATTCTCATGCTGGTCGCCGCCACCCCGTCGGGGCCAAGCCCATCGATCAGAGCCCCGTCGCCGCCCTTCCACAACCCGCGTCCCAAGCGAAAGGCGGGGCGGACCAGAAGGGCGTCGTACAATTCGTCGAAATACCACTTGTTCAGCAGGAAGCGGTGCAGCGCCGGGAAGGTCCGCGCCAGCAGACCCGGCAGGCTGGGGGCGAACACGTACAGCAGGTACGCCACCGCAATTCCACCCGCCGCCGCGATCGTCGGCATCAGCGCCACCCAGTCCGGAACGTGATGGGCGTTGTCGAGCGCCGGATGGATATCGGCGACGCTGAGAGCACGGCCCCAGAAATCGTGGCTGGCCGGACCAACGAACAGGTCATAGCCGATCCAGCCGGCGAACATCGCGCCCGCGCCCAGGAACAGCAGCGGGATAATCATCACCGCCGGGCTTTCGTGGACATGGGCCATCACCTGCTCATCGGCGCGGGGGCGACCGTGGAAGGTCAGCAGCAGCAGACGCCAGGAATAGAAGGCGGTCAGCACCGCGGCCAGAATCCCGACCCAATAGGCGATCTGACCGACCGGAGTGCCCGCGCCCCAGGCCGCTTCGAGGATGATGTCCTTCGAATAATACCCGGCGAAGAAGGGAATCCCGGCCAACGCCAGCGAGCCGATCCACATCAGCGCCCAGGTGACCTTGACGTGCTTCCAGATACCGCCCATCCGGCGGATGTCCTGCTCGTCGCTCATCGCGTGGATCACCGATCCGGCGGCAAGGAACAGCAGCGCCTTGAAGAAGGCGTGGGTCATCAGATGGAAGATCGCCGCCTGATAGGCCGACACGCCGAGCGCAAAGAACATGTAGCCAAGCTGCGAGCAGGTCGAATAGGCGATGATCCGCTTGATGTCGTTTTGAACGCAGCCGATCGTCGCGGCAAAGATCGCGGTCGCCGCGCCGACCACCGTCACCACCGCCAGGGCGGCATCCGACAGTTCGAACAGCGGGCTCATCCGCGCCACCAGGAACACCCCGGCGGTGACCATCGTCGCGGCATGGATCAGGGCAGACACCGGGGTCGGGCCTTCCATCGCGTCGGGTAGCCAGGTGTGAAGGCCAAGCTGGGCCGATTTGCCCATCGCGCCGACAAACAGCAGCAGACAGCAGACGGTGATCGCGTTGATCTTCAAACCCAGCACGCTGAGCGTCACCCCCGCTTTCGCGGTGGCGGCGGCAAAGATCGCATCGAGGTTGATGGTGCCGAACAGGGCGAACAGCCCGAAAATCCCCAGCAGGAAGCCGAAATCGCCGACCCGGTTGACAATGAACGCCTTGATCGCCGCCGCCGAGGCCGAGGGCTTCTCGTACCAGAAGCCGATCAGCAGATAGGAGGCGAGGCCGACCCCTTCCCAGCCAAAGAACATCTGGACCAGATTGTCGGCGGTCACCAGCATCAGCATCGCGAAGGTGAACAGCGACAGATAGGCCTGGAACCGCGGAAT
>NZ_AQPH01000122.1 GCF_000442515.1 Magnetospirillum fulvum MGU-K5 | reverse complement strand
GTGCAGCAAACCTCCGCTATCGCGGCCGGGCTACCGCCCCGACCCGTTCGGAGACCAGCCTCCGATCCTCCACTTTTTTATTTCAAAAATAAAAAAGGGTCCGGGACGCTGTGCGTCCCGGTTGGGGGAACGGGGGCAAACGCCCCCGAAGGGAGCCTTTTGCAGCCTGCTAGAACAGGTGGCCGCTGCGGGTCGCCTTGGTCAGCAGGTATCCCTGGTTATGGTCGTTGGAGGGAAAAACGTGGGGCACCCGCTCGGCGACCTCGATCCCATGCCGAGCCAGGGCAGCGACCTTGGCCGGATTGTTGGTCATCAGCCGCACCCGATGGATGCCGAGCCGGTCCAGCATCTGCGCCGCAGGCAGATAAATCCGTTCGTCATCGTCAAAGCCAAGCTGAAGATTGGCATCAAGCGTATCGAACCCGGCATCCTGAAGCTGATAAGCGCGCAGCTTGTTGACCAATCCGATCCCCCGCCCCTCCTGGGCGAGATAGAGCAAAACCCCGCTGCCGGCGGCGGCGATTTCGCCGATCGCGCCGCGGAGCTGATCGCCGCAATCGCAGCGTAGCGATCCCAGCAGGTCGCCGGTAAAGCATTCGGAATGCAACCGGCACAAAATCGCCTGATCCGGATCGGGATCGCCGATCACGATGGCAAGATGCTCGATCCCGCCATCGGAGGGACGAAAGGCGACAATACGGGCGTTTTCCGCCTGACTGAGCGGCACCCGCGCCTCGGCCACCGGATTGAGCGAACGGGCAACCGCGACCTGATGCCGCAAAATTTCGTCGGATTCGACGATCACGGCATTATCGGGAACCACATCCGACAGCGGAACGATCACGCATGCGGGCAAAAGCCGAGCCAGCTTCGCCAAAGCGATGCAGGCCTCTTCCATGGTATAGCCGGGTTCGACGGTAAAACCGGCGGGGGTCGGTCCCGGTTCGATCTCGGCGCAGGGATTGGCCAGGATCGCAATCGTTTCGGCATCAAAACCAATTGCCGAAACCAGCCGGGCCACCCCGTTCTCCGGCCCCTCCACGCCCAACGCCCCCAATCGGCGGGCGGTCAGCAAAACAACCGGACGGATCGACGACAACGACGTCAACCGGGCCAGACTGTCTTCGGCCACCGCTTCGGCGGCAAGCAAGCCGATCGCCCGCCCCTGATCGAGCACGGTGACAATCTGCCCCCGCCGTAATTCGGCGATGGCGCGATCAACCGCGATCAGGGGACGGGGAGCCTCGGATTGGGGACGGAGCGATACATCAAGGGAACGGGTCATGAAACGGGGGTCCACCTGCCTGTCTGAAACGCCAAAGACCGCCCCAGGACGGCTTTGGACCCGACCGAAACCGCCATTAGGCGCCGCAGCACTTCTTGAACTTCTTGCCCGATCCGCAGGAACAGGGATCGTTGCGGCCCGGCAGGTCGTTGTGACGAGTTACCGGCATCACCTTGCCGACCTCGCCATCGACATACAACCAGCGTCCGTCGATGCGGCGAAAGCGCGACAATTCGAGATGAATCTCGTCCTTGTCCTCGTAGCGGAAGCGGGCGCGAAAGGCCACCCTGCCCTCCTGATCGTCCGGCCCACCGGCCTCGGTGCCAAGGATGTCGAGGCCCTGCCATTCGGACTCGCGCGCCCATTTCTCAGTCTCCGGGCGATTGAACGGATTTTTCCGATCCGGCGCCAGGGTCTGTTCCAGGTAATCAATCGCCTGGACCGTAAACGCGCTATAGCGCGAGCGCATCAACGCTTCGGCGGTGGGAGGCAACGCGGTCCCGGTGATGAAGGGTTCGCAGCAGGTGTCATAGCTCCGCCCGGAGCCGCAGGGACAAGACGTCATGGAGATCTCAAAACTCGATCAGGTTGGAGAAAAGAAAAATGCTAAGGACGGCTAACAGATAAAATGTTCCCCCCATCCCCAGCATGAACAGCACATTACTGACCGTCCGGATCGGGTGACGGAAGCGCTCGCGCTCTATCCGCTCGGGAGCGCGGCGCTCGGTCCCGCCGACGATGGTGATAAAATACCGCTGACGGATAAAGGGAAAGGACAGGCGAATGTTGATCGGATGATGGCGCCAGCTGATCGGCTTCGCCGCGTTCCACAATGCCGCCTTCTGCTCGGACGTGAAGGATTTCACCACCTCGTCGGGCAGATTGGCGAGTAATGCGTCAAGCGGTGCGTCGCTTTCGCTCGGCCTCATCGGACATGCCCCTCATCGGTCGGATCGTCATTTTACAAAGAGCGGCCCAATCTGAACAGTCCCCCGGCGGATTTAGCCGAAGACAGGTTCGGATTCGATGTCGAGTTCGCGATTTTTGTCGGGACGGCGCGCCAGACGTGACAGCAGATCGTCCAATTGTTCCAGCGAGCCATAGGCGATCGTCAGTTCGCCACCTTTGCCCAGCGGCTTCATCGCGACGCGGCAGCCCAGCATTTCAGTCAGATCGCGTTCCAGCGCGACCAGATCGGCATCCCGGCCATCCTGAGCCGGACGTCCGGCGGCGGCGGATTTGGGCTTGTTCTGGCTCGCCACCAGTTTTTCGGTCTGGCGGACGTTCAGGCCCTTAGACACCACTTCGTGGGCCAGCCCAACCGGATCGTCGGCGGTCAACAGAGCGCGGGCATGGCCCGCCGTCAGATCACCCTTCTCCAGCAGCGCCCGCACCGGCTCGGGCAATGCCAGCAGCCGGATCATATTGGCGACGTGCGAACGGCTTTTGCCGACCGCCTTGGCCAGCTCTTCCTGGGTGTGGGAGAATTCCTCCATCAGGCGACGATAGCCGTCAGCCTCTTCGAGCGCCGACAAATCCTGACGCTGCAAATTCTCGACCAGGGCGACTTCCAGCGCCTCGCGGTCGGACAATTCGCTGACGATCGCCGGAACCTCGTGCAGCCGCGCCCGCTGGGCGGCCCGCCAGCGCCGCTCGCCCGCGATGATCTCGAAGCGGCCGGGATGATCGGGCAACGGCCGGACCAGCAGCGGCTGAAGAATCCCCTTGTCGCGGATCGATTCGACCAGATCGGCGATCTGATCCTCGTCGAAATGGCGACGCGGCTGAAACCGCCCCGGCTGAAGCCATTCGACCGGAATCGAACGCAGGCCGATCGGCAGCGCGGTCGGCTCCGACCCAGCGGCGGCGGTGTTGACCGCGGCAACAGCGGTGGCGGCATTGTCACCCAGAAGAGCGGACAGCCCGCGCCCCAAACCCTTTTTTCTTTCCTCGGCCACGATTCTTACGTCCTCAAATCCCGCTCGCGTTTCAACACTTCCGACGCCAGATGGAGATAGGCCTCGGACCCGCTGCATTTCATGTCGTACAGCAGAACCGGCTTGCCATGGCTGGGGGCCTCGGACACCCGGACATTGCGCGGGATCACGGTGTTGTAGACTTTGTCGCCGAAAAAGTCGCGGACATCGGCGGCGACCTGATCGGACAGATTATTGCGCTTGTCGAACATCGTCAGGATGATGCCTTGCAGCACCAGGCCGGGATTGAAGGCTTGGCGTACCCGCTCGATCGTCTTGACCAGATGGCTGATGCCTTCCAGCGCGAAAAACTCGCATTGCAGCGGCACCAGCACCGCATCGGCCCCGACCAGGGCATTCAGCGTCAGCAGGTTCAGCGACGGCGGGCAATCGATCAGGACGTAATCGAACGCCTCAAGCGATCCGGCCAAGGCTTCGCGCAGCCGGTGTTCACGCCGGTCGAAATCGATCAGTTCGATTTCCGCCCCCGACAGATCGACCCCCGACGGCACCACGGTCAGGCCGGGAATGTCGGTGGTGATCGCGGCATCGCCGAGCGACGCCTCGCCCATCAGGACGTGATAGATGTTGATCGCGCGCGCCGCCCGGTCGATGCCAAGACCAGTGCTGGCATTTCCCTGGGGATCGAGATCAATAATCATGACATTGCGCCGTGTCGCCGCCAACGCCGTCGCCAGATTGATGGCGGTGGTGGTCTTGCCCACTCCGCCCTTCTGGTTGGCGATGGCGATGACCCGCGCCGCCGGAGTGACGGCGCTGCTAGTGCTGGGCTGAGCCACGGCATACCTCTCGAAGCTGAAGGACAACCCCCTCCGGATCGGTCAGCGACCCAATCCGGCGGTGGCCGATCTTCCATTCTTTCGCAGTCGCGGTCAATTCGTCTTCCGCTCCCCGACCCTTCAGAAACAGGCATTGCCCCCCCGGGGCAAGGTGGGGCGCCGCCCAATCGAGCAAACGGGACAGCGGAGCCAAGGCGCGGGCGGTGACAATGTCGGCGTCCAGCGGCTCCACCTGTTCGATCCGGCGGTTCAGGATCGTCACCGTTGTTCCGGTCAGGCGGGCCGCCTCACGCAGGAAGGCGCATTTTCGGGCGTCGCTCTCGACCAGATGAACGTCGGGCGCACCGAGGATGGCGAGCACCAGACCGGGGAATCCGGCCCCGCTGCCGAGATCGGCGAGGCGGCGGGCCTCGGCCGGAATCAGCGGCCAGAGTTGGGCGGAATCGAGCATGTGGCGGGTCCATAGATCGGGCAGTGTGTCGGGTCCGACCAGATTGATCCGCGCCTGCCAGCGGGTCAGCAGACCCGCATAAATTTCCAGCCGCTCGATTGTTTCACGTGAAACGCCGAGCCCAGCCAGAGCCTTGCGGGGGTCACTCATGCGCTTTTCCTCTCAGCGGACTGGCGCTTGACGTGGCCCAGCAGCGCCGTCACCGCTGCCGGGGTGACACCGGAAATCCGCGCCGCCGCCGCCAGACTGGCGGGACGGGCCGCTTTCAGTTTGGTCCGCACCTCGGTCGAGAGCGACCCGATCGCATCGTAATCGAGGTCGGCGGGCAGCTCCATCGCCTCTTCCCGACGATAGGCACGGATATCGGCCTCTTGCCGCTCGACATAACCAGCATAGGTTCCTTCGGA
>NZ_AQPH01000121.1 GCF_000442515.1 Magnetospirillum fulvum MGU-K5 | reverse complement strand
GCCTTGATTGGGATCTGTCGCGCTTTGACGGCTTCATCGGCATCAACAACCATATGGGCAGCCGCTTCACCGCTGACACGACGGCGATGCGGGTGGTGATGGCCGAATTACGGCGGCGCGGCCTGGTCTTTGTCGATTCGGTGACCACCGAACGCAGCGCCGGGCCGGAAACGGCGCGTCAGTTCGGCGTTCCGTTCGCCACCCGCCACGTCTTCCTCGACAATGATCAGGGCGTCGCCCATGTCCGCGCCCAGCTTGCCAAGGCCGAGGCCTATGCTCGCCGTCACGGCTATGCGATCGCGATCGGCCACCCCCATGACGGCACCATCGAGGCGCTGGCAGGGTGGATGCCGGGATTGGAATCCAAGGGGCTGGTGCTGGTCCCGGTTTCGACCATCATCCGCAATGGGGCGGGCGGCTGACCCTCGTCCCCACTATGTGACGTCTTGAAACAAAAGGGAGTGATCCGATGTCCGATACCTATCGCGTTACCGGCATGACCTGCGGCGGCTGTGCCCGCGCCGTGACCCAGGCGATTACCGAGGCCGCGCCCAAAGCCTCGGTTCAGGTCGATCTCGACCGACAGGCGGTGACCGTCGACGGGGCCGACGAAGCCCTGGTCAAGGCGGCGATCGATGCCGCCGGATTCGGGTTCGAAGGCCGGATCTAGCCTGCCCGCTCATGGCGGGTATGTGCGGCGATGCGCAAAAAAACGCTTGCCGCTGACCGGGTGAAAGCGGCCTGATAAATATGGTCGGGAGCGGGGTTGACGCCATCCGGCTTCCCCGCCTTCGACCCGCTCATACCGAGGTATCTGTCGGCAGGCTGTACTTGGCCCTCCCCCAGGTCCGAGTGTGATGTGGTACTTCTCGCTGCCGATCCGGCTTGGTAGAAAGAAGGCCTTCCCGGCCGAAGGATTCACCGATGACCGCCTACGATTTCGACTTGATCACTCTTGGTGCCGGTTCCGGCGGAGTTCGGGCCAGCCGTCTGGCCGCCGAGGCCGGACGCCGGGTCGCGGTGATCGAAGGATCGCGGGTGGGCGGCACCTGTGTAATGCGCGGCTGCGTGCCGAAGAAATTACTGGTGATCGGTGCTGCCTTTGCCGCTGAACTGGCCGACGCCGAAGCGTTCGGCTGGCAGGTCGAGGGGGCGGAATTCGATTGGGCCCGGCTGGTTGCGGCCAAAAATGCCGAGCTGAACCGGCTGGAAACGATCTATGCCCGCGTCCTGCGCGAGGCCGGGGTCACCCTGATCGAGGGACGCGGCACCCTGGTCGATTCCCACACAATCCAGGTGGGGCACCGTCGCCTGACCGCCGCGACGATCCTGATCGCCACCGGGGGCAAACCGCATCTGCCCGACGTGCCGGGGATCGAACACGCGATCACCTCGAACGAGGCGCTTGACCTGATGCAATTGCCGCGTCGGGCGGTGATCGTCGGCGGCGGCTATATCGCGGTCGAGTTCGCGGGAATTTTCAACGCGCTGGGCGTCGAGGTCACTCAGCTTTTGCGCGGCGACGCGATCCTGCGCGGCTTCGATCCCGATCTGCGGTCGGCCCAGACCGAGGAGATGCGGGCGCTTGGCATCGATATCCGTCCCCACACCGTGGTTCGCGCCATTGAGCGCGACCGCAACGGCAGCCGGGTCCTGACCGCTGACCCTACCGGCATTCCGGGTGAAACGATCGAGACCGATCTGATCCTCTATGCGACCGGACGGGTGCCGAACAGCGCCGGGTTGGGGCTGGAGGCGGCGGGTGTCGAACTCGATGAGCGTGGGGCGATTATTGTCGATGCCTTTTCCCGCTCGTCCGTCCGCCATATCTGGGCGGTCGGCGACGTCACCAACCGGCTGAACCTGACGCCTGCCGCACTGGCCGAGGCCGGAGCCTTTGTCCGCACCGCGTTCCAGGGCTGTCCGACCGCGATCGACCATCAATTGGTGCCGACGGCGGTGTTCGGCACCCCGCCACTGGCGACGGTCGGATTAGGCGAGGACGAGGCGCGGCGACTGTATGGCAGCGTCGATGTCTATCTCTCGCGCTTCCGGCCGTTGCGCCAAGGCCTTACTGGACGCGAGGGACGCGCCCTGGTCAAGCTGGTGGTCGAGCGCGATGACGACCATGTTCTGGGCGTCCATGTGATCGGTCCCGACGCCCCCGAGATCATTCAGGGCTTTGCCGTTGCCTTGCGCTGCCGCGCCACCAAGGCGCAGTTCGACGCGACCCTGGGGGTTCACCCCACCGCCGCCGAAGAATTGGTGACCCTGCGCCAGCGTCGCCCGGAACCGGCACCGCGCCCGATGCCGCCCGCGCCGGATACGACGGCTGCGCAAGATCCGATTGCGGCGGTCGAGCCTCCTCCTCCCCCTGCTCCGGAGTCCGACGCCGCCCCCCGGCCGGACCCCGATACTGAACCCGAACGGACGGCCCCTGATCCATCATGACTGGTGTTTCCCTGAAAATCGCCGCTGCGACATTGGCTGGCGGCGTAGTGGCGGTGCTGGTGGTTCCGGCACTGATCGATTGGAGTTCGCTACGTCCCGGGATCGAACGCACCGCGACCGCAGCGTTAGGATGGCCGGTAACGGTTTCAGGGCCAATCTCGGCCCGGTTACTCCCAGCCCCGGTCGTCACCCTGGACCGGGTCGCGGTCGGCACCGCCGGTTTCGAGAAGGTACGGCTGGAATTCGGCTTCGGCCCGTTGCTGGCAGGGCGGATCACCCTGGTCGAGGTGGATCTGTCCGGAGGACGGCTGGGCGCGGGCACAACGATCGACGCACACGTTCAACTGGGCGAGATTTTTGCCTCGGGCGGGCGGCTGGATGGCGGCTTTACCGCTAACGGCACGCTGGGCCTGGGAAACCTCGCCTTTCCCTTCGAAGCCGAAGGAGCACGGCCCGGCGGCGGCCCGGCGGTTCCTGTGCGCGCCCAGATTCACCTCCCCGGTCAGAACGGGGGCACGATCCGGCTGGAATCCAACGTATCGTCGAATCGCGCCGACGGGCGGATGTCGCTCGACTTGCCCTCCCTGGCTCACGCGGTGGGAACGACCGAACTGCCGGATGCGCCGCTGACCGCCGAAGGTCGGCTGTCGGTCACCCCGGACGAGGCGGCGCTTCAGGAAATCACCGTGGCGTTGGGCGACTCGCGGGCAGGTGGCGAGATCGTCGCCATTCTGGGGGCCAGCCCGATTGCGGTCGATGTCAGCCTGCGGGCCCAGACCCTGGACCTCGACCAGTCCAGTCCGGCCGTGACCCGAGCCAAGGCCGAGGCAACCGCCAATCCGGTTGCCGATCCGGTCCAAAAAACGCCATCCAAGGCCGCTGACGCCCCCCGCCCCACCCTGCGTCTGCCGCTGCCCGCCAATGTGACCGTCAATTTCGACCTTGCCGCCGACACGGTGCGCTGGCGCGGTGGCGTGGTCCGCCGCCCCCGTGTCAACGCGATGCTTGACGGCGGCATCCTGACCCTCAGCAACGTTTCGGCCCAGCTTCCCGGGGGCACCGCGCTGGGGCTTAACGGGACGCTCTCGACCGGCGAACGCGGCCCGGCCTTTGATGGCAGGGTCCGGCTCGAAAGCTCCGATCCGCCGCGTCTGCGCGCCTGGGCCTGGCCCGGAAGCGGCGGGGGAGCGTGGCCAACCAGCGCCCGGCTTGATGCGACCCTGTCCGGGCATGACGGTCGGCTTGATTTGTCGCCGCTGGTGCTCGGACTTGACGATATCCGCGCCACCGGCTCGGTCAGCCTGGGGCAAAGCATCGCCGCCCATCTGACGGTTCGGGGGATCGAGGCGGCATTCGATGGCGGGCGCGGCGACGATGGCGCGCTGGTGGGTGCGCTGGAATTGCATGGCCCCAGCTATGCCGAAGCCGCCCGGCTGCTGGTATCCGATTATCGCCCCAGCCGCGACGGCGCCCTGTCGGCCAGTGCCACGCTTGGCAGCGACAAAGGCACCGTGACCCTTGACGATCTGCGGCTGAAGGCCGGGGCCGCTCTGATCGGTGGTTCGATCCGGATCGAACCGGAAGGCCCGATCCACGCCACCTTGAACGCCGATGAGTTACGGCTCGATCCCTTCCTGCCGCCCGAGGGCAAGAGTCCCTCGCTGGCGGCGGCAAGACCCCGCCCCGCCATCGGTCATGTCGGAAGGGGCGACGAAAGCGCCCCGCCGCCGCCGGTTCCGCGCGGCGTGGTCGAAGCGATGCCGCTGGGCACCCTTCCCCGCGCCGACATCACGGTCCAGATTGCCGCTCTGACCCTCAAAACCTGGCGGCTTGACGATGTATCGGGTCATCTGGCCCTGACCGGCAATGGCGGCGCGACCGTCAGCGGGTTGCGGGCGCGGGCGCTGGGCGGGTCGATCGAAGGCGGCGGCCGGCTGATGTCGGGCGGATTTAGCGGCGATCTGACCCTGGCCGGACTCGATGCCGGAACGTTGAAACTGTCGGCGGGTGGTCTCAGTCTGGCCGGAGGCAAGCTCGATGGCACCGTCCGCCTGTCCGCCGCCGGGATCGCACCGGCGCAATTGGCCGCGACTCTCAGTGGCGAGGCCAAGATCGCCGTTGCCGACGGGTCGATTCGCGGCTTCGATCTGCCCGAAGCCAATGCCCGGCTGGGTCGACGCGATCTGGCTGGTCTGCTGTCGGACGGATTGCTGGGAGGGACGACCCGGTTCTCGGCCCTGACCGGCAGTTTCCGGGCAGAAAAAGGACTCGTCTCCAGCCGCGACCTCAGCCTGACCGCCGAGGGTGGCCGCGTCACCGGAGCCGGAAAAGTCGATCTGAGCGAGAAGTCGGTCGATGCCCGCGTTTCGATTGCCCCCGCCGGGGCCGGTCTGCCGCCGCTGGGGATTCGGCTGAACGGTCAACTCGACGCCCCGAACGTGGTGTTCGACGCCAACGAACTGATGCGGGCGATCAGCAAGAAATAGGGACAGTTGCCCGATGCCGATAAAGCGGTGCCTCTGCCCGGCTTGTTCCGCAGGCCAAGGGCAGAGGCACCACCCGACGGCGGGTTACGCCGCCTGG
>NZ_AQPH01000120.1 GCF_000442515.1 Magnetospirillum fulvum MGU-K5 | reverse complement strand
TTCAGATGGATCACGCCGAGCAGCCGGTCACCCCGCGCAACCACCAGCGGGGTTCCGCCCGCCTTGGCCACCTTCTCGACCGACTGGACCAGATCGCGCGGCAACCCGCCCGGAACCCGTCCTGCCTTGTCGGCGACATAGGCGGCAATCGAATCGGTCGCCCCTTTGCGGATTTCGATTCCGTCAATGTCCACCCCGCTCATCCGGGTATGCGCCGAGAAGGGAATGAAGCTCATCTTGGCCATCGGCGGCTCGAGCAGGGCAAAGCGCGACTGGGCCAGAGCGACGATCGACTTGCCTTCCGGGGTTTCGTCGGCCAGCGAGGCGAGGAACGCCGCCTCGGCCAGATCGCGTTCGTTGACAGTGGACAGCGGCAGGAACTCGGCCGCTTGGCGCGCCCCCAGGGTAATGGTGCCGGTCTTGTCGAGCAGCAGGACGTCGATGTCGCCCGCCGCTTCGACCGAACGGCCCGATTTGGCGATGACGTTGAAGGTCACCAGCCGGTCCATGCCGGCGATGCCGATCGCCGACAGCAACCCGCCGATGGTGGTGGGGATCAGGGTCACGAACAGCGCGATCAGGAACACCGTGGGAATCGTCGTCCCCGACCACGAGGCAAAGGCCGGAAGCGTCGCGACGACAATCAGGAAAATCAGGCTCATCCCCACCAGCAGGATGGTCAGCGCGATTTCGTTGGGAGTCTTCTGCCGCTTGGCCCCTTCGACCATCGCAATCATCCGGTCGAGGAAGGATTGCCCCGGATCGGCGGTGATCCGCACCACGATCCGGTCGGATACGACCCGGGTGCCGCCGGTCACCGCCGACCGGTCGCCGCCGGATTCGCGGATAACGGGCGCGGATTCGCCGGTGATGGCGCTTTCGTCGATGGTGGCGATCCCGGCCACCACGTCGCCGTCACCGGGAATGGTGTCGCCGCTCTGGCACAGCACCAGATCGCCGACACGCAGACGCTCGGCCGGAACGTCACGGAAGGTGGTCGCATCGACCGAGGCGATCTGGTGGGCGATCGTGCCGGTGCGGGTGCCGCGCAACGACGCGGCCTGGGCCTTGCCGCGTCCTTCGGCAATCGCCTCGGCGAAATTGGCAAACAGCACGGTGAACCACAGCCAGGCCGAAATCTGGGCCATCACCGCGACATGCGGCTGGCCAAGATCGCGGACGGTCAGAATGGTCGAAAGCAGCGCGACCAGAGCGGTCGCAAACATCACCGGGTTGCGGATCAGCTGACGGGGATCGAGCTTGACCAGCGCATCGCCAGCGGCGCGCGACAGGATCGCGCCGTCGAACAGAGCCCGGGATTGGGGACGATGGATACTCATCGCAGCACCTTTTCTTAGAACAGAGTGCCGAGGCCGAGCAGCAGATGCTCGACGATCGGGCCCAGCGCCAGGACGGGGAAGAAGGTCAGACCGCCGACCACCAGGATTACGCTGGTCAGCAACCCGATGAACAACCCGCCATGTGAGGGGAAGGTTCCAGCCGAGGCGGGGATCGTCTTCTTCGCGGCCAGGGACCCGGCAATCGCCAGGGCCGGGATAATCACGATGAAGCGGCCCAGCAACATCGCCAGGGCCAGCAGGCTGTTGTGCAGCACCGTATTGGCGCCGAACCCGCCGAAAGCCGATCCGTTATTGGCGGTGGCCGAGACATAGGCGTACAGCACTTCGCTCAATCCATGCGGCCCGCCCGCCGGGATCGCCTCTGGCCCGGCCAGCAGCGCGACCGCCCCCAGACCCAGAACGGAAACGGGGAAGATCAGGGTGGCGAACACCGCCAGCTTGACCTCTTTGGCCTCGATCTTCTTGCCGAGATATTCCGGGGTACGCCCGACCATCAGACCGGCAATGAACATCGTGTGGATGACGAAGATGATGATGCCGTAAAAGCCCGCGCCGACACCGCCGATGATGATCTCGCCCAGCATCATGTTGATCAGCGGAACCATTCCGGCCAGCGGCATCAGGCTGTCATGCATCGCATTGACCGCGCCGCAACTGGCCGCCGTGGTGACCACCGCGAACAGCGAGGACAAGGCGATGCCGAAGCGGACTTCCTTGCCTTCCATGCTGCCCGACAGCGACGGATCGATCCCGAGCGCGGTCAAAGCCGGGTTGCCCTGGGCTTCGGCGCCAAAGGTCACCGCAACACCCAGCACGAACAACACCCCCATCGCGCCGAGCAACGCCCAGCCCTGGCGGGTGTCGCCGATCATCCGACCGAAGGTGTTGGTCAGACCGGCCCCGATCGCAAGGATCGACACCATGTGGATCAGATTGGCCAACGCGGTCGGATTCTCGAACGGATGCGAGGCGTTGGTGTTGAAGAAGCCGCCGCCATTGGTGCCGAGATGCTTGATCATCATCTGGCTGGCGACCGGACCTTGGGCGATCACCTGCTTCACCCCTTCCAGGGTGTGGGCTTCGACCGAGGCCAACAGAGTCTGCGGCACCCCCTGCCATACCAGCACCATCGCGCCGATCAGGCACAATGGCAGCAGCAGATAGAGGACCGCGCGGGTCAGATCGACATAGAAATTGCCGATGGCGCGGGCGTTGTGACGGGCAAAGCCGCGGATCAGCGCGACCGCGACGGCAATGCCGGTCGCCGCCGACACGAAATTCTGCACGGTGAGACCGGCCATCTGCACCAGATGGCTCATCGTGGTTTCACCACCGTAGGATTGCCAATTGGTGTTGGTGACGAAGCTGACCGCAGTGTTGAAGGCCAGATCGGGCGCAACCGCGCTCATCTCGCCGGGATTAAGCGGCAGCCAGCCCTGGAGGCGCTGCAAGCCATACAGCAGCACGGCCCCGGCCAGATTAAAGGCCAGCAGTGACAGAGCATAGCGGCTCCAATGCTGCTCGGCGGCGGGATCGATGCCGCCCAGACGGTAAAAGCCGCGCTCGACTGGGGCCAGAACCGGACTGAGCAGAACCCGCTCGCCGGAGAACAGCCGGGCCATGAAGCCGCCCAGGATCGGGGTCACCGCCACGATCAGGCCAATGAAAATCAGTATTTGGAGGATGCCGTTGGCGTCCATTCCATCCTCCTAGAAACGTTCCGGACGGATCAGAACCGCGCCCAGATAGCCAAGCAGGCCAAGAACGGCGATCGCGCCAAGGATCAGATCGAACGACATGAGATACGCCTTTGCTAAAGGTGGTCGCAGGCGCGAACGAACAGCGCGCACAGAGCAAAAAAGGCCAGAAGAGCGGCCAGGAATGCGAGATCGGGCATCGGGACTCTCCGATAGGGGTTCCGCGTGGTGCATTCCCTACGCCGCTTTGGCATCAGCACTCCATGCGGAAGGGTGTAAAGAGACCATAAAGACCTTCTCCAAAAAACACCACCAAGATCAAATAGAATCGAAGTTAAAAAGCCGATACGCTCCATGAACATCAAATAGTATAATTGAGTACTAACCGATGGTTAAATATTTATTTTTATAATATATATTGATATAAGAGAATTCAAATAACACACCGTAAACAATGAAATGGAGCGGGTCATGAGATACACATCTCTATCCCTTGCCGCAATTCTTGCTCTGGGACTGAGCGCCTGCACTGGCCCGGCTGGACCCCAGGGGGTTCAGGGCAACACCGGCTATACCGGCGCGACCGGATCGCAAGGAAACACCGGCAATACCGGCTATACCGGGGCGCAGGGTGAAACCGGCAATCAGGGCAACACCGGCTATACCGGGATGCAGGGCGAACCCGGCGATCCGGGATCGGCGGGTCGTCAGGGCAATCGCGGCAATACCGGCGCGACCGGCGCCCAGGGCGGAACCGTCGTCGTCGTTCCCTCCGCGCGGTAATCGCCACAATCGGAAAATACCGGAGGGAGCAAACGCCCCCTCCGGTATTTTATTGTCTGCAAATCAGAACCAAGCCCGACCACTGCTTTTACATGTACGCCTTATGCACCACACGCATCGATTCTCGAGAGAATTCGAAATCGGACACGTTCGACATCAGGGGGAAGACGAAAAAATAAACGTAAAAAAACATCGCGACGACGAAGGAAAAGGCAAAAACAAGAACCTTGTTATCGATTCCCATCATCGCCGCCTCCATCCTCGCGAAAATTTACATGTCCGCCCCACCCAAGATTTAAGTCGATCACGGATTGATAGCGGCGCGGGGTGGCTTCCCACCCCGGCCTTTTATCAATTTGAATATTTAAATTCCGGCAGGCTCTTCAGGTTTTCCTTGGTGGCGTCACGAAGGATGATCTTCTTATCGCGCACCTCGAGCGCGCTATAGGGCACGACGACATATTTCGAGCCGACGCCCAAAAATCCGCCGACCGACAGCACCGCGAACGGAACGGTCTCGCTGGGGGTCACGATCAGATCGTCAACCTTGCCCACCACCTGATCCTGTTCGTTATAGACGGCGCTGCCCACGACCTTGGAGGTCCGATAGCCGGTGGCCACCGTCTTGAAATCGACCTTGAGCAGGCCAAGCGTCTGCGGCGTTCCCTGGGCCATCACTTGGCTCCCCAGGCTGACCGAAAGAATCGCACCAGCGGCCATCATCTTGATGAAATGTGTCATGTCGTCTCCCTTTGAAAAACGGATCGTCATCACATCGGTGTAACGATTCTCAGGCGAATCCTTCCCAATCCACGCACCGCATTCCGGATTTTCTGTTCCCGAAGCTTGGCCGCGATATCGTCGGCCGACACGGCATCACCGATAACGGGATCGCGCTCGCGATCGGGAAACGCTTTGCTTCGACCGCTTGCCGCACCGTCCTGTTCTAGATCCATGCCAGACTCCCTTCCGTTGCCGTGTCGTCCGACATTCCCGGACCACAACACCGCCGCAGAAATGATAATAACAAAAAGAAAGATTTCGTAATTTAAAGAAAGACTACATCCAACATTGATGATAGCCTAGGGGACAGTAAAAAATAACATCCGGAAAATACTCAATAAATTACAATTTAAGACGCGATTCAGCACAGGCACGCCAGCCGATAAATCTTGAATTGGCAACAACGAACCGGAAGGGACAAGGGGAGGAAGGATCCCGCCTTGGGTATATTCCGAGTCTTCACCGAATGATGATTTTTAATCTAATCTTCGGCTG
>NZ_AQPH01000119.1 GCF_000442515.1 Magnetospirillum fulvum MGU-K5 | reverse complement strand
CTGCCGGAAAGCCGGGCGCTCAACGCCTCTTCCCGCTCCAGCACCTGTTGCTCGCTGTCGCCTTCGACCAGGAAGAATTGGGTCAGTTGGCCGAACCCGGCCAGCCGCTGAATCTCGGCCTGTTCGGCGACCAGGGTGGGTGACAGCCCTTGCTGGCGGCGAACGTCGTCGTCGGGCTCCAGCCGGGCCAGCCCGATTGCTCCCAATCCGGCCAGCACCAGGACCAAAGCGATCCGGCCCCGGCCAAAGCGGGCTTCGTCCCAGAAACGCCACAGCCCACGGGCCGCCGCCGCGATAGGACGGTTCAAGTGGGAAGCTGGCGCGCGGTCGAGCAGGGGGAACCACAACACCACGGTCAGGAACGAGCCCAACAGCCCCACCGCCGAGAACAAAGCCACCTGTTTCAGGCCGGGGAATGGCGACAGCGCCAAAGCGGAATAGCCGACGATGGCGCAGGCGGCCCCCAGCGATAGCCCCGGCATCACCTGGGCCAGCCGGTCGGCGGGGCGGGTCCGATTGGTGAAGATCTGACCGAAATAAAGCAGGGCGTAATCGACCGCGATGCCGATCAGGCTGGCCCCGAACAATTGGGCGGCGACGTGCAGGCTGCCGAACAACGCAAGGCAGGCCGAAAGTGCCACCAGAAAGCCGGTGCCGATCGCCAGCAGCGACAGCAATAGTGGCCGGGTCGAGCGGAAGGTCAGCACCACCAGCAGCACAATTCCGGCCAGCGAGACCAGTCCGATCCGGCTCGATTCGCTGATGGCCCGGCTGGCTCCGGCCTGGGCGAAAAACACCGCCCCCAAGCGCTTGGCCGTCACGCCAGAGGGAGCATCGGCCAGGGCGGCATCGAAGGCGCTGACGAAGCGGTTCTGGAACTCAAGCGCATAGGGCTCGCCGGTCAGGATCAGGCTGACCAGAACCCAATGGGTGCCGTCCTCGATCACGGTCGGCATTCCCTCGTCGATCGTGAGCCGGTTGGCCGGAACCGGCAGGCCGGTCAGGAAGGCGGGAAACAGCAGGAAGGGATCGCGGGCGAGCAGCCGCGAGTCGACAAAGCCGCCAAAGCCGAACAGCTGCGACAGCGCCCGCGTCACCAGACTCTGGCCCTCGCCGTGTTCCAGCGCGGCGCGGTCGTTGTCGGCCAGCAGACCGGCGCGATAGGGGAAATAGGCCGCGCCCAGGCGCTTGATCGCCTCTGGTCCCGGAACATCGGTTTCGGTCTTGACCAGCCCGGCCTCGGTCAGGCGGCGGCGCAACTCGGTCGCCTCGGCGCGGGCGACATCGCGCTCGGCATGGCCGACCAGCACCACCACCCGCCGCGCCAGGGTTTCGGCGATCCGGTCCTTCGCCGCCTGCACCGCGGGGTCGCGCTCCTCGCGTGGCAGCAGGGCCATGATGTCGGTTTCGAGCGGCAGACCGGCGCGCACGATTGTCGCGACATGGACTCCCGCTGCCACAACCAGGACCAGCCAGATGAGGGCGAGGGTTTTTCTCACTTCAACATCGCCGCCTCGGCGGCATCGAGCGGACGGGTGTTGAGGCTTTGCGCGGTGAAGGTCAGCCGGTCGAAATCGCCGCCGGGTTTTCTGATCTCGACCGCTTCGACAAAGCGGCCCAGTCGCGCGGTGATCTGGGCGATCTGGGCGGCGGTGGGGTCGTCGGGCTTTGACGGCACCAGCGCGATCTGGTCGGCCGTCCGGGTGATCGTGAACACCCCTTCCAACGCCCGCCAATCGCCCCCCAGCGCGCCCGCCATCATGTCGTAGAGGCGGGTGAGAAACGGCAGCCGCGCCGCCGCCAGCCGGGTGGTCTCGGTGCCTTCGACGCTTTGGACCAGCCCGGCCGGGGTCACCACGGTGGTGACCGCGAACGGGGTCTCGGCCCGCCAGATCAGCCCGCGTCCGGGGGCGACGACAAAGCTGCCTTCCGACCGGATCGGATTGGCAAAGCCCTGCATGTGGCGTTCCTGGACGAAATGGCCGCGCAGCACATCGCCGTCTTTCAGCATCGCCGGTTCGGCCCGCAGCCCGGTAGCGGTAACGGCCAGCAGCAGGACCAGGAGTAGAGCGCGGATCATGGCAGCAGCTTTCTGACCCGCTCGACCAGCGCCGACGGAGATTCCAGGCACAATTCCTGGCTGGCCGCTTCGACGGCCAATTGGGTGGTGGTGGCCTTGGTCAGAACCTCGCCAGTGCCCGCGTCGGTGATGCGGTACTCGATCCGCAGGCGGTTTTCATATTCGGCCAGGGTGGCGCTGACCCGGATGGTTTGGGCAAAGCGGACCGGGCGGACATATTTCAGCCGCATATCGACGATCGGCCACAGATAGCCCGACGCTTCCATCTCGGGATAATTATAGCCGATGTGGTCGAGCAGGGCGCAGCGCGCCTGTTCGAGATAGCGCGGGTAATTGCCGTGCCACACCACCTGCATCGGATCGAGATCGTAGAATTGCGCGGTAAGCGTGATCTCTGCGGAAATCATCGGTCGGTCTTCCCCGCCCAGAAGCTGAAGAAATTGTACCATTGCGTCGGCGCGGCCCGGCATTCGGCCTCCAGCCGGGCGGCATAGCGCGCGGCCTGTTCGGCCAGGGCTTCGGCGCGGCGGCCGCGCGGCAGGACGATCCGCTCGGCGAACGGTTCGAGGCTGAGGCTCCACCGCCCCTCGCCGATGCGGCGGCAAAACAGCAGATAGACCGGACAATCGAGCAGGGCCGCCAGCAGCCACGGCCCGTGCGAGAACTCGGCCATCGCCCCCAGAAACGGCACTCGGCTGACCCGGCCTTGCGACAGCACCGGCACCCGGTCGCCCGCGATCGCTACCCATTCGCCCTGCTCGATCCGCTCGCGCAGCAAGATCGCGGTGTCGGGGCCGATCTCGGCGACCTGGATCGTCCGGCTCGGCGCGTCGCCGTGGTGGCGGGCCAGCAGCCGGTTGTAATTCTCGGCATGGCGGGTGTGGACCAGCACGGTCAGCCGCGCCCGCAAGTTCGGGTCCATCAGCGCCCGCGACAGTTCGGCGTTGCCGTGATGGGATACCACCAGCAGGGCGCCGCGTCGGGTCGCCGCCGCCTCGGCCAGGGTCTCGGGGGTGGCGATCTCCATCGCGGCAGGGGGGATCGCGCCCTTCCAGGCGGCGAAGGCGTCGAGTGCGCGGCTGGCGAAATCGCGGAAATGGCGGAACCCATCGGCAAAGCGCGCTGGCCGACCCAGCACCCGACCCAGATAATCGAGCGAGGCGCGGCGTTGCTCGGTTCCACTGAGATAGAAATACAGCACGATCGGCGCGATGACGGCAGCGCAGGCCCGCCGCCCCAGCCATCGATAGGCGGCGGCGACAAGGGCCAGCCCCCACAGCGCGCCGCGTTCGCCCAGTCCGGCCCAATGGGCGGCGGGACGGGGCGGGCGATGGCGTAATACCGGCCAACCTTTGTTTTGACCTGTTGGCCGGTATCTGGCCGCCATTGAGGCGGCGGCCAAGGGCGCGGATGCGCCCGCCCGGCGAGGGGCAATATGGCGGGTCAATTCATTGAGCCGCCGGTATAAGATGCCGGGGAGTCGCCACAACATCGCGGTCACCAGCCGGGTATGCATCCAACTGATGCGGACATTGTCGGCGACGATGGCGAAATTCGACAGATTGCCGGGGGGATAGGTCACCTTCACCGGCACCATCACCGGGGCGATGCCGCGCCAGAACAGCCGAACCATGATGTCGGTATCGAAATCCATCCGCCGTCCGACCGGCTCGCGATCAAGCAGGGCAAGACAGGCGGCCAGCGGATAGACGCGAAAGCCGCACATGCTGTCGCTGATCCGAAAGGACAGGGTTTCGACGAACACCCATAGATGGGTGATCCAACGGCCGATCTTGCGCCCGGTCGGGATGCTGTCGTCATAGAGCGGCGCGCCGCTGATCAGGGCGTCGGGGTTGGCCTCGGCCGCCGCCAGCAGGCGGGGCAGGGCGTCGAGATCGTGCTGACCATCGGCATCGATCTGAACCGCGTGGGTGAAGCCTTGGGCGGCGGCAAGGCGAAAGCCGGTCGCGACCGCGATGCCCTTGCCTTGATTGACCGGCAGCCGGGTCACGCTGACGCCATTGTCTGGATCATTGAGGGCGGCCAGCGCGCTGGCCGCCGGTTCGTCGCTGCCGTCGTCGATCACCAGGATCGGCAGACCGGCGCGGCGCACGGTCGCGATGATCGCGGGCAGGGCGGTCCAGTGATTGCGGCTGGGGATCAGGGCGCAGGGTTTCATCGGCAGGAAGCCGTGCCGGAGGAACATATCTCGTCGCCACGCCGGTACTGGAAGCCCAGCCGCCGTTTCGCCGCCTCGTGGCGGAGCGTCAGAGTGACCCGGTCGTCCGGCAGGATCGTCGCCCGGAACTTGATCTGGAAGTCGCGGGCGGCGGGCAGATCAAGGCCGAGATGCTCGCGGGCAAAGGCAATGGCCCAGTCGATCTGCACCACGCCGGGCAGGATCGGGTGGCCGGGAAAATGCCCCTTAAACCACACCAGAGCGGGGTCGATCTCAAGATCAAGCTCGACAGCGCCGTCCACGCCGCCGCGCTTGGCGACGATCCGGGGCTGGCGGGGCGGCGGCTCGAACACGGTGGCCAGATCGGCATTGCGCCGCTTGCCCATCGCGCCTACCGGCAACGTTTCGACAAAGCGCCAGCGGCGGGGCAGACCGGCGGGATCGAGGCTGGCCGTCAATCCGGCGCGCAAGGCCCGGCCGAGTCGGAACCGTCCCAGCCGGGTCAACTCGGCCTGTCCCGCCGCCGACAGCACCGCCACCGCCGCCAGATGGGGCTGGGGATCGTTCAGCACCACGATTGCGGCATCGGCGATTTCGGGGCGGGCTTTCAGCGCCTGCTCGACGGCATCAAGGCTGATCCGCTTGCCCTCGATCTTGGCGATCCGGTCGGCCCGGCCCAGTAGATGAAACCCGTCCTCGGCGGTAAGCTCGATCCGGTCGGCGATTTCGGCCTTTCCGCCCGGCGCATCGAGACAGAGCAGCCCGGCAGCGTTGCGGCTGACGCGGTAGCCCGGCAGCGGCCGCCACGAACCCTCGCCCGCGCCGTTGCGGGGCCGCATCGCGATCGCTCCGGTTTCGGTGCTGCCATAGATTTCAGTGATGTCGCGCCCAAGAAGCCGCCCGGTCTCGATCACCGCTGCTTCGGGCAAGGGCGCCCCGGCCGACAGGATCAGACGCGGCCGTTTCGCCTCGGCCAGCGGGGGCAGACCGCCCAGCCGGGTCAGATGGGCCGGGCTGGTGACCAGCACCGCGCCTGC
>NZ_AQPH01000118.1 GCF_000442515.1 Magnetospirillum fulvum MGU-K5 | reverse complement strand
GCGCTTTGCGACGCTGCGGGCGATGGGGATCAAGACGGTGATGGTCACCGGCGACAATCCGCTGACCGCCGCCGCGATTGCCGCCGAGGCCGGAGTCGATGATTTCCTGGCCGAGGCGACCCCGGAAAAGAAGCTGGAGCTGATCCGCGAGCATCAGAAGGGCGGACGGCTGGTGGCGATGTGCGGCGACGGTTCCAACGACGCACCCGCTTTGGCTCAGGCCGATGTCGGGGTGGCGATGAATACCGGCACCCAGGCCGCGCGCGAGGCGGGCAACATGGTCGATCTCGAAAGCGATCCGACCAAGTTGATCGAGATCGTGATGATCGGGAAACAATTGCTGATGAGCCGGGGATCGCTCACCACCTTCTCGATCGCCAACGACGTCGCCAAATATTTCGCGATCATCCCGGCTTTGTTCCTGGCGTCGTACCCGCAGCTTCAGGCGCTGAACGTGATGAACCTCGCCAGCCCGCAAAGTGCGATCCTGTCGGCGATCGTCTTTAATGCCCTGATCATCATCGCCCTGATCCCGCTGGCGCTGAAGGGCGTTCACTACAAACCGGCCAGTGCCGAAACGCTGCTGAAGCGCAATCTGCTGGTCTATGGGCTGGGCGGCCTGATTGTTCCCTTCGCCGGGATCAAGCTGATCGATATCGCGATTGCCGCCCTTGGCCTCGCCTGAACGGAGAGATGAGATGTTAAAAGAGCTTCGTCCCGCGCTGGTGATGGTGGCGGCGATGACTGTCCTGACCGGGCTGGCCTATCCGCTGGCGGTGACCGGGCTGGCCCAGATCGCCTTTCCCTGGCAGGCCAAAGGCAGCTTGATCGAGAAGGACGGCCAAGTGATCGGATCGGCCCAGATCGGTCAGAACTTTACCGGACCGACCTATCTTTGGGGCCGTCCGTCGGCCACCGTCGCCGCCGATCCCGCCGACCCGACCAAGAGTGTCGCGGCGCCTTATAACGCCGCCGCCTCGGGCGGTAGCAATCTGGCGCCGTCCAGCCGGGCCCTGGTCGACGGGGTTGCCCAGGCGATCGCGGCGATCCGCGCCGCTCATCCTGACCAGACCGGGCCGGTGCCGGTCGATCTGGTCACCGCTTCGGCCAGCGGGCTCGATCCCGACATCAGCCCGGCCGCCGCGTTGTGGCAGGCGGGCCGGATCGCGCAGGCTCGTCATGCTCCGGTCGAGGAGGTCAAAGCCCTGATCGCCCGCCATGTCGACGGCCGCCAATTCGGCTTTCTGGGCGAGCCGCATGTCAATGTGCTGGACGTCAATCTTGCACTGGACGAACGCTGGCCGGTGAAGTGAAGTAGCGTTTGATGACCGACGACCGCGATAACCGTCCTTCCCCCGATGCTCTGCTGGCCGAAGCCCAGCGGGAAGGACGGGGGCGGCTGAAGATCTTTCTGGGGGCCGCTCCCGGCGTCGGTAAGACCTATGCGATGCTCCAAGCCGCCCATGACCGGGTGCGCGAGGGACAAGACGTCGTTGCCGGTGTGGTGGAAACCCACCGGCGACGCGAGACCGAGGCGCTGGTCGCCGGGATTGAGGTGCTGCCCCAGCGTCAGGTCGAGTATCGCGGACGGGCCTTTTCCGAACTCGACCTCGATGCCCTGTTGCGGCGACGGCCCAAGATCGCCCTGATCGACGAACTGGCCCACACCAATATTCCCGGCTCGCGCCACGTCAAGCGATGGCAGGACATCGACGAATTGCTGGGGGCGGGGATCGATGTCTATTCGACCCTCAACATCCAGCATCTGGAATCGATTAACGACGTCGTCGAGCAAATTTCCGGCGTCAAGGTGCGGGAAACTCTGCCCGACAGCGTGCTGGCGACCGCCGACGAAATCGAACTGATCGACCTGCCGCCGCAGGATCTGATCAAGCGGATGGAGGAGGGCAAGGTTTATCTGCCCGAGCAGGCGCGCCGGGCGATGCACAGTTTTTTCACGCCCGGCACCCTGACCGCGCTGCGCGAACTGGCGCTGCGCCATGCCGCCGAGCGGGTCGACCGCCAGATGGTCGATTACATGCGCGCCCACGCCATCGCCGGTCCCTGGCCCGCGCGCGAACGTATCCTGGTCTGCTTCGATGAGAAGGTCGATGCCGAGCGGCTGGTCCGTGCTGCCAAACGAGCCGCCGAACGGCGCGGCGCGGCCTGGGTCGCGGTGACGGTGGAAACCGCCGGAGCCCACATCGTCACCGAGGCGGAAAAAGACAAGATGGCGGCGGCGATGCGGCTGGCGACCCAATTGGGCGGCGAGACGGCAACGCTTCAGGGCGACGACGTTGCCGATACCGTGCTGACCTATGCCCGCGAGCGCAATTGCACCCAGATCGTAGTGGGGCGCTCGCGGCGAAGTGGCCGGTTCGGGCGCTGGGGCGAATCGGTGACCGATCGCCTGATCGAGCGGGCCGGAGACTTCACCGTCATCCTGGTCGGCCGCGATGACGAGGACAAGCCGCGGCCGTCGCAGGTTCCGGCCGCACCGGCGCAATCGGGCTGGCGGCAGGGGCTGGGCTATGGCTTTGCCGTGATCGCAACCGCGATTGCCACCGGGTTGGGCTTCCTGATTGATCTGTGGCTGCCGATTGCCAACATCTCGGTGGCCTATCTGCTGGCGGTGATGATCGTGGCGATGCGTTCGGGCCTGCGCCCTGGCATCGTCGCTTCGATTGCCAGTTTCTTTTGCTTCAACTTCTTTTTTACCGAACCAAGGCTGACCTTCGCGATCACCGACAGCAAGAACATCCTGACCGTGGTGTTCTTTCTGATCGCGGCGGTGATTATCAGCAACATGGCAGCGCGGCTGCGGATGCAGATCGAGACCACCCGCGAAAGCGCCCGACGTACCACCAATCTGTACGATTTCGGGCGCAAGATCACCGCCGCCGCGACCCAGGACGATGTGTTGTGGGCGGTGGTCCATCATGTCGCCGTCACCATTCATGGCAAGTCGCTGATGCTGCTGCCGGGCGAGAGCGGGCTGGCGATTGCCGCTGGCTATCCGCCCGAAGACCAGATCGACGACAAATCCGCTGCTGCTGCCGATTGGGCCTGGAGTCATGGCAAGCTGGCCGGGCGCGGTTCGACCACTCTGCCGACGGCGGGCTGGCTGTTTCTGCCGCTGAAAACGGCGAGGGGGCCGATCGGGGTGTTGGGTGTGCGGATGAAAGATGGCGGGGTGACCCCGTCTCCGGCCCAGCTCCGCCTGCTGGAAACCCTGGCCGATCAGGCCGCCGTCGCGATCGAGCGGACCACCCTGGTCGCCGATATCGAGGCGGCGAAAGTCTCGACCGAGCGTGAACGGTTGCGCTCGGCGCTGCTGTCGTCGCTGTCGCACGATCTGCGCACGCCGCTGGTGTCGATCATGGGGGCGGCTTCGACCCTGATCAATTACGACGAGTCGCTTGACGGTACCAGCCGCCTCGATCTGGCGCAGACCATTCAGGACGAGGCGGAACGGTTGAACCGTTTTGTTCAGAACCTGCTCGACATGACCCGGCTGGGATCGGGGGCGTTGAAGCCAAAGGTCGATTGGGTCGATCTCAACGATGTCGTCGGGGCCGCGGTCAAGCGGACCCGCCGCCTCGCTCGCCATCATGCTATCCGGGTCGAGATCGATTCCAAATTACCGCTGCTGTGTCTCGATGCGGTGCTGATCGAACAGATGTTCTTTAACCTGCTCGACAACGCCTGCAAATACGCGCCGTCCGGCACGACGATCAAGGTCTGGGCGGTCAAGGCCCTCGACCATATCGCCATCGAGGTTGCCGACCAGGGGCCGGGTATCCCGCCCGAGGATCGCGAGAAGGTGTTCGACATGTTTTATCGGGTCCAGGCCACCGACAGCCAGACCGCAGGCACCGGGTTGGGGTTGGCGATCTGCCGGGGCATCGTCGAGGCGCATGGCGGCACCATCAAGGCCGAACCCGGATTGCACGGGGCGGGAACCTGCATCATCATTCACCTGCCGTTGCCTCCCGATCTCGATCTGACGGCAAAAGAGGGGCCGTCATGACGCGTATTCTGGTGATCGACGACGAGCCGCAAATCCGCAAATTCATGCGAATCTCGCTGTCGGCCAATGGCTATGAGGTGATCGAGGCCGAAACCGCCTCCGACGGCATCGCCGCCGCCCGCACCCAATCGCCCGATCTGCTGATCCTCGATCTTGGCCTGCCCGATCTGGACGGTCAGGAGGTGATCAGCGCGGTCCGCGAAAGCTCGGCGGTGCCGATCATCGTCCTGTCGGTCCGGGCCGAGGAACTCGATAAAGTCGAGGCGCTTGACCGTGGCGCCAACGATTATGTGGTCAAGCCGTTCGGGATTGCCGAATTGATGGCCCGGGTCCGCGCCGTGGTGCGTCAGCGTGGCGTCAAGGAGGGGGCGGACACGGTGATCGAGACCGCAGGCGGGGTGCGGATCGACCTGTCTCGCCGCGTCGTCAGCCGGGGCGGCGAGGATTTGCGCCTGTCGAAAAAGGAATGGGAGTTGCTGGACGTCTTTGCCAACAACCCGGACCGTTTGATGACCCACCGCGACCTGTTGCTGAAGGTGTGGGGTCCGGCCCATGTCGAGGACACCGCTTATCTGCGGGTCTATGTCAATCAACTGCGCCAGAAGCTTGAGGCCGACCCGTCGCAACCGACCCTGATTGTCAACGAACCCGGTATCGGATATCGACTGAAAGTGTGATGGCTGGTCTATTTGATAAATAAATAGGGGGATTTCGTTTTTCATAAATATCCGACACGATGTTATCATTAATCTCGAATATTTAAGTAATTTCCGATCCTGCTGCGATAGAGTTTCTGTCTGTTAGTGTTGCTGTATCGAACAGACACTCTGTCGTTACAGGAGCCGCTTCGTGACTGAAAAAACAGCAAGCGTGCATTGGGACGGCCAGGGGAAGACAGGAACCGGCGCGATCAGCACTGAAACCGGCGCTTTGTCTCATGCTCCCTACGGCTTCGGCAGCCGTTTCGGAGAGGAACGGCGCAATACCAACCCCGAAGAATTGCTGGGCGCTGCCCACGCCGCCTGTTTCACCATGGCGTTTTCGTTCGCTGCGGAAAAGGCCGGGTTGACCATCACCGAGATCGAAACCACCGCCAGCGTCCGCTTGGTCACGCAGGGTGAGGGGTTTTTGATCGACCGGATCGCCCTGACCCTGCTGGTGACCGGGACGGATGTCGATCCGGCACGTTTCCACCAGATCGCCGAGGGGGCAAAACGGGATTGCCCGCTGTCGAAGGCGCTGGCCAGCGTTCCCGAGATCACGTTGGAGGCAAGCCTAAGGGAAGAGCCCGCCGCGATCAGCAAAGCAGGACTATTTCCATGAGCGCCGACACGGTTGCCGATCTGTTCGTCCAGACGCTTTTCCGGGCCGGGGTCGAACGGATTTACGGCGTGGTCGGTGATAGTCTCAACGGGA
>NZ_AQPH01000117.1 GCF_000442515.1 Magnetospirillum fulvum MGU-K5 | reverse complement strand
AACAGCAATTGTCGCCGTTGCAGGTGATGCAATTGGCCGGCGGGGCCGGGGCGGCGCTGCCCAACGGTGGCGCGTTGCTGGATCCGACCTTTAACGCCGCAGCCCAGGCGGTCCAACAGCAGATACAGCAGCAACAACAGCAATCGCCGCCGCCGCCCCCACCACCACCGCCGTCACAAGGCAGCGAGACGCAGGGACCGCCCCCGGGAGCGGGGCAAACCCTGACCACGCTGCAAGACGTGGTGGTGGCCCAGGTCGATCAGGTCAAGAAGCAGATCGCCAAGGATATCGAGGCCAAGGACGACCCGACCAAAGGCATCCAGGATTTACCGCCGCCGCCACCGCAGACCCATGCCCCCAGCGGCAACAGCGCCCCGGTGGTCAGCAATGCCCAGGCTCTGTCGGCCAATCAGACGGCGTATCATTTCACCGAAGCCGATTTTCTCTCTTATTACCGCGATGCCGACGGGGATCCCCTGGTCCGGATCAAGATTCTGACCTTGCCGCAAACCGGGATTCTGCGCCTGGGCGACCAGATCCTGGAGACAGCCGGGGTGGAAGTGTCGCGGGAGCAGATTTCAACCCTGTCCTATCTTCCGCCATTGGACATCCACCCGAATCTGTCCGGACAGACCGGCCAGTTTCTCTGGGTTGCCTTTGACGGAACCAGTTACGCGGCGGTTCCGGCGGTTATGACGGTGGGTCCGCTTCAGATCAGCGTCAATGGCCTCTATGACGGCAGCAGCGAAACCCGTCCGATCGAGGTGACCGGCGGCAGTGGCAACGACACCCTGATCGGCGGGATCGCGTTCGATACCCTGGTCGGCGGGGCGGGTGACGATCTGATCGTCGCTGGCCCCGGTGGCGGGATTCTTGATGGCGGTAGTGGCAACAATGCCGTCAGCTTTGCCGAGATCAATCAGGGCGACCGGACCCTGATCGTCAATCTGGACGCCCATTACGCCAGCCTGTATCAGCTTGGTCAGGAAGTGCCCGACTTCTTCGCCAAGCTGACCCATTTCGACACGGTGATCGGTAGCGCCGGGGACGACACCATCAGCGGCGACGATTCCGCCAATACCCTGGTCGGTGGGGCTGGGGCCGATAGTCTGACCGGCGGCGACGGGGCCGACGTGTTCCGCTATGTCGCCGCCACCGATTCGACGGTGCAGAATCACGACGTCATCGCCGATTTCACCACGGGCGACCGACTTGAATTCGCTGGAATGAGCGGGATCGTCTATGATTCCACCTATGCGCCGGAACTGGGGGGGTATGTTGCCGCCACGGTCGCCGCGTTGGCCGCCGATCCCGACATCACCAACCGGGCGGTGTTCTTCGTTCAGGACAATTCCGGCTGGCTTTACATCAAGGGGGCGGGCAGCGGGACCAGTTTTGACGGCACCCTGATCCAGTTGCAAGGAGTGCTGACGCCGCCCCCGATCTCGGCCCTGTCCGGGGTTAGTCCGGTCCCGGTGACGATCCCCGACGGCGTTCTGGTTCCGACCGGGGTTCTGGCCAGTGATGGGACCGGCCCGGCGGGGCAGGCCGCGCTGGACCCGACCAAATTCAACACCGGACAGCTCAGCCTCGCCTTTGACGTCTGCCTGTCTCCGCAACTCGGCAGCGGGTCGGGCTCGCTGGTGACGCTGAACGATGCGAATGGGCTGCCCTGGCTGGATATTCGGGTCGAGAACGGCCAGATCAACGTGTGGAACAATTGGGGTGGCGCGTCCTCCGCCACGCTGCCGGTTGGGGAATGGCACCGTCTGTCGCTGTCGCTTGATGGTACCAGGGGCGAGAATTCCTCGATCCGCCTCTATCTCGACGGCACGCTGGTCCAGAACATTTCGCTTAACGGCAACGTGCCGGCGATGACCGAGATCACCCAGGACTTGACGGTCGGGACGTCGAGTTTCGGCGGGGCCGCCGCTCTGTTCGACAATCTGGCGGTATGGAACGTCGCGCGCGGTCCCCATGCCAGCAATTACGGCCAGGGGCTGGTTGCCCAATGGACCTTCAATGACGAGGGGGCGGCCGATTGCGTCTCCTCATCCGGTTCGGCGATCCCGCTGACCGTGGGGGCGGGCGGGCGGATCGTGTCCTACCAGCCGCCTGCCGTGCGCCAGGGCACCGCAACCGGCGCGACCGGCACCGATGACGCCCCCCCGGCATTGGGAGAGACAAATGCCGTTCATCTTGACGGTAATGGCAGCGCGATCCGCTCCGCCACTTTGTTCGAGCCGGGAAAAGGCGACTTCACCATCGAATTGTGGGCCAAGCTCGACACGTTGAGCGGAACCCAGTTCCTGTTCTCGAAGGATCAGTCGGGCAATCCCGGCGGGTGGGGGCTTTATATCCGGGACGGGATGCTGATCGCCAATCTGCCCGGACTCGGAGAGAGTGTGCTGAACTGCCCCGTCAACGGCACCAACTGGCATCATTTCGCGCTAAGCCGCGAGGGAACCACCCTCACTCTCAGCGTCGATGGCGAGACCAGTACGACGATTGTGACGGATCAGGTCTATGACCTGAACAACGGTATCCCGACGCTGATCGGTGGGCGTTTCGACAATCTGTTCGGCGATAACCAGAGCATGCTGACCGCCAGCCCGACCGAAAGCCTGCAAGGCTCGGTCGCCGAGGTGCGGGTGTGGTCGGCGGCGCGGGATATCACCCAGCTTGAGGCGGATAAGACCCATCGCCTTAGCGGGGCCGAGCCCGATCTGATCGAATACATGCCGCTGAACGACCGGGCGGCTAATGTCACCGTCACCACTGTGCGCGACGTGGTCGATCCGTTGGTGCGGGCCGATGGGGCGGGAGCGGTCACGGTGAGCGGCCTGCCGGTCGGCTCCCGGGCGGTCGATCTCAGCGGCAGCGCCAGCGGGCTGGTGTCCCCCACCCGGTTCGATCCGGGAACCGGGGCGTTCACGATCGAATTGTGGGCGCGCGCCGACAGTCTGGCCGCAACCTCGATGCTGTTCGCCAAGGATCAAAGCGACGATGCCACCGGCTGGTCGCTGAATTTAAGTGCCGATGGCCATCTGGTCTTCGTCGTTCCGGGCGGGCAGGTAATGCAAAGCACCGGCGTGGTGACGGCGGGAAGCTGGCATCATTATGCCGTGAGCCACTCGGCCGACGGTCACCTGACCCTTTACATCGATGGGGCCGCCTCGGGTTCGTGCTCGGGGGTGACGGCGAATTTCACCAACGGGATTCCGTCGATCATCGGCGCCCGGCTGGGCAACAATTCCGCGCTGCAATTGAACCTCGACGGCGCGGTCAGCGAGGTGCGGCTGTGGTCGGTGGAGCGTAGCGCGGACGCGATCAACGCGGGCAAGGCGACCCGTCTTGCTGGGACCGAGGCCGGTCTGGTTGATTACCTGCCGCTTGACGGCACCCTGACCGAGATCGTTCCGGCCGAGAACTCGGACTATCGGCTGTCCCACGCCGACGTTAATCATCTGAGCGAAGTTCAGCATCAGGCGATCAGCTTTGGCAACGGCAGCACCGCGTCGGCCGGGTCCGCTTTCAGCATCGGAACCAGTGATTTCACCGTCGAATTGTGGGTCAACCCCGCTTCGTCGGGGACGCTGGTGTCAAAGGGAAGCGCTCTCCGGCTGGCTCTGGTCGATGGCGTCCCGACCGTGACGTTGGGTGGGACAATCGTGATGCAGGGCGAGTCCCTGCCCGCCGAGAGTTGGAGCCATCTGGCGCTGACCCGCGAGAACGGGACTTTGTGCCTGTATGTCGATGGGGTGTTGAGCCGGGTGGCTTCGGGCGCGACGGGGGCAATCTCCTCGTCCGATCCGCTGCTGTTCGGCGGCAATCAGTTCAGCGGATTGATGGCCGGAATTCGGCTGTGGAATGTCGCCCGCGCCGAGGACGATATCCTGAGCGGCCTGCATGTCGTGTCGCCCATCGGGTCCGGGCTGATCGGTTCGTGGTCGGGTCTGGTTGACAGCGTCGCCAGCGCCAGCGTCACCGGTTTGTCCGATGCCTCGGGCCACGGCCACACTCTTTCCTTCTCGAACGGAACCAGCCTGACCGATGGGGGCGATCCGCCGCTGGCCCGGTCTCCGGTCGAAATCGATGGGGGCGAGCCCTATCACGGCACGGTGGTGGCGACGACAATCGACGGCCAGCCGCCGACCTTTACCCTGACCACCCAGCCCCAGCACGGCACCCTCTTCCTTGGGACCGATGGGCGTTATGTTTACACCCCCGCCCACGGCTATACCGGGATTGATGCGTTCGACATCACGGTGGGGAACGGCACCCTTCACCATGTCCAATCGGTCGCGGTGCTGGTGACGCCCGCCGCGACGATTGCCGGGGCATCCCAGACGGTGACCACGCTGTCGCTTGACGGCAACGATTCCGCGACGATCGCGAGTGCTGCCGCGCTGCGGGGACTGGATGACAACGGCTTTACCGTCGAAGCCTGGATCAAGCCCGACAGTGACTGCACCGCCCCCGACGGCGATCATGTGATTTTGTTCAAGGATCTGGGGTCGGGCGGTTCCTTCTCGCTCAAGATCCAGAATGGCACGCTGGTCTATTGCTCCCAAGATGCCGACGTCACATCGACTGCCAGCGTGGCCGCCGATCAATGGACCCATGTGGCGGTGACCCGGTCCGGCTCGGATATCACCCTGTTCGTTAACGGAATCGCGGTTGCCGCGCGTCATGACGCCGCCCTGATTGACCCGACGAAGGCCACCGGCGGCGCTCTGCTGGTCGGCGCCGAGCAAGTCTCGAGCGATGAGCGAGGGCACTATTTCTCGGGCGAGGTCGCCTCGGTCCGGCTGTGGAGCCAGGCTTTGACCGAGTCTCGTCTGGCCGACATTTACAACGATACCGTCGATAGCGGCGAAAGCGGGCTGATCGGACTGTGGACCGGCAGCGGCATGGACGGGGCCAATGGTACCCACCAGCCGACCGCGATCGACGATGTCGCGGTTCCGGTCTATGGCGACCGCATCACCTGCGACTATAGCGGCAGTTATTCGGGATCGCTCGACACGATCCGGTCCGGTGGCGGTGACGGGCTGGGCACGGCGGCGGTGACCTATCAATGGAGCCGGGTCGGGACGGGGACGACCGGCCATGGCGGAACGGTGACGGTCGATCCGGGCGGTAATTTTCACTATGAACCGGCGGCCGACTGGTCCGGTCTCGACAGTTTCGTCGTCCAGGCGACCGGTTCTGACGGGCGGGTTCTGACCCGCGCGATCGTCGTCGAGGTCAAGCCGATCCAGCCGCCGACCGAGGTGACGATTGATCCCGGATCGGTGGAATCCGGCGAGGGGAGTCTGGGCATCACTCTGGTCGATACGGCCGCGGCCGAGGCGCACCAGACCGTGTCGGCCCGTCTGAGCCTCGATCATGCGGCGATCGTGCTGAAGGACACGATGGGCGTGACCGTGACCGGCAACGGCAGCGGCTCTGTTGTGTCA
>NZ_AQPH01000116.1 GCF_000442515.1 Magnetospirillum fulvum MGU-K5 | reverse complement strand
TGGGGCCTATAAACCGCGCCTCGCCGGGACGAACCGAACGGTTTGAAACGGCGGGGGTTGACGAGTTAGCGGCTTCTGCCGAGGCAGAAAAAAAAGCAGTTGACACGGTGACCGGGGCGGGATAGAAACCGCGCCTCGCTGTTTCGGAGCCGGTGGTTCTGAAGCGGCGGCGAAGACCGGAAACGGAAATCGCCGCGAAGCGAAAAAAAGTTGTTGACACGGCCGGCCGGGCCGATTATAAACCGGCCTCCCCGCTGCGGCGGGGCCCGCTCTGAAGCGGGACGGAAATTCGGAAGAGTTTCCTGCTGTTTGACAAGTGAAGAGACAGGAAGGGATGCGCAGGCGGCGCCGGGTCTGGAAAGACCGGAACCGGCCAGAGCCTAGTGCATCTTGCAAATGCGTGATGTAAATTGCTTTGGACGAGCTCTGTTCCGTGCTTTAGGCACGGAAGTCAACTTGAGAGTTTGATCCTGGCTCAGAACGAACGCTGGCGGCAGGCTTAACACATGCAAGTCGAACGAAGGCTTCGGCCTTAGTGGCGCACGGGTGAGTAACACGTGGGAATATACCTCTCGGTGGGGAATAACGTTGGGAAACTGACGCTAATACCGCATACGCCCTTAGGGGGAAAGATTTATCGCCGAGAGATTAGCCCGCGTCCGATTAGCTAGTTGGTGAGGTAAAAGCTCACCAAGGCGACGATCGGTAGCTGGTCTGAGAGGATGATCAGCCACACTGGGACTGAGACACGGCCCAGACTCCTACGGGAGGCAGCAGTGGGGAATATTGGACAATGGGCGCAAGCCTGATCCAGCCATGCCGCGTGAGTGATGAAGGCCTTAGGGTTGTAAAGCTCTTTCGACGGGGACGATGATGACGGTACCCGTAGAAGAAGCCCCGGCTAACTTCGTGCCAGCAGCCGCGGTAATACGAAGGGGGCAAGCGTTGTTCGGAATTACTGGGCGTAAAGCGCACGCAGGCGGCGATCCAAGTCAGAAGTGAAAGCCCTGGGCTCAACCCGGGAACTGCTTTTGATACTGGGTTGCTAGAATCACGGAGAGGGTAGGGGAATTCCGAGTGTAGAGGTGAAATTCGTAGATATTCGGAAGAACACCAGTGGCGAAGGCGCCTACCTGGCCGTCGATTGACGCTCATGTGCGAAAGCGTGGGGAGCAAACAGGATTAGATACCCTGGTAGTCCACGCCGTAAACGATGAGTGCTAGATGTTGGGGTGCATGCACCTCAGTGTCGAAGCTAACGCGATAAGCACTCCGCCTGGGGAGTACGGCCGCAAGGTTAAAACTCAAAGGAATTGACGGGGGCCCGCACAAGCGGTGGAGCATGTGGTTTAATTCGAAGCAACGCGCAGAACCTTACCAGCCCTTGACATGGGGATCATCGGTCCGAGAGATTGGACCTTCAGTTCGGCTGGATCCCGCACAGGTGCTGCATGGCTGTCGTCAGCTCGTGTCGTGAGATGTTGGGTTAAGTCCCGCAACGAGCGCAACCCTCATCTTCAGTTGCCATCATTTAGTTGGGCACTCTGAAGAAACTGCCGGTGACAAGCCGGAGGAAGGTGGGGATGACGTCAAGTCCTCATGGCCCTTACGGGCTGGGCTACACACGTGCTACAATGGTGGTGACAGTGGGCAGCCAACTCGCGAGAGTGAGCTAATCCCAAAAAGCCATCTCAGTTCGGATTGCACTCTGCAACTCGAGTGCATGAAGTCGGAATCGCTAGTAATCGTGGATCAGCATGCCACGGTGAATACGTTCCCGGGCCTTGTACACACCGCCCGTCACACCATGGGAGTTGGCTTTACCCGAAGCCGGTGCGCTAACCGCAAGGAGGCAGCCGACCACGGTAAGGTCAGCGACTGGGGTGAAGTCGTAACAAGGTAGCCGTAGGGGAACCTGCGGCTGGATCACCTCCTTTCAAGGATGTCCCGGATCATCTTCGCTCACACGAGATGTCTCGGACACCTTACATATCCGGCCTCGGCGCCGTCTCCGCATCCCTTCCTCGAACGAGAAACGAAACAACGGGCTCGTAGCTCAGCTGGTCAGAGCACACGCTTGATAAGCGTGGGGTCGTAAGTTCAAATCTTACCGGGCCCACCACTGACCTGTACCGAGCTTGATCCGCTGTTCGACGCTCACTTTTCCCAAGAGGGGCCGTAGCTCAGTTGGGAGAGCGCGTGCTTTGCAAGCATGAGGTCGTCGGTTCGATCCCGTCCGGCTCCACCAATGGGGGTGTAGAGCTGGCCAGTTTCCGTTACGTTCGAGGATGTCTCAACAAGATTTGTCGCGGGCCCAACGGGGCGGCGACGGCATTGTCTCTTCGGAGATGACGCTGTTCTTTGTCATTGTGAATAGGTTTTTCTGATCTGGCGTGCGCCAGTAACCACATAAGTCAAGGTGGTTGGCAGCGCACGATAGTAAATCGCTGAAGTTTCTAGCGTTCCAGACGTCGGGCTTGTCCCTGCGTATGGAGCGATCAAGCGTCAAAAGGGCATTTCGTGGATGCCTTGGCACTGAGAGGCGATGAAAGACGTGGCACGCTGCGATAAGCCATGGGGAGCCGCGAGCAGGCTTTGATCCGTGGATTTCTGAATGGGGAAACCCCACCGTAAGGTGATCCTTCACTGAATACATAGGTGGAGGAGGCGAACCGGGCGAACTGAAACATCTAAGTAGCCCGAGGAAAGGACATCAACCGAGACTCCGCTAGTAGTGGCGAGCGAACGCGGACCAGCCCAGTGCTGGTGCTTACATAATCTGAACCGTCTGGAAAGTCGGGCCATAGCGCGTGATAGCCGCGTAAGAGTAAACCGAGCATCAGCCTCGAGTAAGGCGGGACACGTGAAATCCTGTCTGAACATGGGGGGACCACCCTCCAAGGCTAAGTACTCCTCAGTGACCGATAGCGAACAAGTACCGTGAGGGAAAGGTGAAAAGCACCCCGACGAGGGGAGTGAAAGAGTTCCTGAAACGGAATGCCTACAAGCAGTCGGAGCGGTCTTGAACCGTGACGGCGTACCTTTTGTATAATGGGTCAGCGAGTTAGTGTATGCAGCAAGCTTAAGCCGGTAGGCGTAGGCGTAGCGAAAGCGAGTCTGAATAGGGCGCTGAGTTGCATGCATTAGACCCGAAACCGGGTGATCTAGCCATGGGCAGGTTGAAGGTGGGGTAACACCCACTGGAGGACCGAACTCACGTCTGTTGAAAAAGACGGAGATGACCTGTGGTTAGGGGTGAAAGGCCAATCAAACTCGGAAATAGCTGGTTCTCCGCGAAAGCTATTTAGGTAGCGCCTCGGACGAATACCATCGGGGGTAGAGCACTGGATGGGCTAGGGGATCCCAAAGATCTACCAAACCTAACCAAACTCCGAATACCGATGAGTACTATCCGGGAGACAGACATCGGGTGCTAAGGTCCGGTGTCAAAAGGGAAACAGCCCAGACCGCCAGCTAAGGTCCCCAAATCATGGCTAAGTGGAAAAGGATGTAAGACGGCCAAAACAACCAGGAGGTTGGCTTAGAAGCAGCCATCCTTTAAAGAAAGCGTAATAGCTCACTGGTCTATTAGCTGTCTCGCGCCGAAAATGTACCGGGGCTCAAGCCATGTACCGAAGCTGCGGGTGTGCACTCTGTGCACGCGGTAGCGGAGCGTTCCGTAAGCCTGCGAAGGCGTCATCGTGAGAGGCGCTGGAGGTATCGGAAGTGAGAATGCTGACATGAGTAGCGATAAACAGTGTGAGAAACACTGTCGCCGAAAGTCCAAGGGTTCCTGCGCAAGGCTAATCCGCGCAGGGTAAGCCGGCCCCTAAGGCGAGGGCGAAAGCCGTAGTCGATGGGAACCACGTTAATATTCGTGGGCCTGCTGGACGTGACGGCCTCCGTGTATTGTATCCTCTTATCGGATTGAGGGTGCAGTGAAGGGGGTCCAGGAAATAACGCCAGCGTATAGACCGTACCCTAAACCGACACAGGTGGACTGGTAGAGTATACCAAGGCGCTTGAGAGAATGGTGTTGAAGGAACTAGGCAAATTGACCCCGTAACTTCGGGATAAGGGGTACCCTCTTTTGCGCAAGCAGATGGGGGTGGCACAGACCAGGGGGTGGCGACTGTTTACTAAAAACACAGGGCTCTGCGAAGTCGAAAGACGACGTATAGGGTCTGACGCCTGCCCGGTGCCGGAAGGTTAAAAGGAGGGGTGCAAGCTCTGAATTGAAGCCCCGGTAAACGGCGGCCGTAACTATAACGGTCCTAAGGTAGCGAAATTCCTTGTCGGGTAAGTTCCGACCTGCACGAATGGCGTAACGACTTCCCCGCTGTCTCCAACACCAACTCAGCGAAATTGAATTCTCCGTGAAGATGCGGAGTACCCGTGGCTAGACGGAAAGACCCCGTGCACCTTTACTACAGCTTTGCAGTGGTACTAGGATGTGGATGTGTAGGATAGGTGGGAGCCTATGAAGCATTGGCGCTAGCTAGTGTGGAGGCAACCTTGAAATACCACCCTTCTGCTTCCTGGTATCTAACCGCGCCCCGTGAACCCGGGGCCGGGACCCTGCATGGCGGGTAGTTTGACTGGGGCGGTCGCCTCCCAAAGAGTAACGGAGGCGCGCGATGGTGGGCTCAGGCTGGTCGGAAATCAGCTGTCGAGTGCAATGGCATAAGCCCGCCTGACTGCGAGACAGACAAGTCGAGCAGAGACGAAAGTCGGTCATAGTGATCCGGTGGTCCCGCGTGGAAGGGCCATCGCTCAACGGATAAAAGGTACGCCGGGGATAACAGGCTGATCTCCCCCAAGAGTCCACATCGACGGGGAGGTTTGGCACCTCGATGTCGGCTCATCACATCCTGGGGCTGGAGCAGGTCCCAAGGGTTCGGCTGTTCGCCGATTAAAGTGGTACGTGAGCTGGGTTTAGAACGTCGTGAGACAGTTCGGTCCCTATCTACCATGGGTGTTGGAAACTTGAGAGGACCTGTCCCTAGTACGAGAGGACCGGGATGGACGCACCTCTAGTGTACCGGTTGTCGCGCCAGCGGCATTGCCGGGTAGCCACGTGCGGACGAGATAACCGCTGAATGCATCTAAGCGGGAAGCTCCCCTCAAAACCAGGTTTCCCTATCAGAGCCGTGGAAGACCACCACGTTGATAGGTGGCGTGTGGAAGCGTGGTAACACGTGAAGCTAAGCCATACTAATCGCTCGATCGGCTTGATCGCCCATGCGCGGCGGCAAGCCCGACTTCTAGAACGCTAAAATTGCACGCGGTTTACTCCAGATCAGATACTTTGAGTTTCCTTCGACGACCTGGTGGTCATAGCGAGGGCCCCCCACCCGATCCCATCCCGAACTCGGACGTGAAACCCCTCTGCGCCCATGGTACTGTGTCTTAAGGCACGGGAGAGTCGGTCGCTGCCAGGTCTTCTAAGGAAACTCATAAAAACCTATCCACAAAGACAAACCCAACCCGCACCTACAAATCACCGCGGGGTGGAGCAGCCCGGTAGCTC
>NZ_AQPH01000115.1 GCF_000442515.1 Magnetospirillum fulvum MGU-K5 | reverse complement strand
GGGGCCTTGTCGATCTGGTCGTAGGCCGTGAAGGTGGCTCCGCCGGTCTCGGCCAGAACCTTGGTGATCGCCGCAGTCAACGAGGTCTTGCCATGGTCAACGTGACCGATGGTGCCGATGTTGCAGTGCGGCTTGTTGCGCTCGAATTTCGCCTTAGCCATCGTCTCTTACTCCGTCCTCGAATACCGTGTTTTTAGCCAGCCAGCTTGGCGCGAATCTCGTCCGACACATTCTGCGGCACTTCGGAATAGTGATCGAAGTGCATCGTGTACTGCGCCCGCCCCTGCGACATCGACCGCAGCGTGTTGACGTAGCCGAACATGTTGGCGAGAGGCACCATGGCGGTGATGACGCGGGCGTTACCGCGCTGATCCATGCCGTTGACCTGACCGCGGCGGCTGTTCAGATCGCCAATGACGTCGCCCATGTAATCCTCGGGGGTGACGACCTCGACACGCATCATCGGCTCAAGCAGCTTCGGACCGGCCTTGGCGATGCCTTCACGGAAGGCGGCGCGGGACGCGATTTCGAAGGCCAGCACCGACGAGTCAACGTCGTGATAGGCACCGTCGATCAGGGTCGCCTTGAAGTCGATCAGCGGGAAGCCGGCGATGACGCCGTTATCCATGGCCGAGCGGATACCCTTTTCAACGCCGGGAACGTATTCCTTCGGCACCGAACCACCGACGACCTTGTTGGTGAAGACAAAGCCTTCGCCCTTCTCGGCCGGTTCGAAGCGGATCTTGACGCGGGCGAACTGGCCCGAACCACCGGTCTGCTTCTTGTGGGTGTAGTCGCACTCGTAGGACTTCGAGATCGTCTCGCGGTACGCCACCTGCGGCGCGCCGACATTCGCTTCGACCTTGAACTCACGCTTCATGCGATCGACGAGGATTTCGAGATGGAGTTCGCCCATCCCCTTGATCACCGTCTGACCGCTTTCGGGGTCCGAGGCGACGCGGAACGAGGGATCCTCGGCGGCAAGACGCGCCAGGGCAACGCCCATCTTTTCCTGGTCGGCCTTCGACTTCGGCTCGACCGCGACCTCGATCACCGGCTCGGGGAAGTCCATGCGTTCCAGGATCACCAGCGAGCTGGGGGTCGGATCGCACAGGGTATCACCCGTGGTGGTGTCCTTGAGACCAGCGAACGCGACGATGTCGCCAGCGCGGGCTTCCTTGATTTCTTCACGCGAGTTGGCGTGCATCAGCAGCATACGGCCGACGCGCTCGCGCTTTTCTTTGACGGTGTTCTGAATGTACGAACCCGACTCGACAACGCCCGAATAGACGCGGACGAAGGTCAGCGAACCGACGAAGGGGTCGTTCATGATCTTGAAGGCAAGACCGGAGAACGGCTCGTCATCGGTGGCGTGACGGAAGATTTCCTCTTCGGTGCCGAACTTCACGCCGTTGATGGCGGGAATGTCGAGCGGCGACGGGAGGTAATCGACCACGGCGTCGAGCAGCAGCTGAACGCCCTTGTTCTTGAAGGCCGAACCGCACAGCACCGGCACGAAAGTCCGGGCGATGGTGCCCTTGCGGATGCAGGCGCGCAGGGTCTCGATCGAGGGCTCTTCGCCGCTCAGATAGAGCTCCATCGCTTCGTCGTCCATCTCGACCGCGGTCTCGATGAGCTGAGCGCGATATTCGGCGGCCTTATCGGCGAGGTCGGCAGGGATCGGGGCGTCTTCGAACTCGGCGCCCAGGCTCTCGTCCTTCCACACCACCGCGCAATTGCGCAGCAGGTCGACCATGCCGACATAGTTGCTCTCTTCGCCGATCGGCAGATGGAGCACCAGCGGACGGGCACCGAGGCGATCGACGATCATGTCGACGCAACGGTAGAAGTTGGCGCCGATGCGATCCATCTTATTGACGAAACAAATCCGCGGAACTTCGTACTTGTCAGCCTGACGCCACACCGTCTCGGACTGCGGCTCGACACCGGCAACCGAGTCGAACACCGTCACCGCACCGTCGAGCACGCGCAGGGAACGCTCGACCTCGATGGTGAAGTCGACGTGGCCAGGGGTGTCGATGATGTTGACGCGGTGATCGCGCCAGAACGCGGTCGTCGCAGCAGAGGTGATGGTGATACCGCGTTCCTGCTCCTGCTCCATCCAGTCCATGGTGGCGGTGCCTTCATGCACCTCACCGATCTTGTAGGACTTTCCGGTGTAGTAAAGGATACGCTCGGTCGTGGTGGTCTTGCCGGCATCGATGTGAGCCATGATGCCGATATTGCGGTACCGATCGAGGGGCGTCGTGCGGGCCATTTTTCTTCTCGCGTTTCCGGTTTACCAACGATAATGCGAGAAGGCCTTGTTGGCCTCTGCCATACGATGGGTGTCCTCGCGCTTCTTGACGGCGGCGCCACGGTTGTTGGCGGCATCAAGCAGCTCGGCGGACAGGCGGTCGATCATCGTGGTTTCGGAACGCTTGCGCGAATACTCGATCAGCCAGCGGATGGCGAGCGCCTGACGGCGATCGGCGCGGACTTCGACCGGAACCTGATAAGTGGCACCGCCAACGCGACGCGAGCGGACTTCAAGAGCCGGCTTCACGTTGGTCAGGGCCTCGTGGAACACCTTCAACGGGTCCTGGCCGCTGCGGGCCTGGATCTTGTCGAGAGCGCCATAAACAATCGCTTCGGCGGCGGACTTCTTGCCATCGAACATGAGGCAATTCATGAACTTGGCAACGACGAAATCGCCGAACTTGGCGTCGGGAGTGATCTCGCGCTTTTCGGCGGCGTGACGACGGGACATCTGTGACGAACTCCTTACTTCGGACGCTTCGCGCCATACTTCGACCGGCGCTGACGGCGGTCCTTAACACCCTGCGTATCGAGGGTACCACGGATGATGTGGTAGCGAACGCCCGGCAAATCCTTCACACGGCCGCCGCGGATCATCACCACCGAGTGCTCCTGGAGGTTATGACCCTCGCCGGGGATGTAGCTGGTGACTTCGAAGCCATTGGTCAGACGGACACGAGCAACCTTACGAAGCGCCGAGTTCGGCTTCTTCGGGGTCGTGGTGTAAACGCGGGTGCAAACGCCACGCTTCTGCGGGCAGGCTTCAAGCGCCGGCACCTTGTTACGATCCTTCTCCGGGGTACGCGGCTGGCGGATCAGCTGGTTAATCGTAGGCATACGGTCTCTTTCCCCTCGCAGGAATGGCGCAACCAAGATGAAAGGTCACCGGCAGCCTGACTACCGGGCCTCTTCGGGTATCGGTCGCCGACCCGTCCGGCGTTGACATCGTTGTTTCGCTAATCGGCGGACGACGGTGTCATGGCCCGTCGCCAGCCACCGGTCCCCCGGGAGGCCCGCATCCTATTTATCCGTCCACCCCCCGTCAAGAGAAACTGAGTCCGGAACCGGCATACGCGGCTTCGGCCCCGGACTCTCCTGACGGCGTGGTGCGAATCCATAGGGATCAGCACTCGGCTCCGGGCTTGCGGGTTCTGAGGAACTGGAAGAACTCGACGCCCTCGCGAAGACGGCGCTTCATCATGTCCCAGTCTTGAATCATTTCGAGAAGGATTTCACCGATCTTCGACGGGCGGAAATAGAACGCCTTGTAGAAATCGGCGACGGCGGTGAAAATCTCTTCCGACGACAAATGCGGGTAATGCAGCGCCGCCATTTGCCAACCATCCTGGCGAAGCAACCCTTCATCCTTCTGGAACCAGCCGTTTTCAATCGCCTGATTGAACAGCTCGGTGCCGGGATAGGGCGCCGCCATCGACACCTGAAGGGTGCGCGGATTGACTTCCTTGGCAAACGCCAGGGTCTGCTGAATCGTCTCGCGGGTCTCGCCGGGCAGGCCGATGATGAAGGTGCCGTGGACGATGATCCCCAACTCGTGGCAATCCTTGGCGAACTGCCGCATGATGTCGAGGCGCAGGCCCTTGCGGATGTTATTGAGAATCTGCTGAACGCCGGATTCATAGCCGACCAGCAGAACGCGCAGACCGTTGGCCTTCAACACCTCGAGCGTCTTGCGCGGGATGTTGGCCTTGGCGTTGCACGACCAGGTAATTCCCAGCTTGCCGATGCCGCGGGCGATTTCCTCGACCCGCTCGATATCGTCGGTGAAGGTATCGTCGTCGAAGAAGAATTCCTTCACCTCGGGGAACAGCTCGCGCGCCTGGGTCACTTCGGCGATCACGCTGGCCGGAGAGCGGGCGCGGTAGGAGCGGCCGCCGATCGTCTGCGGCCACAGGCAGAAGGTGCATTTCGACCGACAGCCCCGCCCGGTATAGAGCGACAGGTAGGGATGCTTCAAATAGCCGATGAAATAATCTTCGACATTGAGATCGCGGCGATAGATCGGCGACACGAACGGCAGCGCGTCCATATCGGTGATCAAGGCGCGGTCCTTGGTGTTGACCACCGCTCCATCGGGGCCGCGGAAGGTCAGGCCGTCGATCTCGGCGAACGGCTTGCCCTCGGCGACATCGACGATGGTGTAGTCGAATTCGTTCCGGGCGATGAAGTCGATCACCGGCGACGCCAGCAACGACGGCTCGGGCACGGTGGCGACATGCGCCCCGACCATGCCGATCATCAGATTGGGGTTGGCGGCCTTGAACGCCTCGGCGACCTTGACCTCGGAGGCAAAGGTGGCGGCGCTGGCATAGATCACCAGCAGCTCGAAATCTTTCGCCAGCGGCAGGATGTCTTCCAGGGTCTGACCATGGGCGGGCGCATCGACCAGCTTCGACTCCGGCACCAGCGCCGCGAGCTGGCCCAACCACGTCGGATACCAAAACGAGCGAACTTCGCGCTTGGCCTGAAAGCGGGCGCCAGCGCCGCCGTCGAACCCTTCGAGCGAGGGCGGATTGAGAAACAACGACTTCTTCATGAGGCTAACCCCTCGACAGGCTCTAGAGTACCGTCACGACGGACGACAAAACGGCGGCCACGCCATAGCACAGTCCGCCCCGCCGATGCGACAGCATAGACAACAATGGATAGGATTTCCCGCAGCGCCAGATCGGTCAGACAGGCGCGCGGCAGACCGAACGCGGCTTCCTCGGCCCGAATCGCCCACAGGCGGGAGGCTGCGGCCACCCCCAGCACCACCAGCCCCGCCCCGCCGGTTCCCGCCGCCTGGGCGACGAGGGCGGCCAGCAAGGCCAGTGCAACCGGCTGGGTGATGATCGAGGCCAGATGACCGACGCGGTCGATCGAGGCAATGGTCCGGCCCCAGCGGACTTCGTGGTCGAACAGGGCCTTCAACCCCGGCTCGGTAACGACGATATCGACCGGACGGGCGGCCAGGGCGATCGTCTGGCCCTGCGCCCGCGCCATCGCGCCCAGCGCCCAATCGTCGGCCAGCAGATCGGCAACGGCATCCAGTCCGCCGCCCTGCTCCAGCACCGAGCGCCGGATCGCGACCGTCGCCCCGAAGCAGCCGTCGTGACGACCGAGCGCACGGGCGACCAGCGCCGAGGGCAGGAAGCCGTGATTGATCCCCAGCGCGCCAAGACGGCTCCACCGCCCGACGCCGGGATGCCCGACATACAGGCAGGTCACCACCCCAACCTTGGGATCGGCGAACGGCGCGACCAGATCGTCAAGATAGCCGGGGGCAACCCGGACGTCGCTGTCGGCGACAACAATCAGATCGTGGCGGACCTCGGGCCACATCGACAGCAGATTGGCGACCTTGCGGTTGCGCGCCGGACCGCCCGGCCGCACCACCACCGCGACTTCGCCACCGGGCGTCGGCGCGGGCAGCGCCCGGACCACCTCAAGCGCGGTGTCGGACGGATCGCCAACGCCGAACAAAATCTGAAATTCCGGATAATCCTGGCGCAGATTGGAGACAAGCGCCGCCTCCAGCCCGTCTTCGGCCCCGTGCAGCGGCTTCAGCA
>NZ_AQPH01000114.1 GCF_000442515.1 Magnetospirillum fulvum MGU-K5 | reverse complement strand
CCGCCACCGATAAATTCGCCGTCGCCCCCACCGTCGTTTCGATCCACGCCCCCGCGTGGGGGGCGACGGCACTTGTTATTGGTCTCGCCGGTCGTGTGCAGGTTTCGATCCACGCCCCCGCGTGGGGGGCGACCCACCGAGTAATGTGGCGGCAGGATGTGGCCATTGTTTCGATCCACGCCCCCGCGTGGGGGGCGACCGTCCAATCACTTCACCCCCGCCACCCAGGCGGCCGTTTCGATCCACGCCCCCGCGTGGGGGGCGACACCCTGATCCTGCGCGAAACGTCGCGGTCGGTCTGGTTTCGATCCACGCCCCCGCGTGGGGGGCGACTCCATAGGAATAACAGATTGCTTTGATTGAGAAAATCGGTGCTGTGGCGCGAACCTGCCGGAGACGAGCCGGTTCTTCGTCCCCAGACCGATGCTCGGCTGTAAATGATTCACGATGTCAAACAGTTATCCATCGTGCGAACCGACCGGGAATTCCGGACACGCTTGGGGTTCGCACGGGATCGTTCCGACGCGATCGGCCGGTCTTAACGTCTTACAGGATGAGAGGCCCGTTCAGGTCGAGTGTCGGTTTCGCCCCGACATGATCGACCCGGCGCTGCCAGTTTGAGCCCAGGAAATAATAGCGCAAACTGTCGGAGTCCGGGTTGATGATTGCTTCCAATCGAGCTTTCAGCCCGACCCATTGCGCCGGATCGACCTCGACCTCGATCTCGAACACGGAATTCTGGACCCGCTGCCCATAATCCTGACAGGCCTTGGCGACTTTGCGCAGCCTGCGGCTTCCGCCGGGATCGATTGTGCTGACGTCGTAGGTGACCAGAACCATCATCGGCGTCCCCCTTATTTCCAGAACCAGGGCGGATAGGCGTCAAGGTCGCCGCGCAGATGGCGGGCGAGGAGGAGGGCCTGGAGATACGGCACCAATCCATGCGGAACGCTTTCGCCGAGGAACGGATGCTGGCGTTCCTCTTTCTTGCGCTCCTGCCACGCGGTCAGAACCGTCTTGCGCCCTTCGTCGCCGAGAAGAACCGCCCCGCCGTCGCGGCGTTCGAAATCCCCGGCCCGAAGTTGGCGGCGATTGATGAGAGAGAGGGCGAGACGGTCGGCCAGGACCGGACGCAACTCCTCCATCAGATCAAGGGCAAGGCTGGGCCGCCCCGGCCGGTCACGGTGAAGAAACCCGACCGCCGGATCCAGTCCGACGCTTTCGGCGGCGGCGCGGCAATCGTGGGTCAACAGGGTATAGAGGAACGACAGCAGCGCATTGGTGGGGTTGAGCGGCGGTCGGCGCGAGCGGCCCCGGAACGCGAATTCTGGGTCGGGCGAGCGGATCAGGTGAGGAAAGACGCTGAAATAGAGGGCGGCGGCTTCCCCTTCCGCGCCGCGCAAATCGTCGGTATTGCCGGTCGAAACCTCTTCCTTGCGCAAGATGTGCGCCATCCGCTCGGTCGCCTCGGCCAAAGCGGCGCTCTGGTCCGGGCTATATTCGTCGCCGTAATCGCGGATTGCCCGCATCAGCACCGAGCGCTGGTTGGCGACCTTGCCCATCACCACACTGCGGACGATCTCTTCCGGCTGGTCCGATGCCTTGTATTGAGCGCGGCGCAGCAGGACATTGCCGGTCACTGGCCCTTCGATCCGGGCCTGGAAGCGTCCACTGCGATCGAGCAGAACGATGGTGATCCCGTTCGCGGCGCAGGCCTGCATCAAAGCGGGGGAGAGGTAGATTCCTCCGAACACTACCACCGACGCCAGCATATGCAGCGGGACCCGGCCTTTTTCCGCGCCATCGATCTCGACGACCAGATTCTCGCCATCCTTGCGGATGCCCGCCCCCTCGGTCGTGACATAGATTGTGTTGAGCAGCTTCTTCATGACTTGTCCTCGTCCTCGGACAGCAGGGCGGCCAGCATTGTGTCGCGCCATTGCCGGGCGGGGCGGGCGGCGGCTTTGGGACGGCACAGCTCGATCAGTGAGCAAGCCCGGCAGCGGTCGGCGCGGAACGTCGGCGGTGGCGTGCGCAGGGTGGAGAACATCTCGCGCAGATCGGCGATGGTCGCCACTGTCAGGGCACGCAGATCGGGATCGAAGGGAACCGCGACCCGACGTTTAGTCTCGGCGTAATAGAGCGCCCCATCGGGTACCGACTGTCCGGTCATCTCTTCCAGGCAAAGCGCCTGGGCGCACAACTGGACCTCGTCGGCGCGGTGCAGCTTGGCCTTGCCGCGCTTGTATTCGACCGGAAACGGCGTTTCGGTGCCGTCCGGGGTGCGACGAAACTCGACCAGATCGGCCACGCCAGCGATCCCGAGACGAGGCGCCGCCAGGGGCAGCGACATCACCCGGCGGACGCCCCGTGCCTTGCGCTGGTCGCCCCGGTCGGCGGCGATATGAAGCTGATGCCCCTCGGCGGTGAAGCGGTTTTCCTCCCACAGCCGTTCGAGATGGATCAGCGCCGCCTGACGCAGGCAATAAACCGCGTGTTGAAGCGCGGAAAGCGGGATGGGCTCGCCCTCCCGCTCGTCGCCCTGCAACGGAGCATCCGCCCCGATCATCGAACGTGCTTACAGACGCTCGATGATCTCGACTCCTTCGGGCAGGTTGTCCCGGTCGATCGTCACCAGATAATCGGCAAAGCTGCGCGCCGAGGTGCGGTTGTCGATCGCCGGGTCGTTCACCGCGCGGAAGTCCCCGTCGATGTTGCGGCCGACCTTGACCCGGTCGAACAGGCTGTGGGCCGGAGCCTTGCCCAGCGCGCAATCGTGGCGGAAGACGATCAGCTTGCGCACCGCCATTTCGCCTCGCGCCGCCGAACGGTCGTGCTCGAACATGTTTTCGACCGCCTCCAGCAACAGATCGAGATCGGCCTCGGAAAAGCCGGTACGTTCGGCCAGCTTGGCCGAAATGAACCCATGGGCGCGATACAGGCCATAGGGCACGATATGCTTGCGGCCCATCGTGCGGTTGTCGGTGCGCTCGTTGCCGTCGCCTTCGTCCGACTGCGCCTTGTCCTTCTTTTCCTTTTCGGTGGTGGCGGCCATCCGGGTGATCGAGATTTCAATCGGCACAATCGGTTCGACCGAGGTGGCGAAGGCGAATTGGACCGGCCCCCGCACCTGACCGCAATTGATTCCGGTGCCCATCACCGCGCCAAAGGTCCGGATGTCGAAGAAATTGGCGCACATGAAGTCGCGTAGTTTCGTGGCCTCGGCATCGTCCTTGGGATTGAGCTTGGCTTCCTTGGCGACCTTGGCGTCACCGGGCCGCAGCGCGATATAGGCTTCACGATGCTTGTCGTTGAGGATCGAGCCATCCTGGACATAGATGTGAAAACCGCTTTCGTCGCCCTTGGCCAGTTCGACGTAATTGCGGATCTTCCGCTTCAGGCAGACATCGGACACCAGACCATGGTTGGTCTCGGGGTCGAGGCGCGGCAAATTGCCGGCATCGGGATCGCCATTGGGATTGCCGTTGGCGACATCGAACAGAACGACGAATTCGTGACGGAAAGACAGGGCGCTCATACGGCAGTTTCCTTCTGGGCAGAGGAATCGTGATCCTTGGCGACGAAGAATTGGTTGCGCTGGTGGTAATAGCCGAGGCCGAACAAGGCCTGCTGCTCGGCGGAGAGCGAGGGAGGGAACGGATCGTTGCCGGGCGACATCAGGCCCATGATCGCGCCGATTTCCTTTTCCAGGTTGACCCTGGCGCCGGGGCGGGCCTTGCCGACCTTGGACAGGTGATTGGCGGACCCGCTCTCCAAAATCGCGAACACCTTGCGCGGTTGGGCCGAGGCCGCCCCGTAATATTTGTCCTTGATCGTCGCGTTGACGTTGCGGCCCAGCGCCGCGCTTTGAACGTGTTCGTAAACGGCAAACAGCCGCCCGAGCAGATAGCCCTTGTTGGTATTGTCCGGGTCGAACGCCACGGGAGCCTCCTTGTCGGTGTAACCGTAATTCCGGATCAGAACGGCCCGAAGCAGGGCCACGCGCAGCGCGGTGACGCTCTTGTCGGAGCGCAGGCGCATCAAGATGTTGGACAGCAGAGTCAGCGGATAGCGCGTGCCGGTCAGGATCGCGCGCAAGAGCTCTCCGGCCAGATTGGGCGGCACGTTCTCGCGCTTGCCCAGCACGGCGGTTTCCTGAAGGTAACGCCACAGCGGCGGGTAGGGATCACGCGGCGGCGGCGCGATCCGGATATCCTCGACATAGCGGCGGTAATTCTCGGCCAAATGACCGAAATCGTCCTCGAACCAGTAGCGGATCGAGACTCGTGCCGCGTTGGGGGCCAGCCCCAGAACATAAAAGCGAACGCCCTCGGACAAGTGCGGGGCGAAGTCGTGAACCGGCAGGCCCTGGCGGATTTTGTCGAGGATCGCCCGCACCTCGCCCGCCTGCTTGTCTTCGTCGATGCCGCCCAACATCGCGAGAAAGGCGTTTTCGGCCAGTTCCGCGGTTGGGGCGTCGGAGGCATCGGCCCAGAACACCGTTGAGGCATCGCCGATCTGAAGCCGATTCCGGCTGTCGCTTTCCAAAAAGCGGTTAAGGACGGCGGTATAGGCAAAGGCGGCGGCTTCGGACACCGGGGCGTTGTCGCCCTGCTCGTGCCCATAGGATTCAAAGGCGTCTTTGTTATAGGAAACGATCGAGACGCCCGAGGATTGCCCGCCCCAAACCCCCTTGATCGCCGGATGCAGCCGGGCAATCGGCGCGGTCTTTCCGCTGACGAGGCAGACCGCCTGAGTCTGCTGGGTCCCGGACGAAGCCAGATCGGCCCACACCGCGCGCGCCGCCGCCCGGTCATGGAGATACTGGTCTTTCAGGTAGTCGCGCCCAAAGGCGAAGATGACGTTCTGATCCTTCATCTCCTCCGGCCAGCCCAGCGCGGCGAATGTGTCCGGCGTCCAATCGCGCAGAAACGCCAGCAAGGCCCGCAGGCCGGGATCGTCGGTCGCGGCCAAGGCATCGTTATGGCGCTTGACGAAAGCGGAATGTTCGTCGGCAAGGCGCTTGCCGTCGCCCGCCGTTACCCCCAGGACATAGGAGGTCTTGTCCCACAGGAAATTGGGGGCGATCCCCGATGTCCGTTTGCTCGGCTGCGGCACGTCCAGCATCCGCGGCGCAAGCTTCTTTCCGGTTCCCAGGCGCAGATCGATCGGCGACCCGGCGGGGGTGCCGTCCTCGTTCAACGAAATCAGAAAGCCGATTTTTTCGCTGGAATAGCCGAACGGGGGAACCTTGTGGTCCTCGGCGAGGCGGTCATAGGCTTTGGAGAGCGCGGCCAGGATGCTCATCGGCGGATCTCCGGCGAGCCGGGCGGCGGCACCCGCACCACGCCCCGGTCCATCCGGGCGCGAAAGAACATCGAGGCGCGGTCGCCGCCATGGTCGATGTCCCACAGCATGAAGCCCAAATCCCGGCTGTCGTCGATGGCGGGCAGGGGCGGGGCGTCGGGCTCGACCAGTTCGAACCGCGCCGGAAATTCCCGCGTGCCCAAACAGGGCTGGTGAAAGCACTGCCCGCGACGGGCGCGGCGATTGAAGATGTCGAGATGCTTGCCCGGATTGTCCTCGGCCCCGGCCCGGGGGGTCATCTCGAAATGCGCCTCGATCACATAATCGACATCGACCAGCAAGGTCGTGGCGCGTTGCTGGCGGTCGTCTTCAATCCGCAGATGCAAACCGTCCAGGCTGCCCCGTTTGAGCGCGGTCTTGACCTTGGCGACCGGAATTTTACTGCCGACCTCGTTGCGGCGCAGAGTGTGAAAGCGGATCGGCTTTAACACATGGATCGCATCGACGACCCAGGAAATGGCTGGTTTCCAGTGGATCGCCTCCAAGATGCCGCGTGCCGCCGATGGCGTCATCACGTCATAAGAGACCCGCTCCGCCTTCA
>NZ_AQPH01000113.1 GCF_000442515.1 Magnetospirillum fulvum MGU-K5 | reverse complement strand
TGAAATTACCGATTCCATAATCTGCCGCCCCGCTGAACCGGGCGTTGAGGTCCAGCTTCAAGTATTCCATCCCGATCGAGACGCTCTTCGCGATCAGCCGGTCGTCCCATATCCCGACATGAATCGCCGTTCCACGCACGCCGATCATCGAATCGACCGTCAAGCGCTCGGACATCCGCATCAGGGTGCCGTCGTAATGAGCAAAGCCATAGCCTATCCCGACCTCGATGCGAAATCGTGGCGTTGGAACGGATGGCGGCGGAGCGGGGGGCTTGGCTGCCGAAGCGACCGGGGCGGCCGCGTCGGGCCGGTCAAAGCAAGTCATGCGGGCCACATCACTGTCAAGGCGCAGACATTGAGCGGACTTCCCGGTGGTCCATGCCATCCGCTCGTAACAGGCAAGCCGGGCATAGCGGCCCATATCCGATCCGCAGTTTTCAACGGCCTCTACCGATGTCAACGGAAACAGCGCCCCCAGCAACACCCAGACAGACCGCGGCCACACTAAAACCACTCTCCCGTGTCGGATCACGAGAGTCGATCTGACGGGAGATCCCGCAGCAAGGGACGGGCGACGCCCTGAGCCGATTTCAGCGTTTGGCAGTGTTCGAAAAGGAATGGCAACGGTTCACTCCAGGAGACCCTATGGAAAGGGCCAGGGATTTCGGCCATGCCGACATTGCCCCGATGTTAACGTCAGGATACAACCAACGCAGATATACACTAAAGATTGAATTTTGCCATGTGTCATTAGTTGTAAAAGACTTGGGAGGCACGTGTAAACCTCACGAGATGAGGTGGAATTTCTCCGGCATTCGGCGTCATTTGCGCGCAGCGCTGTGATGTTCCATGACTGTATTCGGCATAGTGAAAGCATGAAATTATCATAAGGGATGCAAACAACAGCTCCTGTCACAGAGAGAAATCGTATCATCGCGCTGACGGGAGATTCAAGCCGAACTTTTCCCCTGGCTGGAAGACGCGCGCAGACATCTGACGCCCCAGCATCGGCAACTGGTGAAAGTGCTGAACATGGCCGGGAATTGCGGGCACTGATCCAAGGTGTCGCGGAAAACGCCGACATCGACAAGGCGCAAAAGTTGGCTCTGGGAACCCTCAACGACTGGGATGCGGTGATCGCTTTCGTCAGGAATCCCAACCTCTTGCCCACGAACACCGATGCCGAACGGGCGCGGCACCATGCCGTCATTTCCCGACGCATCAGCTTCGGGATACGAACTGACGAAGGATTATAGCCTCGAACGCCATAGAAACCTGTCTAAAACGGCATGCTTGGCCCTGGAATTTCATCACCCGCCTCTCCGCCGTCGCCCGTCGCGGCACCGGCATCCCAGACCTTCCGGCCAGCGCCTGGCCTCCCCAATCGGGGGGTGTGTCCGGTAACATTCGGAAGGAAAGTTGAAAGTTCACCAAAAGTTTTTGCGTTGCACGCCTTGACAACATTTTGCCGGCATAGGTAGTATCAACAGGCTATAAATCGCCAGATAATTTTCTCTGAAGGGTGGACGAGTAAACCGAATCGAGGATGGATCATGCTCGGGGAGGATTCCTATGAGGGATCCCTCTAAGTTCTTTCTGCGCACAACACTTCCTGGCTTGGGCGTAAATTAATCACGTGGCCTCTTGTACCGATCTATGTGGAGCCGACAATGACCAGTGTTGTTATTCGAGATTCGGTGGACTTTGGCGCTATTGGCGATCATATCAAGGACACTCTGGTCCAATTGTTCGATCCGCAGGATTTTAGCGATTTCAGCAATCTGTTGAATGATGGCGGTAGAACGGGCGTGATGTCGTCCACGTCGATCACGGTGATCTCCAACGCCGATCCGTTAACCAAGGTTGTGTTCGGCGGTAGCGGGATGGGCCTTGATCTATCGAGCGGCCGACCGAAAGGCTCCGTGTCGACGATTACGCTGTATCAGGCCAAAGACGGCAGCACAACGGAAAGCGTTAAAACCGCCGACGTGACGTTGAGTTCGTCCCAGTACGTCTTCTCGATGTACTCCGCCGCCGATTCGTCGCTGTTAAGCAAGGTGACTCTCACCGGAACCGGGCTGCCGACCTCCACGAATGCTCTCTCCTCGCTGCTGGGATTTGACATCACCAGCGCCAACGGATCGGCGGTTACCTCGTCGGGAACGCTCTCGATTACCGGCCTGTCGGCCACCGACGCCCTGGGCGACACGATCAGCTTTTCCTCGACGACCGGATTCACCATCGCGGTTCCGTCTTCGGTGACCGGGGCTAACGCTTACGTCATCAATCTAACGGGGAGCTTTCCGCTCAACCTCACCGCGGCTCAGATCAAGGGGTTGATGAACGGGACCACCGACCCCCTTACCCTGTTCACCCAAACTCCGACCGGCCTGACCATAACCGACTCCACTACCAATACGATCGTCGCGTCGGTGACCGGGATTCCATCCGGGACCACCTTGGGGACCTTATTGAAGGCGGTTGACAATAAGTCGTTCGGCACCCTTTTCAGTGCGTCGGATGTGATCGACGCGTCGGGGTCGGTCAACGATATTAGCGTCAATCTGGCCACGGGGTTTCATGGTGCCACCGCCAGCGTCGGCACCCTGATCGGCGGATCGGGCAACGATACTCTGGTCGGCACCTCGATTAGCAATGAAACCCTGATCGGTGGGGCCGGTAACGATTCGATTATCGCCCAGAACACCAACAACACGAAGTTGACGACGTCGAAGCTGTGGAGCGACGGCGGCATCAATGGTATCGACAGCGCCAAGACGGAGAACAGTGGGCGATATCTGTTCTTCGTCAGCCAGGATTCTCGGTTGATCTCCGCTGCCACCAACGGAACGGTGCTCAGCACGATTACTAACGATTCCGGTAACGGCAACATTTGGAACGTTTATCGCTACGACACGGTTTCCGGAAAGGTGGTTAATATTTCCGGAACGGGGACGACGAACTATGTGCAGAGCTGGGACGTGTCGTCCGATGGAGCCACCGTCGGCTATATCATGGATGGCAAGCTGTACGTAGCGACCCAGTCGGGCAGCGGCTACACCTCGATGTTAATTACGCAAAATCAGGATACATTTTCGTCATACTCAGGCGTCGCCGTCAGCAATGCCAGCAGCGGGTGTGACCTTTATTATGTAAATCAGAATCAGCTCTATCGCTATAATACGGTGTCCAAGGCGTCGATAGCGCTGGGGGACGCGATCAACAATGGCAGCATCAACGCTATCGCCTCCTCTGCTGACGATACCAAGGTGGCGATCTTGACCACTGTCTATGACAATGGCAGCAATGTCACCAATCTCGTCGTGCTCAATGCATCGACGGGCGCGGTGTTGAAGACCGTGTCCGGGGTGAATACCAATATCCTGCAAGGAGTCAGCAACGACGGTCAATTCGTCCTGACCCGCGATTACGGCAATTCCAACGATCCGATCCAGGGCGCGATTCACCTCTACAACACCACGACGGGCACTGATCTGCTGGCGACAGAAAGCTGGAGCCGCCGTGTCACCTGGTCGGGTGCCCAGATGGCGAGCGATGGCACCCATGTCTATCTGGTGTTTCAGTCGGACGGGGTTGGGCTCGTAACTGATGAAACCCGTCAATTGCAGACGTTCCGTGCCGATTACAACATCTCCGACGCGAGTTGGACGGTGTCCCGGATTTCGTCGAGCGAAAACGGCATGTCGATCGGCTATCAATGGGTTTCTGCGATTTCCGACAACGGTAAATACGCCCTGATGATGGGCAACAACACCTATACCGATACGTCCGCAGTCAGCATATATGACAGCACGGTTGCCGCGCCCGGGACGAAAGCGACCGATACCCTGATCGGCGGCGACGGCGCTGACATCCTGACCGGCGGGGCCGGTACCAACGTGTTCGTCTATGCCGGGATCAATCAGGGCGGCGACACGATCACTAACTTCAAGAGTACCGACAAGATTTTCCTGCAAAGCTCGGTGTGGGGCTTCACCGCCACCCCGACCGTCTATGACAGCAAAGCGCTGGGCACCACGGGCGTCGGCAACAACAAGCCGTTCCTTTATACCGACAGCAATGCGCTCCATTACGTCAGCGCCAGCGGCACCGATACCCTGCTGGTCACCACCACCGGCACCACGGTGACGAGCGCGAACATTACCTTTTCAGCGTCGGCCACCAGCTACAGCACCGCAGTGGTCAACCTCGACGAGGCCGCCAACAATATCGCGACCCTGTCGTCCGCAACCGGCGTTTCCACCACTTTTACCGGCACCGGTCTGCCGTTGAACCTGCGCACCCTGACCGGCAGCACCGGTTCCGACACCCTCAGTGTGTCCGGTACGTCGCTTGATCTCAGCGGGGTGGCGGTCACCGGCATCGAGATACTGAAGACCGAGAACACCACTGGCACAACCCTTAAGGCCAATCAGGCCGACTTGGTCACGGGGGGGCTGATCTCCGGCAATACGGGAACCGATACGCTGATCGCGGCGGATACCGCCCTTAATCTGACTTCGACCACCTTGTCGAGCATCGAGGTGCTGGCGGCCGGAAATACCGGTGCCACCACCTTCACCATTGATGCCGCTGACCTCAACTCGCTGGCAAGCGTGAGCGGCAACAATGGCGTCGACACCCTGATCGTCACCAGTTCCAGCATCGATCTGAGCGGCAAGACCCTGTCCTCGGTCGAAGTGGTGAAAGCCGGCACTACCAGCGCCACCACCTTCACTCTGTCGGACGTTACCGGCGTGACCTCGCTGGTCGGCACGGCGGGCATTGATACCGTGGTTGCGGCCGGAACGAGCCTCGATCTTACCGCCACAACCATGTCCTCGATCGAGGTGCTGAAGGTGGGCAGTTCGGACGATACCACCTTCACCGTCGATCAGGCCGATCTGGCAGCCAACGGCAGCGTGGTCGGCAATGCCGGTACCGATACTTTGGTGATCAAGGGCACCAACATCAACCTGACTGCGACGACGCTGTCCGGGATTGAGGTACTGAAGGCGGGTTCCTCCACCGCCACCACCTTCACCGTCAATCAGGGCGATCTGGCGGCGAATGGCAGCGTGGTTGGCAATGCCGACACCGACACTCTGATCATCAATGGCAATAGCCTGGATTTGAGCACGACGACGCTGTCTAGTATCGAGATTTTGAAGGCGGGTTCTTCTGCCGCGACGATTTTCACCCTCGATCAAACCGATCTGGCGGCGAGTGGCAGCGTGATCGGCAGCGGCGGCGTCGACACTCTAGTGGCCGCCGGGTCCACCCTGGATCTGAGCGCGACGACGCTGTCCAGCGTCGAGATCGTGAAGGTGGGACGAGTTCGGCAACGGTGATCTCGGTCGATCAGACCGATCTGGCCAATGGGATTGTCAGCGTGGTCGGCAATAGCGGCATCGACACCCTGGCCGCGGCTGGGTCCAGTCTCGATCTGCGTACGACGACGCTGTCCGGCATCGAGGTACTGAAGGCGGGCAGTTCGGACGATACCACCTTCACCGTCGATCAGACCGATCTGGCGGCGAATGGCAGCGTGGTCGGCGATGTTGGCACCGACACCCTGATCATCAATGGCACCAGCCTGAATTTAGGCACGACGACGCTGTCGGGTGTCGAAATCTTGAAGGCCGGGATGAATGCCGCGACGACCTTCACCGTCGATCAGAGTGATCTGGCAACCAACGGCAGCGTGGTCGGCAGTATCGGCATCGATACCCTGGTTGCCGCCGGAACCATGCTGGGGTTGAGCGCGACGGCGCTGACCAGCGTCGAGATCCTGAAGGCCGGAACCACGAGCGCGACGACCTTCATCGTCGATCAGGCCGATCTCGCCACCGGCGGCAGCGTGATTGGCACTGGTCAGATCGACACCCTGATTGCCGCCGGAGCCAGCCTCAGCCTGACAT
>NZ_AQPH01000112.1 GCF_000442515.1 Magnetospirillum fulvum MGU-K5 | reverse complement strand
CTGAGATGGTGATGCCGGGCGACAACGTGAAGATGAGCGTTGTGCTGATCGCCCCGATCGCGATGGATCAGGGCCTGCGTTTCGCTATCCGTGAAGGTGGCCGCACCGTCGGCGCCGGCGTGGTGGCCAAGGTCCTCGAGTAGTCTCGACGGTCCTTGTAACGATCTGCGATACGCCCGGAGCGACTGCTCCGGGCGTTTTCGTTTGGGGGAACCCTGATGGCGTGTCCCCCCCCCTGATCCAAAGGCGATAGCCCATCCCGATGCGCCAAGCCATCTTGCCTCGCGCACGCAGGGTGTCTAATATTCCCCACCGACTGATCGAGGGGATGGCGATGGCCAAGGTGGTAAGCGGATTGGCGCAGGGAACCAAGCTTGTGGCGAAGGGGACCCGCCTTGCGGCCCTGTTCCTGATCAAGCTGTCGCGCCTTCTGGTACGGCTGACCGGACGCTTTGGTCTGGCCTTTGCCCACTCATCCAACGAAACCAAAACCACCACCCTGACCGCGCTGCTCTGTGCGGTTGGTGGCGTTGTGCTGTCCCCGCTGGTCGAGATCAGCGTGGCCGGAAGTGCGGTTCCCAGCGCGCTGGTGCTGGGGCTGCTGGGGCTGGTGGTCGGATCGTTGGTCGGGTACAGCGCCGTTAAGAAGGTCCGGGACGGGGGCAAGGCCGGATCGTAAGGGGGATCTGTCTGGCCCCGGTCCGAATCGGGTGGGGTGGCGGGTCGGTTGTCCGGGGGGAGAACGGTCGCGCGGCTTGCCGGTTGGGGCGCTTCGGCGGCATACTCTCTTCGGATCTTGAATCCATGGGTTTCGAGGGACGGATATGACGGAGAACGGTGGGCGAGAGCTGCAAAGCGTCGAGCCGGTGGTGACGAATATACCGGCGGAACGGGCGTTGAGCCTGACGCAGAGTGACTCGTTGGATCTGAGCGGACTTTCGGATGAGCAGGTTGCTCTGATCAAGCGGCAGCACGCCGACGGGATGGTTTCGGTTCAGGTCAAGGCCGCCGAGATGAAGCTCGACGTTTCGGCTTTGGATGCCGCGTTGACCTCGTTTACCGACCAGACCGCGAAGGCGAGCCAGGCTGGGGCGCATGCCACCATCCAGCATTCGCAGACCAGCGCGATCGGCAAGACCGAGGTGGTGATCGGCAATACCGAACGCGCCGCCGCCGGTCGCTTCGCCGGGTTCTCCGAGGTGGTGCAGAAATACATCCTGTGGATCGTCGGTGCCGTTGCGGTGCTGGTGATTCTGGGTAGCACGGTGATGGGCCGCTAGCCGATGTTCAGACGCGACATCATCCTTCGGCAACCCCAGGACGCGGTCCGTGAATTGGCGCGGTTTCGCGCCGGTCTCGCCCGGTCCGGTCTGCCGGAGGTGACCGCCGCGCTGGTCGCTGAACAGGTCGAGAGCACGCTGCTCCAGTTCCAGTCCCAGATGTCCATTCCGCACGTCAAGAAGATCGTCGCCGATCGCGTGCTGGAAGGGGATGGCTATCGGGTGACGATCGAGATCAGGCTCGGTCGTGAAAGTCTTTTGGCGAAAGTGTTGCGCCTGTTTCGGGGGGGTAATGGGACTGGCTCGTCGCCACATCCAGGAAGCCCAGGAGTTCTCTCGCGAGGTCGGGGGTCTCGATGCCGAGGTGAAGGCTTACTTCTTCTCGTTGGATCGCGAGCAGCTCGATATCCTGCTGAAGGAATACGGGAAGAAATATAGTCCCCAGGCGGCCAGCTATGCCCGTCAGGCGATTCCGAAGTGGCGGGCTGGCTCGACCAAGATGTCGGGCACCGTGATGAAGCGGTTGTTCGATCTGTTGCCGCCGCTGATGCCGCTTCATATGAAGTTTGATCTGGCCGAGCGGGTCTGGCTCCATTTCGGTCCCGCTTCGCGCCATGAATATGTCATCGGCCCCAATGCCGATGTCGCCGAGTTGATCGCGCTGGTGTGCGGCAAGCTTGACGAAGTGGTGATCCCCTACGAACTGGAAGAGGCGGTGCCGCACCGCTTCCACTGGCTGTCGGCGGGTGACGTCAAGGTCAAGGAAAAGCTGCTGAACCATTCCCGCCAAGTGCAAAAGACGCTGGCGGCGGAAAAACTGTCGCTGGAAATCCCAGTGTTGCAGCGCCAAGTGCGCGAGCATGCCGATATTACCCGGCTGGCCCGCATCGAACTGAAAATCCACAAGCACAGCGTCATCGTCACGGTCGAGAAGGTGATGAACCGCAAGGTGATGGAGAAAACCCCCGAGGCGATCATCAGCCCGGACAGCCAGCGCAACTGGCTGCGGTTGCTGATCGGCACCGTGCTGGTCTCCTTCATTCTGTCCCGTCAGGTGGTGTGGTCGACCCTGTTCGAAGTGATCGCGCGGCTGAACTACCTTCTGCCGTTCTGATCGTCCTGCCTCTGTCCGACCAACGCGCCGGGGGGCGGCGAATTGTCGGAGTCTGGCGGCTGGCTGGCTTGTCTGGTCGAGTCCGGCACGGCATAATCGCCGCCTGCTGAAACAATGGTTTGGGGGTCACTGTATGTCTGAGGCAACGGGGCGGGAATTGCAGAGCGTCGAGCCGGTCGTGGCGAATGTCCCGGCCGAGCGGGCGATCAATCTCGCACAGAACGACGTGCTTGATCTGAGCGGCCTGAACGATTCGCAGATCGCCGAGATCAAACGCCAGCATGCCGATGGGATGGTTTCGGTCCAGGTCAAAGCGGCCGAAATGAAGCTGGACGTCACCGCGCTGGATGCGGCGCTGACCTCGTTCACCGATCAGACCGCCAAGGCGTCCCAGGCCGGGGCCCATGCCACCATCCAGCATTCGCAGACCAGCTCGATCGGCAAGACCGAGGTGGTGATCGGCAACACCGATCGCGCCGCCGCCGGAAAGATCAATTCCGGCTCCAACACTCACCTCCGCACCCTGCTGGTGGTCGCGGTCGTCGCGATTGCGGTCGTGGTGCTGGCTGGGCTGTTCCGCGGCCATCCGTGACGTCTTGATCGGACGGTGCCGGGCCGAGGGGACCCGCCGCCGTCTGGAAAGTCCGGGCGCGCGCCCGCACGCGCGTCCTTTGCCGCCCTTTCCCGGAATTTGCGTCGGTTTCGGACGTCGTTTCCGGGGATCGCGGCTTTCTCCGGCGCGATCTTCAATGATACACTGCGCCACGTTTCAGTCCGGGGGAGCCTATGCCTTATACCGCCGATATCAGTCGTTCGACGCCGACCTGTTTTCTGTTCGTGATCGATCAGTCGGGGTCAATGGACGAGATTCTGGATTCGGGCGAATCCAAGGCTGAGTTCGTCGCCAATGTTTTGAACAAGACGCTCTATCAGTTGGTGATTCGCAGCACCCGCGCCGATGGTGTCCGCAATTACTTCGATGTCGGTGTGATCGCTTATGGCGGCGCCGGAGTCGGGTCGGGCTTTCGCGGCGCGCTCAGCAGCGGCATCATCCATCCGCTGTCGGAGATCGAGGCCAACGTGCTGCGCGTCGACGAGAAGCACAAGAAGGTCAGCGACGGCGCGGGCGGTCTGGTCGAGGTTTCGGTCAAGTTCCCGGTCTGGTTCGAAGCGGTTAATGAGGGCGGCACCCCGATGTGCGAGGCGATGCACAAGGTCGCCGAAGTGCTGGTCGAATGGTGCGATGCCCATCCCGGCAGTTACCCGCCCACCATCATCCATGTCACTGACGGTCAGTCGACCGATGGTGATCCGTCGCGGATCGCCGAGGGCTTGAAGCAGATCGCCACCCAGGACGGCACCTGCCTGCTGTTCAACCTGCATATCGACCGTACCGGCGGCTCGGCGGTGCTGTTCCCGGCGACCGAGCGCGGCCTGCCGGATTCCTATTCGAAGATGCTGTACCGGATGTCGAGCGTCTTCCCGCCGCATCTGGTCGCGGCGGCGCAGGCCAAGGGCCATGAGGTCGAAGAGGATAGCCGCTTCTTCGGTTACAAGGCCAATATCGAGGAGATCGTCGACTTCTTCGAGATCGGCACCCAGGCGGCCAATCTGCGGTAGGGCGAAGAGGAGGGCAGGCCATGCGCCCGCTGTTCGAAGCCCAGGTGCCCAAGCTGGAGACGGCCCCGCACGAGATCGAGGACGCCGCTTGTTCCTGGCCGCAGCGTGGGCTGTATGCGGTCAGCGACGGGGCCAGTGAATCCTATCATTCCGCCTCGTGGGCGCGGGTGCTGGTGCGGCGCTTCATCGCCCACCCCGCGCTGGGGGCGGACTGGCTGGCCGAAGCGATCACCGAGTACAATACCGGGTTCGATCGGGCGGCGATGTCGTGGAGCGCCCAGGCGGCGTTCGATCGCGGCTCGTTCGCGACCCTGCTCGGCCTGTCGGTGTCGCGGCCCGAGGAACGGGTCCGCCTGCTGGCGGTCGGGGATTCTCTGGCGGTGTTGGTGTCGGGTGGGCATCTGGTCGCCTCGTTCCCCTATGAGCGGCCCGAGCAGTTCGACGCCCGGCCGATGCTGCTTTCGACTGTGTCCGAGCGAAACGAAGCCCTGCTGCGTCCGGCCAATCTTCAGGCGATGACCGCCGAATGGGGCCTGAAGGGCATCGTCAATCCCCGCATCATGCTGATGACCGACGCGCTGGGAGCCTGGTTGCTGGCCGGTGGTGACGAGCGGGTCGAGGAATTGCTGACCCTGCCTTCGGCCGCCGCTTTCTCGCGGCTGGTGAGCGAGGAACGTGCCGCCGGGCGGATGCGGCGCGACGATTGTACCCTCGTGGTGCTGGGGTAGCGCCGATGGCCTACCCGTCGCCGGATCAGTACAACGACGCGGTACAGGCTCCGCACCTCGCCTTCGACGATCCGGTGTTGCAGGCGGGTAAGGTCGTGCTGAACGATATGGGCTTGCCCCAGGCCTATGGCGGCGGCTTTGCCGTTACCTATGCCGTTTCCCACGGGCGACGCAAATACGCCGTCCGCTGTTTCCATAAGGAAGCCCGCGATCTTCAGGACCGCTATGCCCGGATTACCGAGGCGTTGTCCGGCGGGGGCGGCGGTGGGCATTTCGTCGGCTTCGATTATCAGCCGACCGGGGTGCGGGTGCTAGGCAAGGCCTATCCCCTGGTCAAGATGGATTGGGTTAACGGTGTCCCGCTCGGAATCTGGCTTGAGCGCAATCATCGCCGCAAGTCGGCGCTGACCCCGCTGATCGCCCGTCTGCGCGAATTGGAACGCCACCTGCGGACACGCGGGCTGGCCCATGGCGATCTTCAGAACGGTAATATCCTGGTCCAGGATGGCGGGCTGAAGCTGATTGATTATGACGGGATGTTCGCTCCCGGTCTCGCTGTCGGCGACGGCAACGAGGTCGGCCACCGCCACTTCCAGCACCCCACTCGCCGAGGTGAGCATTTCGGTCCCGAAATGGACCGCTTTTCCTTCATCGTGCTCGATCTCAGCCTGCGCGCCCTGGTCAAGGAACCCGCCCTGTTCCGCCGCCATGCCAATGGCGAGAACATCCTGTTTTCCGCCGCCGATTTTCTCGATCCCGCCGCGTCCAAGGTGTTTTCCGACCTGCGCGCGATCCGCGCGCTGGCCAAGGATGTCGAGAAATTCGCCGCACTGTGCGCCGGGCCAATCTCCGACATCCCGACGCTGGAGGATTTCGTTGGTGTCCCGCCGCCTCCGCCGCCCAAGCCGCGCCCGGTGGTGCCGAGCAAAAGCCCCAATCAGCTTCTGCTTGAGGAATTGCAGCGGATGCCGGGCGAGCCGTTGCCGCCCGACATTCTGCCCGACGAGAGCGAGCCGCAGGGGCCGATCTATCAGCCGCCCGGAACCGCCGCCGACGCGGTGCCGCAATGGCTGGTCGTCGCAGGCGTCGCCGCTCAATTGCTGTGGCTCGGGGCGCGAATGGGCGGGCAAGCCGCGATCGAAGTCGCCGCCCGCCAGATCGAAACCCATCTGCCCGATACGCCGCCGACTCCCACCGCTTTGGCCGGAAAGGCGCTGTCGTCGCTGAAGCTGGCGGCGGGACGCTGGTTCGGGTCAAAGCGAAGCTAGGACACGGGTGCGCCGATTCTCGCTGTCGCGACAGGGCTACCGCCCTGGCCCGTTCG
>NZ_AQPH01000111.1 GCF_000442515.1 Magnetospirillum fulvum MGU-K5 | reverse complement strand
GTCGCCCTTTATGAGTCCACGCCCTAGCGCCTGGCTCGAAAGAAATCACGCAATAGCGCCGCCGCCCGCCGCTCCTCGATCCCGCCATAGATTTCCGGGCGATGGTGGCAGGTGGGGTGGTCGAACACCCGGGCGCCGTGATCAATGCCGCCGCCCTTGGGGTCATAGGCCCCGAAATAGACCCGCCGGATCCGGGCCAGCGCGATCGCCGCCGCGCACATCGGGCAGGGCTCAAGCGTGACGTAGAGGTCGCAGCCCTCCAACCGTCCGCCGCGTCCGGCGGCGGCGGCGCGGATCGCCAGGATTTCGGCGTGGGCGGTGGGGTCGGACAATTCCTCGACCCGGTTGCCAGCCACGGTCAGAACCTCGCCGTTTCGGACCAACACCGCTCCCACCGGCACTTCGGCGCGGGCGGCGGCGGCCTCGGCCTCGGCCAGGGCGATCTGCATGAAGCCGGTCATGACGTCGCTTTACCATGGCTTCGGCGGGGACGGGAAGGTATAGGAGGGCTGCCCCAGGCCCAAGGACAACTTTGACCATGAGTCGACGCCCAATTATCGGCATTACTCTCGACAGCGAGGAGCCCGGCGGCTATTCAAAGATGCCGTGGTATGCTCTGCGCCGCAATTATTGCGATTCGGTTGTCGAATGCGGCGGGTTGCCCCTGCCGCTGCCGCATCATCCCGATCTGGCCGAAGATTATCTCGACCGCCTCGACGCCCTGATTGTTTCGGGCGGCGCGTTCGATGTCGATCCGGCGCTGTTCGGGGAGGACAGCCGCCATCCCACCGTTACCCTGAACGCGACCCGGACCGCGTTCGAGATGCGGATTCTGACCGGCGCGCTGGCCCGCGATCTGCCGATCCTGGGGATTTGCGGCGGCCAGCAAGTGCTGAACGTCGCCTTGGGCGGCACGTTGATCCAGCACATCCCCGATGAGGTCGAAGGCGCGCTGGCCCACGAACAGCCCAACCCGCGCACCGAACCGGGCCACGAGATCGAAATCGTCGCCGGAACCCGGCTGGCGGCGATCGTGGGGGCGGGGCGGACCGTGGTCAATTCCGCCCATCATCAGGCGGTGAAGCAGGTCGCTCCCGGTTGTATCGTCGATGCTCTCGCCCCCGATGGGGTGATCGAGGGGATCGAAGCGCCCGACCGGCGCTTTTGCATCGGGGTGCAGTGGCATCCCGAATTTCTGATTGGCCCGGCCGACGCCAAAGTGCTGTCGGCCCTGGTGGAGGCGGCAAGACAATGACGACCGACGAGCGGGACGAAACCACCAGCCCGGCAGCGGCCGGAGAGCGGATCGCCAAGCGGCTGGCCCGTGCCGGTCTGTGCTCGCGCCGCGATGCCGAGCGCTGGATCGCCGACCGCCGGGTTGCGGTCAACGGCGTGGTACTGGACAGCCCGGCCTGTGTCGTGACCGCCAACGACCTGATCCTGGTCGATGGTCAGCCGGTGTCCGAGCCCGAGCGCACCCGGCTGTGGCGCTATCACAAGCCCGCCGGTCTGGTCACCACCCACCGCGATCCCGAGGGACGCAAGACGGTGTTCGAGACCTTGCCCGCCGATCTGCCCCGCGTCGTGTCGGTGGGGCGGCTCGATCTCAATTCAGAGGGGCTGCTGCTGCTGACCAATGACGGCGCGCTGGCCCGCAAGATGGAACTGCCCTCGAACGGCTGGGTGCGGCGCTATCGCGTCCGCGTCCATGGCGAGGTCGATCCGGTCGCGTTGCAACGGCTGGAGCGCGGCGTCACCGTCGAGGGTCAGGCCTATGGCTCGATCAAGGCGACGCTGGACCGCCAGCAGGGGGCCAATGCCTGGCTGACCGTGGCGCTGCACGAGGGCAAGAACCGTGAAATCCGTCGGGTGATGGAGTATCTCGGCTGGCCGGTGACCCGGCTGATCCGGGTCGCCTATGGCCCATTCCAGTTGGGTACGCTGGAGGAACGTGCGGTTGACGAGGTGCCGGGCAAGGTGCTGCGCGAGCAGACCGGCGGGGCCAAGCCGGTGCTGCGTCCCAAGGTCGATTCGCGTCCGGCCGGAGAGCGGGAAAAAGACGAGCGGCTGAAAGAGCAGGATCAGCGCAAGAAGGCGGCTCCGCTCCGTCACGGCCCGGCCAAGGGGAATGCCGATGCGAATCGTCGCCGGAAGCCATAAGGGCCGTACCCTGGTCGCGCCGCCCGGTCGCACTGCGCGGCCGACCGCCGACCGGGTGCGTCAGGCGCTGTTCGATATCCTGGCTCATTCCGATCTGGTCGATCTGGATGGGGCGACGGTGATCGACGCCTTTGCCGGGTCGGGGGCGCTGGGGCTGGAGGCACTGTCGCGTGGGGCGGAGCGGGCGTGGTTCCTCGATACCCATCCGGCGTCGCTTGATGCGGTCCGCGCCAATGTCGAGACCCTGCGCGAAAGTGCCCGGACCCGGCTGCTGCGCGCCGACGCGACGCGTCCGCCGGGTGCCGAGGCCGCCTGTACCCTGGCCTTTCTCGATCCGCCCTATCATGGCGGGCTGGCAGCCCCGGCGCTGTCCGCGCTCGATGCGGCAGGTTGGCTGGCACCCGGTGTGTTGGCGGTGGTCGAAGTGGCGGCGGACGAGGCTTTCGTCCCGCCGCCCGGCTTCACCCTGGCCGATACCCGTCGTCATGGACCGGCACAGATCGCGTTCGTGGTACGGACGTCGCCCTAATCGCTCTGATTGGCGTCGATAACGGTTCGGAGCAGGTCGAGCAGGGCTTTCGACTTGGTCTTGCGCATCACCGAGGCGCGGTGATTCTCGACGGTGCGCTGGCTGATCCCTAAGTGATGGGCGATGGTCTTGTTGCGGTGACCGGCCAGTAATTGTTCCAGCACGTCGTATTCGCGGGGGGTCAGGCTGGACATTCGTCCCACGGCCTCGCTGCGGCGAACCCCATCGGCGGCCAGATCGCGTCCCTTTTCCAATGCCCGTTCGACGGCGGCCAGCAATCCGGCGGGGTTCAGCGGCTTGGCGATGAAATCGGTCGCGCCCGCTTTCATCGCGGCCACCGCCATCGTGACGTCGCCATGTCCGGTCATCACGATCGCGGGCAGGCTGCGGTTCTGGCGGTGCAACTGCCGCAGCAATTCCAGACCGCCCATTCCGGGCATCACCGCATCGACCAGCAGGCAGCCCTCGCGGGTGGGGGCGACGGCGGCGAGAAAGGCTTCGGCGGTGGGATAATTCTCGACCGAGCGGCCTTCCTCGGTCAGCAACATCGACATGGTCTGGCGCAGCGGGTCATCATCGTCGATGACAAAGATCGTCGGTTCCGTTGTGTTCGCTTCCGTCCCCGGCCTTTGCCGACGCGACAACAAAATTCCGGCGGCCCGCATCAATTCGCTGGTGGTCACCGGCTTGGTCAGATGGATGCATCCGGTCACCGCACCGATCTTGCGCAAGGTTCCGGTTGAGATGTCGCCGGTCAGCAAAATCACCGGAAGATCGGGCGATCCCGCCGCTCGCAACCGGGCGATGACCTCCAGTCCGGTCGCTCCGTCGCGCAAGGTATAATCCGAGATCACCAGATCGAACGATTGGGCCGGTTGGGCGAGCCGGTTCAGCACCATCGCGGCATTCGCGGCGACCGTGACCAATGCCCCTTCGGAGGTGAACAGGCTGTTCAGCATCGAACTGATCGCCGGGTCGTCTTCGACTACCAGAATCCGGCGTTGGCGGATCTGGGCGTTCAGGCTGTCCAGGGGGGGCAGGGGGGAACCGCAACCGGGGTTTCCGCTTCGGCCAGGGGCACCTCGATCGAAAAGACCGAGCCGCGTCCCAACACGGAACGGACCCGCAGCGGATGGCCAAGCAATACCGCTTCGCGTTTGACGATCGCCAGTCCCAGCCCCAGGCCCCGGTTGTGGCCGTCGATGGGGGCTTCGATCTGGACGAATTCGTTGAAGATCGCGTCGATCTGGTTGGCGGCGATGCCGATGCCGCTGTCCCAGACTTCGATCCGCAGGTGGGTGCCGACGTGGCGGCAGCCCAGCAGCACCTTGCCATGGTGGGTGTATTTGAAGGCGTTCGACAGCAGATTGCGGAGAATCTGTTCGAGAATTTTGGGGTCGCTGTGAACGAAGGAGCGCGAGGAAATGACGCGCCAGACATTGCCTCCGGTTCCGGCGTGAAACGCGAAATCTCGCTCCAGTCGGTCGAGCAGAACCGAGATGCGAAAGCCGATCGGCTGGGGCTTGGTCAGCCCGGCATCGATCTGATTGATGTCGAGCAGGGTGTTCAGCATCCCCGACATCACTTCCAGCGCCTGATCCTGGTTGGCGATCAACTCGCGCAGGCGGGGATCGTCGAACCGGCGCGCCATCACGCCGCAAATCAGGTAAAGGGTTTGCAGCGGCTGGCGGAGATCGTGGCTGGCGGCGGCGAGAAAGCGCGATTTGGCCGATGTCGCCCGTTCGGCTTCTTCCTTGGCACGCAACAGGGCATCCTGAGTGCGCTTGCGCTCGGTGATGTTGATCATCGCGACGATGCAATCCTGGCCGGTCACGTCGGAGAGGCCTTCCAGGATAACGACGCAGCTCGACTGACCGTCCGCCGATTTCAACCCGACTTCGCAGCGTTCGGTGTCCTTGCCGCTGAGAATCCGTTCCAGGAACGAGGCGAAGTCCCGCAAGGATTCGTCGGCGATGAACGCGCCCAGCCGTTGCGGGGCGTTCCGCCCCGGCACCGTGCCCAACAGGGCGGTGGCGGCGCGGTTGGACCGCTTGATGACACCGTTCAGGTCCAAAGTGACATAGCCCACCGGCGCGAATTCATACAATTCGGTATAGCGGGCCAGAGTCTCTTCGGATTCGTGGCGGGCTTCCTGGAGGGCGGTGTTCTGACTCTCCAGTTCGATCTGATGAACACGCAATTCGTGAACCAGCCGCTGGGCATCCTCGACGCTGAGAGGCGACGGGACGGTGTCTGCGGTCGGCTTCGTCTGGGGGCGCTTGCCATCCGCAGGATTCGGAACGTCTCTTTGCTCGAAAGTCATGGCGCGTTTCTCGATTGCGGAAAATTGAGTTCAGCCTCAGGCCCCTCCGCAGGGCGCTCGATCTGTCATGGCGGATCGGCGCGGGGCGCACGGACCGTCGCCGACTTTGGCTTGCGAACGGCGACGATCCTCGCCGTTTTGTCCCGCTCTTCCGACCCGCTGCGTTTAAGGATGTTCGCTCTTCTCACTTTTCTCGGGAAAGAGTGTCTCTCCCGGAGCGGGAAGGTAGGAAGGCCACAGCGGCTCTCGGCGCGATATCTATCTTATGATATTAACCCCTGGGTGGATGCCGACAGGGTCGGAATATACCCAGGGATATCAGGCTTCAGCCGCTAGAATAATCTTGGGGCGATACCGATAACCCCAACGATTATCAAATAGATCGCGACGATGTAGTTCAGCAGACCGGGCTGGACCAGGATCACGATTCCGGCGACCAGGGCGACGATGGGTTCGAGGGGAAGGCTGTGGAGATCCATGATGAATGATCCTTCGCGCCTTGGTTGATCTTTATGAATTACAAGCTTGCTTCATGGCGTCCTTAAGTAGCGATGACGTGTCAGGTCTTACGGGGGGGAATGCCATCGTCCGTTCGGACGTCCGGACAATCCGCCGCGCCGCGATCCGATCAGCAGCAGGGCCAGGGTAATCAGCATGATGCTGCTATACATGGCGTGAACTCCTTGAAGTGAAGGCGTCAGGCCACCCCAGGCAACCGGCAATGCGGCTCAATTGCCCTCGACGATGACGTGTCCCGTTGGCGTCAGAACGACATGGATCGGCTGCCCATCCTGGGTTGCGGTCCCGTGCCAGAAACTGTCGCAGCCTTTTTTAAGGGCGATGACACGGCGATAGCCCGCTTTCTCGAATTTTGCCCGTGCCGACTCGATCGTGGTGCCGTCGATCCGCTCGCCGGGGGCGCAGCCCGGACTCTTGTCCTCGGCGGCGATGGCCGTGACCGCCGAAACCTGGGCGAGGGCGAGGATCGTCGATGCCAGCAAAATATATGCTCTTGTCGCCATGATCGTTCTCATCGCTCTGGTGGTGGGCTGGGTGCGTTCAGTCATTATCGGACAATCAGGTTGTTTCTGACCGAACGGACCCCGGTGGTGTTCCGGGCGATTTCTCCGGCCCTTTCCTTGGCCCGGGCGGTGTCGACGAACCCGCTCAACTGAACGACGTCCTGCATTGTTTCGACGCTGATCTGAGACGATTTCAACGACGAATCGTTGATGATCTGGGCGTTGACCCGGGTGGTGACGGTGGCGTCGTCGACATACTCGCCCGTCGTTTCACGGCCCGAGAAAACCGTGCAGCCCGACAGGGCGACGGTGACCGCAACAAGGCTGATGGCCTTTCGGAACGACATTGTTCGGCTGAACATGGGAATCATCCTTTTATTTGAATCTGGCCGGTCTGTGGCCGCGAGCATTCGCCGCGTCCGACATGGGACTGGGGGGGTAAATTGACAAATGAAGATGGAAGTGTGTTGTGTCGGTGTTTTGTATGAATTTGTGAAAATCATATTTCGATAAGTTGCGGAGAAATAGACCTGTATCCGTCAATTTATCGGCATTT
>NZ_AQPH01000110.1 GCF_000442515.1 Magnetospirillum fulvum MGU-K5 | reverse complement strand
GGCCATATAGCCGATCGAATAGAGATGGACCGCAGCCGAGACCCAGGTCACCACCACCAGCATCACCGCCGTCAGGGTGTCGATCTTCAGGGCCCAGGACAGCTCCAGCCCGCCCGACTTGATCCAGTCGGCCAGGATCACGGTTTCGGTCTGGCCGCCCAGCGCCACCCGGTCGAACACCAGGGCAGCCGAGACCGCCGCCATCACCAACAGGCCGGTGGTGATGATCTGGGAACCCCGCGCGCCAATGACGCGGCCGAACAGGCCGGCGGCAACGGCCCCCAGCAGCGGCAGGAAAACGGTGGCGATGACGGTCATCTGACGGCTATCCCTTGAGCTGGCTGATGTCCTCGACCGCGATGGTGCCGCGGCTGCGGAAGAAGACAACGATGATGGCAAGTCCGATGGCGGCTTCGGCGGCAGCCACCGTCAGCACGAACATCGCCAGCACCTGCCCGACCAGATCGTGCAGGGCCGACGAAAACGCCACCAGATTGAGGTTGACCGCGAGCAGAATCAGCTCGATCGACATCATGATGATGATGACGTTCTTGCGGTTGAGAAAGATTCCGACCACCCCCAAGGTGAACAGGATCGCCGCCACGGTCAGATAATGGGAGAGGCCGATTTCTAGCATCGCGGTCAAAGCCCCCGTCCTGATTGGACCTTACGCAATTCGACCGAACGCGGCGAGCGATCGACCTGATCGGCGATCGTCTGGCGGCGGACCCCGGTACGGCGGCGATGGGTCAGCAAGATCGCGCCGATCATCGCCACCAGCAGGATCAGCCCCGCCGTCTGGAACAGGAAGATGTAATCGGTATAAATCAGCCGTCCCAGCGCCTGGGTATTGGTCACCTGGAGCGGATCGGGGAAGGGAGCGCGGGTCAGCGCCGCCGTCGATTCGGTCGGATTCCAGGCAAAAGCCACCGTTACCAATTCGCCCAGCAGAACGGCCCCCACCAATCCGCCGAGTGGCAGGTAATGCAGGAATCCGGCGCGCAATTCGGCCCGGTTGACGTCCAGCATCATCACCACGAACAGGAACAGCACCGCCACCGCGCCGACATAGACGATGACCAGGACCATCGCCAGGAATTCGGCTCCGAGCAGCAGAAACAACCCCGCTGTATTAAAGAAGCACAGGATCAGCCACAAAACAGAATGAACCGGATTGCGGGCAGAGACGACCATCGCGCCGCTCGCAACCGTCAGCCCTGCAAAGAGATAAAAAATCAACGCCGTCGACATTCCGGGTTTCCCCCCTTCAGCGATAGGGAGCTTCGGCGGAAAGACGGAAGGCCAGTTCGGCCTCCCAGCGATCACCGTTGGCGAGAAGTTTAGCCTTGTTGTACATCAGTTCCGACCGGGTCTCGGTGGCATATTCAAAATTTGGACCCTCGACGATCGCATCCACCGGGCAGGCCTCCTGGCACAACCCGCAATAGATGCATTTGGTCATGTCGATATCGTAGCGCAGAGTGCGCCGCGATCCGTCTTCGCGGGGCTCGGCCTCGATCGTGATCGCCTGGGCCGGGCAGACCGCTTCGCACAATTTACAGGCGATGCAGCGTTCTTCACCGTTGGGATAACGGCGCAAAGCGTGTTCGCCGCGAAACCGGGTGCTGAGAAAGCCTTTCTCATACGGGTAATTGATCGTCACCTTGGGCTTGAACAGGTAACGGAAGGTTACCGACAGGCCGTGGAACAGCTCGATCAGCAGGAAGGCGCGCGCGGTGCGGTCAATGAACGACATCGTTCGGGCTCTCCTATCCCTGCCCCGGCAACCGCCCGAGGGCGAGCAGCGTGCCGGCGGTCAAAACAACCCAGATCAGCGAGAAGGGAAGGAACACCTTCCACCCCAGCCGCATCAGCTGGTCGTAGCGATAACGCGGGAAGGTCGCCCGGACCCAGATGAAGATGAACATCACCAGGCAGACCTTGGCGAAGAACCATACCGGCCCTGGCAGGAAGGTCCAGCCAAACGGGGCCAGCCAGCCGCCCAGGAACAGGATCGAGGTCATCGCGCCGACGACCAGCATATTGATATATTCGCCCAGGTAGAACAGTGCGAATGGCATTGCCGAATATTCGACGTTATAGCCCGCCACCAGCTCGGATTCGCATTCGGGCAGATCGAACGGCGAGCGGTTGGTTTCGGCCAGTCCCGAGGCGATGAACAGCACGAACAGCGGCAGGTGGGGCAGAACGAACCACATCCCCTCCTGGGCGCGGACGATCGCGGACATGTTCAGCGATCCGGCGGTCAGCAGCACCGACACCAGGATCAGGCCAATCGAGACTTCGTAGGACACCATCTGCGCCGCCGAGCGCAGCGCGCCCAGGAAGGCATAGCGCGAGTTCGAGGCCCATCCGGCCATCACCACGCCATAGACGCCCAGGCTCGACACTGCAAAGACGTAGAGGATGCCGACATTGATGTCAGCCAGCACCAGCCCGTCGCCGAACGGAATCACCGCCCACACCACCAGCGACACGATGAAGGTGATCATCGGCGCGAACAGGTAAATCGCCCGGTTCGCGTTGGTCGGCAGCACGGTTTCCTTGAAAAACAGCTTGATGCCGTCGGCAAAGGGCTGGAGCAGCCCGAGCGGGCCGACCACGTTCGGTCCCTTGCGCAGGTGCATCGAGCCGATCACCTTGCGCTCGGCATAGACCAGATAGGCCATCACGACCAGCACCGGCAGGAAGATCGCGATGATCTTCCCGACGATGACGATCAGCGTCCACAAAACCGGCGGAAACAGTGCGGCCACGAGGTCAAGCATGGTGTCCCGCCCTATGGCTATGGTGGTTGCAGCCGCCACCGAACGCCGCAATGCAGGCGGCCATGGTGGAGGAGGCGCGGCTGATCGGATCGGTCATGTAATAACTGTCGAGGATCGAGGCGAGCGGCCGGTCGCTGGTCGCGCCAGCGCGGCCGAACGGCTGCCACAGCGCGCGCTCCAGGCTGCCCGGATGGCCGAACAGCGGATTGAGCGTGACAAGACGCGCCCGCACCTGATCGAGCGAGTCAAACGGCAGGGTGTGGCCCACCACCTCGGACAGCGCCCGGATGATCCGCCAATCTTCCTTGGCCTCGCCGGGCGGGAACACCGCGCGGCGGGTGCGCTGGACCCGGCCTTCGGTATTGACGAAGGTGGCGTCCTTTTCGGTATAGGCGGCACCGGGCAGGATCACATCGGCGCGATGGGCTCCGGCGTCGCCATGGCTGCCGAGATAAACGACGAAGGCGTCACCCAGGGCACCCATTTCGATCTCGTCGGCTCCCAGCAGGAACAGCACCTTGACCGCGCCCGAAGCGGCTCCGGCGACGATCGCGTTGGTGTCGCGGCCACCCGGCCCCGGCACGAAGCCGAGATCGAGGCCGCCGACCCGCGCCGCGGCGGTGTGCAGGACGTTGAAGCCGTTCCAATCCTCGCGGACCATCCCGGTGGCTTCGGCGATCCGCCGCGCCAGACCGAGCAGAACCGTGCCATCGTCGCGGGCCAGCGCGCCTTGCCCGATAATCAGGGCCGGATTCTTGGCCGCCTTCAGGGTGGCGAGGAAGGGATGCCGCCCGTCGGCCAGCTCGGCGAGCAGGGCAGGCGAGTCCCCCAGCCAGTCATGGGCGAAGGTCAGGTCGGCCTTCGGTCCGATCGCGGCGGCGGAAAGCCCATGCTCGAGCCAGCGCTTGCGCAGCCGGGCGTTCAGCACCGGGGCCTCGATCCGGGGATTGGTGCCGATCAGCAGCAGGGCGTCGGCCTGCTCGATCCCGGCGATGGTGCTGTTGAACAGATAGGAGGCGCGGACGGTGGGGTCGAGCGCGGCGCCATCCTGGCGGCAATCGAGATGGGTCGATCCCAGCGCGGTCAGCAGATCCTTGGTCGCGGCCATCGTTTCGGCATCGGCCTGATCGCCCGCGATCGCGGCGATCTCGTCGCCCGCCAGATCCTTCAGCCGGGCGGCGATCGTGGCAAAGGCCTCGGGCCAGGTTGCAGGCGTCAGCTTGCCGTTCTTGCGGATATAGGGGCGGTCGAGCCGCTGCCGCTTCAGCCCGTCACAGGCAAAGCGCGAGCGGTCGCCCAGCCATTCCTCGTTGATGTCCTCGTTGATCCGGGGCAGCACCCGGATCACTTCGTTGCCGCGTGAATCGACCCGAATCGCCGCGCCCAGCCCGTCCATCGCATCGATGGTTTCGGTGCGGCGCAGCTCCCACGAGCGATAGCGGTAGGCGGCGGGCTTGTTGGTCAGCGCGCCGACCGGGCACAGATCGATCAGATTGCCCGACAGTTCCGACGACACCGTCTGGCCGACATAGCGGGTCACTTCCAGATGTTCGCCGCGGCCGAGACCGCCCAGCACCGGGGTTCCGGCGATTTCGGCGGCAAAGCGGATGCAGCGGGTGCACTGAATGCACCGGGTCATGTGGGTCGCGATCAGCGGCCCGTAATCCTTGTCCGGCTGGGCCCGCTTGGGTTCCTCATAGCGGCTGCGATCCGAGCCATAGGCCATCGCCTGATCCTGAAGGTCGCATTCGCCCCCCTGATCGCAGATCGGACAATCGAGCGGATGGTTGACCAGCAGGAATTCCATCACGCCCTGGCGCGCCTTGCGCACCACGGCGGTATCGGTCCGCACCACCATACCCTCAGCGGCCGGCATCGCGCACGAGGCGACCGGCTTCGGCACTTTCTCGACCTCGACCAAGCACATCCGGCAATTTCCGGCGATCGCGAGGCGTTCGTGATAGCAGAATCGCGGAATCTCGATCCCCAGACGATCCGCCGCCTGAAGAATCGTGGTTCCGGGCTCGACGTCGATTTCCCTGCCGTCGATGGTCAGCTTGGGCATGTGTTCATTCCGTCCTCAAGCGGCCCGGCCCTGAGCCTGGCGGTCCGCAATGCGGCGCTCCAGCTCGGGGCGGAAGGCGCGGATCAGTCCCTGGATCGGCCAAGCAGCGGCATCGCCCAGCGCACAGATAGTGTGTCCTTCGATCTGGCGGGTCAATTGGTCCAGCCGCTCGATCTCGTGCGGTTCGGCATCGCCGGTGACCATCCGCGCCATGATCCGGGCCAGCCAGCCGGTGCCTTCGCGGCACGGCGTGCACTGGCCACAACTTTCGTGGGCATAGAATTTCGACAGGCGGGCGATGGCGCGGACGATATCGGTCGATTTGTCCATCACGATCACCGCAGCGGTGCCGAGGCCGGAGCGGACATCGCGCAGACTGTCGAAATCCATCAATACGGTGTCGCAGATGTCCTTGGTCAGCACCGGAACCGACGAGCCGCCGGGGATCACCGCCAGCAGATTGTCCCAGCCGCCGCGCACGCCGCCCGCATGAGTCTCGATCAACTCGCGCAGAGGAATGCCCATTTCCTCTTCGACGTTGCAGGGATTGTTGACGTGGCCCGAGATGCAGAACACCTTGGTCCCGCTGTTCTTCGGCCGTCCCAGCGCGGCGAACCACGCCCCGCTCCGGCGCAGGATCGTCGGAGCTACAGCGATCGATTCGACGTTGTTGACGGTGGTCGGGCACCCGTAAAGACCGACACCGGCGGGGAAGGGGGGCTTCAGACGCGGCTGACCCTTCTTGCCCTCCAGGCTTTCGATCAGGGCGGATTCCTCGCCGCAGATATAGGCCCCGGCGCCGCGATGGACGTAAAGCTCGAACGGCCAGCCCGATCCGCAGGCGTTGGAGCCGATCAGTCCGGCGACGCGGGCTTCGTCGATCGCGGCCTGAAGGTTCTGAGCCTCGCGAACGAACTCGCCACGGATATAGATGTAGCCGACCCGAGCCCCGATCGCGAAACCGGCGATCAGCGCGCCCTCGACCAGCTTGTGCGGCTCGTGGCGGATGATGTCGCGGTCCTTGCAGGTACCGGGCTCGCCCTCGTCGGCGTTGATGACGAGATAATGCGGGCGGTCACCCTCGACCTTGGGCATGAACGACCATTTGACCCCGGTGGGGAACCCGGCGCCGCCGCGTCCGCGCAGCCCCGAGGTCTTCATTTCCTCGATGATCCAGTCACGGCCCTTAGCCAGCAGGTCACGGGTGCCAGCCCAATCGCCACGCGCCTGCGCGCCCTTCAGCCGCCAGTCGTGGAAGCCATAGAGATTGGTGAAGATTCTGTCGCGGTCGCGCAGCATCACGCACTCTCCGTCGTTGCGGCGGGGGACGTCAGGGTGGTCGGCCCCCCGGCGGGGCACGAGGTCTGACGGCCGGTCTGCGATCCCGCCTTCGGAGTGTCGCCGCGCCGCAGCGCCTCCAGCACCGCACGGGTGCTGGCGGGATCAAGGTCCTCGTAATAATCGTCGTTGATTTGGATCACCGGAGCGTTGACGCACGCGCCCAGACATTCCGCCTCGGACAGAGTGAACAGGCCATCGGCCGTGGTCTCGCCGATGCCGATCTCCAGCGTCTCGCGCACCGAGTCCAGCACCGCGTCCGAGCCGCGCAACATGCAGGGCAGGTTGGTACAGATCTGGACGTGGAACTTCCCGACCGGGCGGCGGTTGTACATCGTGTAGAAGGTGGCGACTTCCTCGACCTGAATCGGGGCCATCGCCAACATCTCGGCAATCACTTCGATCGCGGCACGGCTGACCCAGCCTTCCTGACGCTGGGCGATGTCAAGCAGCGGCATCACCGCGCTCTGCTGCCGTCCGGCGGGATAGCGGGCGATGAAGGCGCGGGCCTGTTCGGCGCTTTCCTCGGTGAAAGCGAAGACGGCGGGTTCTGCGGGGCTGTCGCTCATCGGTCGATCTCGCCGAAAACAATGTCGATGGAGCCGATATT
>NZ_AQPH01000109.1 GCF_000442515.1 Magnetospirillum fulvum MGU-K5 | reverse complement strand
GTGCCCTGCGGGGAGATGCGCCTCTGGATGCCTCAAGTCCGGACAGGGTGAGCGAAATTGCCTGAAAAAACAGCACAGGCCACAACACCCCCGGTTCGCCCGGACTCTCCACCGTTACCCTCGACCCGCCCACAGGTCTATCCACAGGATCGGAGGATAACCGGGAATGACGGGCCGAGGCATCCGCGCGGCATTCTGCCGCCCCCTGCCATCGGCGTCTTGTTTGAAACCAGAATGCCTTATGGTGCAATTGCTCTTGACGAATCGGGTCCTGTCGGGTGGGGCGCCATCGTCCGACCGAGACGGCTACGCAGCCAATTCTGCACCGGATGCTCAAAAAACACATAGCTCGCATGGGAGAGCAGAAAGAGAAATAACAGGAAGCCGACAGCAGTCGCCCAGTGGCTATAGATCTCTGGATTTATACCCAGCCGTTCCAGCGCGAGTATAACAAATATCTGCAACGGAAAATGAATCATGTAGGAAGAATAGGTCAGATTTCCTAGGCTGCAGAAACATCCAGATACCCTGGGGGACTTGATTATTTTTCCAAGCGCCAAAAAAGATAGCAGAAGGGCCGCAGTGACCAGAATTAAAGTGATGGTGTGGATCTTTCCCTCGGTCAGGGTGTTACCCAGCACAGCCGTTGCCGCCAGCAGAACCGCCATCCCGGTCGCGTGAACCAAGCGGTTGACTGCCCATCCCTGGGTGATCAACAGATAGACCGCGCCGCCAATAAAAAAATAGATTTGGCAGGAGGGGATATCCTTGATCCACGGCAAGGTCATTTTTGCGATGATCAAAACCGCCATGATCTTGCACAGCCTCAGCGCGGTGAAAGGCCCTTTACGCGCCAGGATCCAGAAAACGGCGTAGGCAAGCACCTCGACGGATATGCTCCACACCGGGCCATTGAACGACAGACCCGCATCCCAGTCCGGCTTTCTGAGGGAAAAACCCCCACCCAGGCCCCAGTCGGAAGCAAAAAAAGGTGCAATATAAAATGGTAAATATCAAAGAATCGATACTGGAACGTGGTCCCATGACTGGCGATAAAGGAAAATTGCAGCGCAGTCACCATCAAAAGGGTCAGTAAATGCAGTGGGTAAAGCCGCGAAAATCTTAGAATAAAAAATGAATTAGCGGATACTCTGCCTGAGTGAATTGATTCTGAGTATTTCCAGAAAAAAATAAATCCCGATATGGCCCAAAAAACTTCTACAGCATAATTTCCCCAATTATAGAATACATAAAACAATGTGTGGAGAGGAAGGAGTTGGGGGACCTCTTCCCCGCCTCCGGGTATGAAATTCTTGTAGTGCCAGACGACTACGGTCATCGCACACAAAAAACGTAGCAGTTCCAGGCCATGAAATTCCTTTCCCTGCGAAGCAGATACGCTATTGCCCGCTTGTTGTCCCCGCATCATCACAGACATTCCCCTTATCATGCCGCCAAACCTGCAAAATAACACGCATGACTTAAGGTCTCGACTGCCTTTTGCAGCCGGAGCGAGTTATCGATCGCCAGTACCAAGGACAAACATCCTGAAAAACTGGCGTGCCGTGCCATGATGGTCGTCAATCAAAAGGCGGGGAGGGGAACAGATCGGATGATCTACGCTGAGGCGTCCAAAACCCGCCCTTCCGTTCACGCCCCACTCCAGCCCCGGGTTTTGGCCCTCCGATTCGCATATGTCGATTGGCCTGATCGTGTTACACTCCGTCTGCGTATGACCATTCTGCCCACGCGGCGGGAGCGGCGGCATGATGCGAAGGATCGCCGGGAAAAGTGATGCCAGCGTTCGGCCCATCGTCCAGAGGGCGGCGGTCATCACTTCCTTTGTCTTCCCATTGCCTTGGCCCGATCGCGGTCAATTGCGTCTGTTTGCAGCGCGCATCGGCGCTGCTGTCGGGACGGCGCGGCCCGCATGATCGACACCCACCTTAAAGGCAACTTCATCTGGCAGGTCCTCCTCGGCACCGTGCTGGTGGTCCTGCTGGTCTTCGTGCTGGGCTATCTCGAATTCGATCGGGAACGCAGCCATCTCGAAGAAAACCTGCTGCTGACCGTCACCGCCTTGTCCAGGGCCGTCGACATCGAATTGGAGACGGTCAGAACCGGAACGGCGATGTTCGCGTCCTCGAATCGGGACCTGATCGACCGCCGAGACTTCGCCACCCTGCAAAGCAATCTGTCGAAAGCTGCGGCGAAAGGTCGGTTGATCAACCACTTTGCCTTAATCGACCGGTCGGGTCAGCAATGGGTCAATACCTTAATTCCATATGGCTCGAAGCTGCCAGTCACCAAGAATATAGATAAATTTAGACCGGCATTCGAGACAGGGCAGCCTTCGATTTCGCCTCTGTCGGTTGGAACCATCTCGGGCCAGAACGAGATATTTCTGAGCATTCCGATCCAGGAGCAGGGGAAGACGGTTTACGTTTTTACCTCGATCATCTCTGCCGACAGCCTTGCCAACATTCTGACCTCTTTGCAGATTCCGGCGGCGTGGCTCGGCAATATCTTCGACAGCCAAGGCACCATGATCGCCCGGACACGCGATCCGGATAAGTTTGTCGGCAAGATGGTTTCCGCCCGTCTGGTGAAACAGTTGGAGCGTCAGTCGTCCGGGGTCTTTGAAAACGTTAACCTGGATAACACCGTTACCATTTCCGCCTATTACCGCTCGCCGAGCACTGGGTTCGGGGTCAATATCGGCGTCCCCAAATCTCTGGTCATCTGGCAGGCGCTGGAAGCGCAATGGCTTCCCGGACTGGTTGCCGCCCTGGCGGTGTTCTCGCTGTTGATGGCGTGGCATTCCGGGTTGGCTTTGAGGCAGCAGCGCGAGAGCGAGGAGCGGTTTCGCGCTTCCTTCTCCAATGCGGCGATCGGCTTTGCCTTGACCAATGTTAACGGCCGCTTTCTCGATGCCAACCCCGCTTATTGCGCCATCACCGGGTATTCGCTGGCGGAATTGCGCGATTTCGCCTTTCCCCAACTGATCCATCCCGATGATCGGGCCGAGAATGCGGCGTTAACCCAGCACTTGGTGGCAGGCGAGATTTTCGACTTCATCCAGGAGAACCGATTCGTTCGCAAGGATGGGACGACGGTGTGGGTGCGGGAAAGCGCCTCTTTGGTCCGGGGCGATAACCTTTACCCGCGATGGATCGTGGTCTTGCTGGAGGATATTACAGACCGCAGGTTGGCCGAGGACGAACGCCATCGCTTGGCCGAGGCGTTGCGTCAGGCGGCCCAACCGATGGTGTTGACCGATATCGACGCGCGGATCGTCTATGTTAATCCCGCCCTCCAATCCCTTTTTGGTTTTGCCGAGGATGCCGTTCTCGGGATTCAGATCTGGGACTTCGCCCGGCCCGAGGGCAAGGTCGATCGCCAGACTCCCGCCGTGGCGCGGGACATCGCTGCTCATGGCCGGTGGTCGGGAGAGCGGCTCTGCGTCGCCAGGGATGGAACCGAAATCCCGGTGTTCGTGACGGTGGCGGGTATCGACAACCAACTCGGCCAACGCACCGGCTATATTGCCAGCTATCTCGATATCGCCGCGCAGAAGAAGATTCAGAATGACCTGGAGAAAGAGCGCGGATTGCTCTCGACCCTGGTCCACACTATTCCCGACCTTGTCTGGCTGAAAGACGCCGATGGTGTCTATCTGAGCTGCAACAGCGCGTTCGAACATTTCGTCGGCCGATCCGAGGCCGATATCGTTGGATGCACCGATTATGATCTGGTACCGAAAGACCTTGCCGACTTTTTCCGCGCCAATGACCGCAAGGCGATTGCTATCGGAACCTCGACCACCAACGAGGAATGGATCACCTTTGCCGAGTCCGGCCATTCCGCTCTGATCGAAACCATCAAAACTCCGATGACCAACGCCGATGGGGGCGTGATCGGGGTTCTGGGCATCGGGCGCGACATTACCGAACGGGAACGCAACCGCCGCGCCATCGAGGAGGCCAAGGCGACGCTGGAGGCGGCGCTGGGAGCAATGAGCGACGCCGTGTTCATTTCCGACCGGCAGGGGCAGTTCATTCATTTGAACGAGGCGTTCGCCACCTTCCATCGCTTTGCCGACCGGAACGAGTGCGCCAGGAGCTTGGCCGATTATCCCACGATCCTTGAGGTGACGTTTCCTGACGGAACACCGCTCCCGCTGGAGCAATGGGCGATCCCGCGGGCCTTGCGGGGCGAGAGGGCCTCCGATCAGGAGTACCTGTTGCGGCGCAAGGATTCCGGCGTCAGTTGGGTCGGCAGCTTCAATTTTGCCCCGATTCGGGATCGTGACGGCGAAATCGTCGGTTCGGTTGTCGTCGGTCGCGACATCACCGACAAGAAACAGTTGGAAAATGAGCTGGAACGGTATCGCCACCATCTGGAGCAGGTGGTGGCCGAGCGCACCTCCGAACTGAAAGCGACCGAGGCCAGGGTCCGCCTCATTCTCCAATCCACCGCCGATGGGATCATCGGTGTCGATCCCCATGGAACGATCACCTTCGTCAATCCGGGGGCCTGCCGCGCCCTTGGCTACGATGCGGACCAACTGATCGGGACGGATAGCCACGCCATTCTGTACGACAGTCCGGCCGATGACCGCCCGTTTTCACAAGAGAATTGTCCGGTCAAATGGACGCTGGAGGCCGGGACGATCCACCGGGTTGAGGATGACGTGTTTCGGACCGCCGATGGACGGCCGCTGGCGGTCAGCACTTCGGTTCATCCCATGATTCTGGATGATACGATCGTCGGCGCGGTGATCAGCTTCACCGATATTTCCAGTCGCAAGGCCAACGAGGAAGCGCGCGAAACGGCCCTGGCCGAAGCCGAGCGCCTCGCGGTGTTGCGTCGGGAGTTCCTTGCCAATATGAGCCACGAAATCCGCACGCCGCTCCACGCCATTCTTGGTCTGGCCCAGATCGGCGACCGGCAGAATGTCGGCCGCGCCGAGCGTGAAGTCTTTACCCGCATTCTCGATGCGGGACATGGCCTTCAGGCGGTGATCGACGATATTCTTGATTTCTCGAAGATCGAATCCGGCAAGTTGATCATCGAAAACATCCCGATCGAGATTGGCGAGGTGGTCGATCGTGCCGTCGATCTGCTTGCCTTGCGCGCCCAGGCCAAGTCGCTTCGTTTCCATGTCCGCGAAGCCGCCGATATACCGTCCCGCTGCCTGGGCGATCCCAATCGCCTGCGTCAGATTCTGGTCAATCTGCTCAGTAACGCGGTCAAGTTCACCCCGTCCGGGGGCGAGGTTACCCTGTCGGTCGCGCGCGTGGACGAAACGCTGATCTTCCGCGTGGTCGATACCGGCATCGGAATCGCTCCCGATGTTGTTGACCACCTGTTCAATCCGTTCGTCCAGGCCGACGGTTCGACGACCCGCCGCTATGGCGGCACCGGTCTGGGGCTTGCGATTTCGCGCGACCTCGTGACACGGATGGGGGGCGAGATTGCCATTGCCAGCACACCGGGCCAAGGCAGCACGTTTACCGTGTCTTTGCCGCTTGCCGGGGTGAATGAAGCTCCTCCATGGCCGGACGGCGACATCGCGGTGTTTGGATTGTCCGAAGACGACATCGACGTGCTGCGGGCGGCGGAGCCGTTGGGCCGCGTCATTGCCGACCCGGCCCAGGTGGATGACACGGCCTTTGTGCTGGTGGATCGCGATGTCATTGAGGGGGCCGCCACCCGCGCCGCGATTAACACGAGAATAGGCGAGGGGCGGGGGGCGATCCTGGTTCCCGTCGGCGGAACGGATATGCCGCACTCCCTCGGATTGGAGGTGCCGGTGATCGAGCGGCCGTTGCGGGCACGGCACCTGAAGCGTCTGATGATTGAACCGCATGCCGGGCGTCGCGTCTTGACGGCGGGAGGGGCGCGCCTGACCGGCTTGCGGATTCTGGCTGCCGAGGACAATGAAGTGAACCGTCTTGTCCTCGAAGACATGCTGCGATCCGAAGGCGCGATTTTGTCATGCTTCGAGAATGGCCGGGTCGCGCTGGACCACCTGCACCAGCACGGCCGCTCGGCGTTCGATATCGTGTTGACCGACGTCCAGATGCCGGAAATGGGGGGCTATGACTTTACCCGCGCGGTCAGGGACTTTGCCCCGGATTTGCCGGTCATTGGCCTGACGGCGGACGCGATGGAGGAAGAGCGGGAACGTTGCGTCGCGGCCGGGATGGTCGAGCGGATGATCAAGCCGATCATGGTCGATGCCCTGGCTACGGCGATCCAGCGTCACCTGTCGCAGCGCAGGACGAGTACGGTCGATGCGCCGCCTCTGCCGTTGATCGCTGAGATCGACCGGGCCCAGTTGATGGCGCAGTACGATGGCCGCAGCGCCTTCGTCAAACGCCTTGCCGCAACCGTGATCTCCAGCCAGGGCGAAATGGCGACCGAGTTGCGGTCTGCGGCGGCAAGCGGGGATTTCACCCGCGTCGCCGCTCTGGCGCACAGCATCAAGGGAACCGCGGGCAATGTCTCCGCGCCCCGAATTTTGGAGATCGCGGCGCGGATCGAGGGATTGTTCCGCCAGGGCGAGGCGGTGCCGCTCGATCTGGTCGAGGCCCTGGCGATGGCGATGACCAATCTGTTGCGCGACCTCGCCGATTTCAAGGACGAGCTCGACTAGAGCGCCTTCCACTCAAACGAAGTCAGTGTGGAAGGCGCGACAAGCCGAAGCGGCGCTTGAGCCACGCCAGCCCCGGAGGGGCTGCGGCCTTAGGCAAGATCCTAGGTCCTGTCCTCATAAACCTCGCGCGCCGCGCTGCTGGAAAAAATGGCGCAATGGCAGGAGAAACGCGATGGGCATAGTGGTGCTATGGACAAGCGTTTCGAC
>NZ_AQPH01000108.1 GCF_000442515.1 Magnetospirillum fulvum MGU-K5 | reverse complement strand
ATGTTCTTCTCCTCGGCCAAGGCGGAAGCCGATCTGGGCTATCGCCATCGCCCGGCCGATCTGGCTTTGGCCGACGCGGTGGCGTGGTTCCGCGCCAATGGTCAGGTGCGCTCGTGAGTCTGACGACCCTTGCCGGTTTGGCCGGTCTGGGCGCCTGGGGCTGGCTGCTGACCCTGCGTGGCGGGTTCTGGCGGATCGAGACGCCGCCGTCGCCGTCCGAGCCCAAGGACTGGCCCGCCGTGGTGGCGGTGATCCCCGCCCGCGACGAAGCCGAATGTATCGGTGGCACCGTCACCACTCTGCTGTCGCAGAATTACCCCGGTACCCTGTCGGTGGTGGTGGTTGACGATCACAGCAGCGACGGCACCGCCGAGTTGGCCCGTGCCGCCGCCGCCGCGATCGGTGCCTCCGACCGTCTGACCGTCGTTGCCGCGCCCGATCTGCCGCCGGGCTGGGCGGGCAAGATGTGGGCGCAAAATCATGGCATCGCGACGGCGCGGGCGCTGCATCCCGGTCTCGATCTGCTGCTGCTGACCGATGCCGATATCGAGCACGCCCCGTTCGAGTTGCGCCGACAGGTGGCGCGTCTGCTGGCTGCCCGGCTGGATATGGCGTCGCTGATGGTCCGGCTGCCCACCGACGGCGTGTGGGAGCGGGCGGTGGTTCCGGCCTTCGTGTTCTTCTTCCGGATGCTGTACCCCTTTGCCTGGGTGTCGGACGCGTCGCGCACCACGGCGGCGGCGGCGGGTGGTTATGTGCTGATCCGGCCCGAGGCGCTGGACGATATCGGCGGCGTTTCCGCGATCCGCAATGCCCTGATCGACGATTGCACCCTGGCGGCGGCGGTCAAGCGCGCCGGGCGGCGGATTCAGCTCGATCTGACCCACGACACCGCCAGTTCGCGCCGCTATCTCGGCCCGTCCGGGCTGTGGAAGATGATTTCCCGGTCGGCCTATACCCAGTTGAACCACTCGCCGCTGCTGCTGGCGGGGACGGTCCTGGCGATGCTGCTGGTGTTTGTTCTGCCGCCGGTGTTGGTGTTGAGCGGAGGGGTCGCCGCTCTGTTCGGCCTGATCGCCTGGGCGGCGATGAGCCTTGCCTATGCGCCGATGGTGCGAGCCTATGGCCTGCCGTCGGCGTGGTCGGTGGCGCTGCCGCTGGTGGCGCTGTTCTTTCTGGGGGCGACGATCGATTCGGCGTTTCAATATTGGCGGGGACGGGGCGGGGCCTGGAAAGGCCGGGTCCAGGATCACCGGAGGGGAGCAAAGTCATGATCGCGGTCGATCCGGCCCTGTACGAGCAGATGGCGGCCAAGGTCAAGGCCTCGGGCTCGTCGTTCTATTGGGGAATGCGGTTGCTCGAGCTGCCGCGCCGCTTTGGCATGTATGCCGTTTACGCTTTTTGTCGCGAGGTCGATGACATCGCCGACGAGCCGGGCGATCCGGTCGAGAAGCGCCGTCAGCTTGAATGGTGGCGGGTCGAGATCGGCCGCCTCTATGCGGGCGAGACGATGACCCATCCGGTGCTGGTGGCGCTGTCTGGCCCGGTGGCGGAATACAAGCTGCCGCAAGAGGATTTCCTGGCGGTGATCGACGGGTGCGAGATGGATATCGGCACTGCGATGGTCCGTCCGACGATGGCGGCGCTGGAACTTTATTGCGACCGCGTTGCCTCGGCGGTGGGGCGGCTGTCGGTGCGGGTGTTCGGCGAGGATCGCCCCCAAGGGCAGGCCGTCGCCAGCGCCACCGGGATGGCGCTGCAACTGACCAACATTCTGCGTGACGTCGCCGTCGATGCCGAGATCGGGCGGCTGTATCTGCCCGACGAGGTGTTGAGCGCGCACGGGATCGACAGCCACGATCCCAAAGAGGTGCTGGCCCATCCGGCCTTGGCGGCGGTGTGCCGCGATATTGCCACAATCGCAGCGCAGCACTTCGCCGCGTCCGATCGGGCAATGGCTGAATGCTCGCGCCGGACGATGCGTCCGGCGACGCTGATGAAGGAAATGTATCGGGGGATTTACTATCGCCTGGAGGCCGAAGGCTTCCAGCCGCGCCTTCCCCCGGTTCGTCTGCCCGCCGGAGCCAAGCTTTGGTGCGTGCTGCGTCACGGGTTGGTCTGACCGATCGCTCTGCGAAGCGCCCCGTTTCCGTTTTATGAGGTCAGACGTGTTTGCGAGTGAAGTGAATCTGCGATCCAACGAGTCCAGTGCCGCCGCCGACCGGCTGGAGGATGCGGTGCGCGGCTCTGCCGCCGCCTTGATGTCCAGCCAGAAGGAGGATGGTCATTGGGTGTTCAAGCTGGAGGCCGATGCCACCATTCCGGCCGAATTCGTCCTCTATCTGCATTATCTCGACGAGCGCGACCCGCCGCTGGAGCAGCGGATCGGCGTCTATCTGCGCGATATCCAGGACAAGACTCACGGCGGCTGGTCGCTGTTTCATGGCGGCGAGTTCAATATCAGCGCCTCGGTCAAAGCCTATTTCGCCCTGAAAGCGATCGGCGACGATATCGACGCGCCGCACATGAAGCAGGCGCGCGAAGCGATCCTGGCCCATGGCGGGGCCGCCACCAGCAACGTCTTCACCCGCACCCTGCTGGCTCTGTTCGGCCAGATTCCGTGGAAGGGCGTGCCGGTGATGCCGGTCGAGGTCATGCTGCTGCCGCGCTGGTTCCCGTTCCATCTCGACCGGGTCAGCTATTGGTCGCGGACGGTGATCGCGCCGCTGGTGGTGCTGATGAGCCTGCGCCCCCAGGCGCGTAACCCGCTGAAGATCAACATTCCCGAGCTGTTCACCATCCCGCCCGAGCAGGTGACCAACTGGTATCTCGACAAGCCGCGCTCGTACTGGGCCTATGTGTTTCGGGGGCTCGATCGGGTGCTGCACCGGGTTCAGCCCTATTTCCCGCAAGGGCTGCGCCGTCTCGCCATCGAGCGGGCGGTGGCCTTTGTCGATGAGCGTCTGAACGGCGAAGACGGGCTGGGCGCGATCTTCCCGGCGATGGTCAATTCCGTGTTGATGTACGACCTGCTGGGCGTGCCCAAGGATGACCCCCGCGTCGTGATCGCCAAGAAATCGATCCGCAATCTGGTGGTCGAAGAGGGCGACCGCGCCTGGGTCCAACCCTGCCTGTCGCCGGTGTGGGACACCGCGCTGGCAACCCACGCTTTGCTGGAAGCGGGCGGACCCGAGGCCGAGGATTCGGCCCGCCGCGCCGCCGATTGGCTGGTAGACCGCCAGATCACCGATGTCGTCGGCGATTGGGCGGTGCGCCGCCCCGGTCTGGCGCCGGGCGGCTGGGCGTTCCAGTACGCCAACCCGCATTATCCCGATGTCGATGATACCGCCGTGGTGATGGCGGCGCTTGATCGGCTCGATCCCGAGCGCTATGCCGAGTCGATCCAGAAGGGCGCGGTGTGGTTGCGCGGGATGCAGAGCGAAGACGGCGGCTGGGGGGCGTTCGATGCCGAGAACACCGCCCATTACCTCAATCACATTCCTTTTTCCGATCATGGCGCGCTGCTCGATCCGCCGACCGCCGACGTCTCGGCCCGCTGCGTCTCGGTGCTGTCGGTGCTGGGCGAGCGCCAGACCGATCCGGTTGCGAAGGAGGGCGTTGCCTATCTGCTGAAGGAGCAGGAGCCGAACGGATCGTGGTTCGGCCGCTGGGGCACCAATTACGTCTATGGCACCTGGTCGGCGCTGGCGGCGCTGAATGCTGCCGGTCTTGACCACGACCATCCCGCGATCCGCAAGGCGGTCGCGTGGCTGCTGTCGAAGCAGCGCGACGACGGCGGCTGGGGCGAAGATGGCCGCTCTTACTGGGATGGCGAGCCGCAGGGCGAGGGCAGTGTCAGCACCCCGTCGCAGACCGCCTGGGCCTTGCTTGGTCTGATGGCGGTGGGCGAGACCCGTCATCCGGCGGTGGCGCGCGGTGTCGAGTATCTTATCCGCACCCGCACCGACGAGGGGCTGTGGGACGAGGAGCATTACACCGCCGTCGGCTTCCCCCGCGTGTTCTATCTGCGCTATCACGGATACCGCCAGTTCTTCCCGGTCTGGGCGCTGGCGCGCTATCGCAACCTCACTGCCGGGAATGCCGGTCCGGTGCTCCATGCCCTCTGACGCCGATCCTTCCGCTCCATCCGACAGCTTCCCCGCCGCCTGTTGGCTTGACGGACTGCCCGGCCGGGTTCCGGTCGGCGTCATCGTCGGGATGGAGTCCGAGGCGGCGTTGCTGCCGCCCGGAACCCGGGTTGGCATCGCCGGGGCCGATAGTGCCCGCGCCGCCGCCGAGGCCCGCCGTCTGCTCGACGAGGGGGCCGAGGCGCTGCTCAGTCTGGGCATCGGCGGTGGACTCGATCCGGCGCTGACCTCGGGCGAGATCGTGATCGGCTCCGCCGTGCAGGATGGTGACGAGACCTTCGCCACCAATCAGGTGTGGATGTGCCGTTTGCTCAATGCCATCCCGCATTCGCATAGCGGGCTGATCCACGCCTCCGTCGGTCCGGTGGTGGGGCGGGGCGCGAAGCAGGCGCTGTTCGTCGGCTCCGGCGCACGGGTGGTCGATATGGAAAGTGGCGCGGTGGCCCGGGTCGCCGCCGAAGCGGGGCGTCCGTTCGCTGTGATTCGCGCCGTGGCCGATCCGGCCGACCTGACGTTGCCCTCTTCGGCCCTTGCCGGGATCGGGCCCGACGGCAAGCCTCGGCTGCTGGCTGTGCTGGGGCGTCTGGCGTTAAAGCCGTGGGAGCTTCCCGACCTGATCCGGGTCGGGATGGAGTCCCACGCCGCCCATGCCGCGCTTCGTGCCGCTCTGGCCGGATTGGGCTCTGCCTTCGGATTGTAACGCCAACGGGCGGTACGAATAAAAAGGGGAGGGGAGGCCAAAAGCCTCCCCCTCCCCGCATCATACCAAACGGCTCTTTGATGCCGTTTGGTTAGCCCCAAGGGGCCGCGCCCGGCGAATGAGGGGCCTGCGCGGATCGACTCCGATCCGCGCAAGCTGATTATTAATTCCCGTCGGTCTTCAGCAGAGACCGACCTTCCTCCAGCACCTCGGCATAGCGATCAACCGCCGGACGCTGACCGTCGAGCGGCAGGTCGGGAGCCATCGGGCCTTCGGTCCGGGGGCCGAACAGCGCCACCCACGCCGCCTTCAGCGGGTGGTTCAGGGTGTCGGTGACGGCAGTCGGCTCATAGCCGCTGTGAACCATGCAATCGGCACACTTCTCGTACTTGCCGGTGCCGTAGGACTCCCAGTCGGTCTCGTCCATCAGCTCCTTGTAGGTGCGGGCATAGCCCTCGCCCAGCAGGTAGCACGGACGCTGCCAGCCGAACACGTTGCGGGTCGGATTGCCCCACGGCGTGCAGGCATAGGTCTCGTTACCGGCCAGGAAGTTGAGGAACAGCGAGGATTGGGTGAACTTCCACCCGCGCCCCTTGCCCAGCCGGAACAGCGAGCGGAACAGATCCTTGGTGGTGCGCCGGGTCAGGAAGTGCTGACCGTCGGGGGCGCGCTCGTAGGCATAGCCGGGGGACAGGGTGATGCCTTCGACCCCGATCGAATGGGCGAAGTCAAAGAATTCGGCCATTCGCGCCGGATCGGCATTGTTGAACAAGGTGCAGTTGATATTGACGCGGAAGCCCCGCGCCCGTGCCGCCTTGATCGCCGATACCGCCTGATCAAAGGTGCCGTCGCGCGACACGGCGTGGTCGTGATCCTCGCGATTGCCGTCGAGATGGACAGTCCAGGTAAAGGCCGGGTTCGGCTCGAACTGATCGAGCTTCTTTTCGAGCAGCAGGGCGTTGGTGCACAGATAGACGAACTTGCCCCGCGCCAGCGCGCCCCGGACGATCCGGTCGATCTCGCGGTGGAGCAGCGGCTCGCCGCCAGCCATCACCACCACCGGGGCCGGACATTCGTCGATCGAAGCCAAGGCATCGTCGACCGACAGGCGGGCGTTCAGGACATCGTCGGGATAATCGATCTTTCCGCAGCCGGCGCAGGTGAGGTTGCAGCGGAACAGGGGCTCCATCATCAGCACCAGGGGATAGCGCTTGGCGCCGGAGAGGTGCTGGCGCAGGACATAGGCGCCGATACGCATGGTCTGTTTGAGGGGGACTGCCACGGATTTCGACTCGGGTTGTTGGCGGGGCCGCCGGGCTTTCCGGGCGGGTGGCGGATCATACAGGCCGGTCGCCGTCAAGTTCAACGACGGAACGTCTCCTCGTAACGCGCCGATGGCGCAGCGAGGGCAGGATGTGCTATGGCCTGCGGGCATGAGAATGAAAATGAGGTTCCCCATGAAGCCGCGTTTTGTCGTCGCGCTGCTGGCGTTGGTCGTCCTGGTCGCCGGCCTGTCTGCTCCGGCGCAAGCGGGTGAGCCCGAAGCGGTCATTCATGCCTTCAACGATCGCCTGCTCGACGTGATGAAGACCGGACAGAAGCTGGGCTTCAAGGGCCGGGTCGAAAAGCTGCGTCCGGCGGTGGCGGCGGCGTATGACATGGCCGCGATGACGCGGGCGACGCTGGGGACCGCTGCGGCCAAGATGCCGCCGGAAGACGCCGCGCGTCTGGCCGAGGCCTATACCCGCTTTTCCGTCGCCACCTATGCCGCCCAGTTCGACGATTGGAACGGCGAGCGGTTCGAGGTCGGCGAGGCGCGGGCTTCGACCCAGGGCGCGGTGATCGTCCCCTCGACGATTGTCCCCAAGGAAGGCGATCCGGTCGCGATCGATTACCTGCTGCGGGAAGATCAGGGCCGCTGGCGGGTGGTCGACGTCTATTACCAGGGCACGGTCAGCCAGGTCGCGGTGCGCCGTTCCGAGTTCCTCTCGATCTATCGTGCCAAAGGTCTGGAGGGGCTGATCGCCACCCTCGACGCCCAGACCAGCGCCCAGGGTGGGAACTGACGGCATGGGACTCGTCCTGTTCTGGTTGCTGACCGCACTGGTCGGTGCCGGATGCCTGTATCAGGCCGCTGCCGCTCTGCTGGTGCGGCGGTTCGCCGCCGCGCCGCGTCTGA
>NZ_AQPH01000107.1 GCF_000442515.1 Magnetospirillum fulvum MGU-K5 | reverse complement strand
GGAGCCCCCCACCCCTCGCGGGTGGGGGGCTTTTCGTTGTCTGCGGCGCGGCGGCAGTCCCCCGATCGGGGTCAAGAGCATCCCCCCATCGCACCAAGCAATTGAGGCCCTGCACGGTATCTCTTCCGGCCACTTCGCCCCAGTGATATAACGAACCAAGGCCGGTACGGAGACAGTCCCTTGACTTTGCTGGATGTTTTAACCGTTGCCCTGATTCGGGGCCTGGGTGAGGTTCTGCCGATCGGCGCTTCGGGGCCGTTGGCGGCTCTGCCCGGCCTTGCGGGCAGCGACGATGGGCGCGCCGCCCTGGCGATCGCGACCCATTGCGGAATCCTGGTGGCCCTGCTGCTGTATTTCTGGCGCGACGTGCTGGCGATGGTCACCGGCTTGTGGCGGCTGGCCAAAGGAAAACCCGATGCCGGATCGTGGCTGATGCTCCATGTCGTCGCCGGAACGGTGCCGACGGCAATTCTGGGGGCCTTTCTCGCCCTCCCCGCCGCCGCCGCAATCGGGCCGGTGATGGCGGCCATCCTGATCCTGGTCGGTGGCGTGGTTCTGCTGCTCTGCGACTGGCTGGGGGTGACGGTGCGTCGGGTCGAGCATCTCAGCCTGCCCGTCGCCGCCGGGCTGGGACTGGTCCAGGCCCTGGCGCTGTTTCCCGGCGTATCGCGCACCGGCATCACCATTGCCGCCGCCCGGTTGCTGGGGTGGGAGCGGCGCGAGGCGGCCCGCTTCTCGCTGCTGCTGGCGATCCCGCTGATCCTCGGCCATGCCGCTGTCAGCCTGTGGACCCTGACCCGCCATACCCAGCCGATCCTGTCGGCCGATCTTCAGATCGCCGCCGCCGCCGCCGGGCTGATCGCGTTTGCCGCGATCGCGGCGATGATGGCCTGGGTCGACCGCCACACCTATGCTCCGCTGGCGGTGGCCCGGATCATCGTCGGACTGGGTGCCCTCGGCCTGCTGCTGTGGTCGTCCTTGATCTAAGAGTTTGTCAGGGTTAAGGGAAACCACCCTACCCGTCGTGGCCGGGCTTGACCCGGCCATCCAATGCTTCCAATGATTTTTCGGCGGAGGCACAGAGCCCCCCGGGTCAAGCCCGGGGGTGACGGACCCCAAAGGGCGGTACTGTCAGCTCTCGGGACTTACTGCCGCCAAAAGGTGGGCACGAACAGCACCAGGATGGTGAAGATTTCCAGCCGTCCAAACAGCATCCCCGCCGCCAGCAGCATCTTGGCCGCGTCGGGCAGAGCGGCATAGGTCGCCCCCGGTCCGATCGTCCCGCCCAGGCCGGGGCCGAGATTGGCCAACGCCGAGGCCGCCCCGCTGACCGCGGTGACGAAATCCAGCCCGAGGAAAGCCAGCGCCATCGCCAGCAAGGCGAAGGCCAGCGCATAGACGAACAGGAACCCCATCACGGATTCCAGCACGTCCTCGGGGATGGTGCGGCCGTTAAAGCTGGCGATCAGCACCGCGTTGGGACGCAGCAGGCGACGCAATTGCATCACCGCGTCGGTGAACAGGCATTGCAGGCGAAACACCTTCAGTCCGCCCGAAGCCGATCCGGCGCAGCCCCCGACAAAAGCCAGGAAGAACAGGATCATCACCGGCATCCCGCCCCACCCGCCATAGGGAAGGGTATAGAACCCGGTTCCGGTCATCACCGAGGCAACGGTGAAGGCACCGTGGCGCACGGCGTCGGACGGCAGCAGATCGAGACTGATCCACAGCCAGGCGCTGATCCCCAACGTGCCCAACCCCAGCAGCGACAGATACCAGCGAATCTGGCTGTCGGCGAAAACCGCGCCGCCTTCGCCGCGCAGCAGCCGATAGAACAGCAGGAAGGGCAGCCCGTTCGCAACCATCCCGAGTATCAGGACAATCTCGGCGTCGGGATTGTGGAAATGCCCGACCGAGGCGTCCGAAGTCGAAAACCCGCCCGAAGACAGGGTCGACAAAGCGTGGGCCAGGGCATCGAAGCCCCCCAGCCCGACCCGCCACAGCCCCAACGCCAGCAGCAGAGTCAGCCCGACATAAGCGAAAAACACCGCACGAGCGATGCGGCGGCCCCGCGCGATCGCCCGCTCGGCCGAACCGGGCATCTCAAGACGGAACATCTGCATCCCGCCGACCGCCAAGAGCGGCAGAACCGCGACCGCCATCGCGATCACCCCCAGCCCGCCCAGCCAGTTCAGCAGCGCCCGCCACAGCAACAAGCCGCGCGGGGCATGATCCAGCCCCGAGATCACCGTTGCCCCCGAGGCAGTCAGACCGCTGACCGCCTCGAACAGCGCGTCGGGCACCGACAACGCCAGCGGTCCGAAGATAAAGGGCAGCGCCGCGAACAGCACCGGGACCAGCCAGCCGAACACCACGGCCAGATACATCTGGCGGGTGGTCCAGCCGCGTCCTGGAGCGTTCATCCCCAAGGCCAGGGCCAGGCCGAAAAACAAGGTCACCCCGGCCGAAACGACGAACACCCGCGCTTCGGCCTGACCGTCATGAACATCCAGCGCGGCGGGCAACAGCATCGCCGCCGCCAGGGCGCACAAGAGCTGGCCGATCAGGCGCAGGACGGGACGGACGTCGATCATCGGCCTCCCTCCCCTATTCCCGCCAGTAGCTGCGGGAGAACAGAACCGCGACGATGAACAGTTCCAGCCGTCCAATCATCATTTCGAGCGCCAAAATCCACTTGGCGGCATCGGGCAGGGGGCGATAGCTGCCCATCGGCCCGATCACGTCGCCGATGCCGGGACCGGCATTGGCCAGCGCCGCCGCCGAGCCCGACAAAGCGGTAACAAAATCGACCCCCACCACCGTCAGCGTTACCGAGAACACGGCGAAGGTCAGGAAATACAGCACGACGAAGCCCAGCACCGAATCAAGGATCGCCGGGGCAACCATATCGTTGTTATAGCGGATCACATAGACGCCGTGGGGATAGAGCAGCCGCCCGATATGGGCCGAGGCCAGCGCGAACAGCAGATCCCAGCGCAAGATCTTGATCCCGCCCGCGGCTGAACCGGTGCAGCCGCCGATGAACAACAGGATGAAGAAGACGACATGGGCAAAGCCGCCCCAGGCGCTCCAGTCGGTCGAAGCGAAGCCGGTGGTCGAGACGATCGAGGTGACCGAGAAGGCGGCATGGCGCACCGCCGCCGCCGGGGGCATGTCGTTGACGGTCCATTGCCACAGCGCCAGCAGGCCGGAGAAGCCGCCGACGAACATCAGGTACCAGCGGGTCTGAGCATCCTTGAACAGGCTGGTCCGGGCCGCCCGCCCCGCCCCGGTCCACAGCACCAGACTGGAGCCGCCAACCAGCATCGCCGCGACCGCGACCCATTGCACATCGGCGTTCCAATGGGCCAGCCGCAGGTCCGAGGTCGAGAAGCCGCCGGTCGAAACCGCCGACAGAGCGTGGCATATCGCATCGAACCGACCCATCCCGGCAATCCAGAACCCCAGCGCGGTCAAAGCGGTGAAGGCGGCATAGACCAGCCCGATTCCACCGGCGACCTGAGCGATGCGCGGCCCGACCCGCTCGGTCTTGTCCGAGGTTTCCATCCGGAACACCTGCATCCCGCCGATCCGCAGCGCGGGCAGGATCGCGACCGCCATCACGATGATACCGGCCCCCCCAGCCAGTTCAGCAGCGCCCGCCACAGCAAGATGCCGCGCGGGGTGTGATCGAGACCGACCAGCACCGTCGCCCCGGTGGTGGTGAGACCGCTGACCGCCTCGAACACCGCATCGGTCGGGCTCATCCCCAGGTTGGAAAAGGCGAAGGGCAGCGCGGCAAAACCCGCATTCGAGACCCAGCCGATCACCGTCAACATGAAGGATTGCCGCGCCGACAGGGTGATCCGCCCGGCGGGACGGGTGCCCAGCCCCAGCGCCAGCCCGAAAAAGGCGGTGACGGCAGCCGAAAGGACGAACACCATCCAATCGCGGTCGCCCGCCGCCGCGTCGGCAATGGCGGGAAAGACCATCGCGACCGCAAGAACCAGCAGCAGAAACCCGTTGACGAACAGAACCGGCCGGAGGTCGATCACACCATCTCTCTTTAGCTCTCGCGATTGGGGGACTCTTGACCCCGAATGCAGGCGCTTGTCCAGAGAATCGTGCGCGCGCTTGCCAGCCGGGGCGACGACAGCTAGGGTTGGCCTAGACGAGAACTGCCATAAGGGATGCTGGCAATGCACGCGATTTTGGGCGCCGCGATCGAGGTCGTGATCCTGGCCTTGAACCTGTACTGGTACGTCGTCCTGGCGGCGGTGGTGGTAAGCTGGCTGGTAGCGTTTGGTATCGTCAATACCTACAATTCCACCGTCCGTACCCTGCTGACCGTCCTGTCGCGCCTGACCGAGCCGGTGTTGCGCCCGCTGCGCCGGGTCCTGCCCGATCTGGGATCGGTCGATCTGTCGCCGATCGTGCTGTGGCTGGTGCTGTATTTCCTGATCCGGGTGCTGGAGCAGCTGCGCTTTTCCATCGCCTTCTGACGATGACTTCCGGGGCTTCGCCTTTCGCCGCCGCGTCCGGCGGGCTCCGGGTTTCGATCCGGCTGACGCCCAAGGCCTCGCGCAATCAGGTGCAGGGCGTCGTCGCCGAGTCCGACGGACAGGCGGTTCTGAAGGTCCAGGTCACCGCTGTACCCGAGGACGGCAAGGCCAACGCCGCCCTGGTCAAGCTGCTGGCCAAGACCTGGCGCCTGCCCCGCACCGCGCTGGACATCGTCCAGGGTGCGACCGACCGCCGCAAGGTGGTTCTGATTTCCGGCGATGCCGAGGATTTGCGGCAACGCCTTGATCTATGGATGGCCGAACAATCATGACTGAAGCAAAGATCATCGACGGCAACCGCTTTTCCGCCGGCCTGCGCGAGCGCATCACCACCGAGGTCCATGCCCTGCGCGAGAGCCGCCGCCTCACCCCCGGTCTGGCGGTGGTGCTGGTGGGCGAGGACCCGGCCAGTCAGGTCTATGTCCGCACCAAGCACAAGCGCACCGTCGAAGTGGGGATGGAATCCTTCGTCCACACCCTGCCGGTCGACACCCCCGAACACGAATTGCTGACCCTGATCGCCGGGCTCAACAGCGACCCGGCGGTGCATGGCATTCTGGTCCAGCTTCCCCTGCCCAAGCACATCGATTCGCAAAAGGTGATCGAGGCGATCGACCCGGCCAAGGACGTTGACGGCTTTCATCCGGTCAATGTCGGCCGTCTCGCCTCGGGCGGCGAAGCGCTGGTCCCCTGCACCCCGTTCGGCTCGCTGCTGCTGCTGAAGGACCATCTGGGCGATCTGTCCGGCCTGGACGCGGTGGTGGTCGGCCGCTCGAACATCGTCGGCAAGCCGATGGCGCAATTGCTGATCCGCGAAAGCTGCACCGTCACCGTCGCCCATTCCCGCACCCGCGATCTGCCCGATGTGGTGCGCCGCGCCGACATCGTCGTCGCCGCCGTCGGCAAGCCGGGGATGGTCCGGGGCGACTGGCTGAAGCCCGGTTGCACCGTGATCGATGTCGGCATCAACCGCATCGCCAATCCCGACGGCACCAGCCGGTTGGTCGGCGATGTCGCCTTTGACGAGGCGGTCAAAGTCGCGGGCGCGATCACCCCGGTACCCGGCGGGGTCGGGCCGATGACGATCGCCTGCCTGTTGCGCAACACTCTGGTTGCCTGCGCCCGCCAGCACCGCATCGCTCTCGACGAGTCGTTGTAACGCTTCTGATCGCGGAGGTTCCCTTATGCCCGGTCCCCTGATTCCGGCCCCGCTCGATCTGCTCGGCGATCTGGTCGCCGCCGCCCGCCGTGCCGGAGCCGACGAAGCCGACGCGGTTCTGATCGATTCGGTCTCGCTGTCGGTGGGCTTGCGGCTGGGAACGCTGGAACGGCTGGAACGGTCCGAAGGCGGCGATATCGGCCTGCGCGTCCTGATCGGGCGGCAGCAGGCGTTCGTCTCGTCGTCGGACCGCTCGCCCGCCGCTTTGTCCGAACTGGTCGAACGCGCCGTCGCGATGGCCCGGATCGTCCCCGAAGACCCGTGGTGCGGGCTGGCGACGCCGAACCAACTGGCCCGCGATCTGCCCAATCTCGACATGTTCGATCCCTCCGAGCCCGATGCCGAGGGGCTGATCGACATGGCGCGCCGGGCCGAGGACATCGCCCGCGCCACCCCCGGCATCACCAATTCCGAAGGCTCGGATTCCGGCTGGGGCCGCTCGCGGGTGGCTTTGTGCGCCTCGAACGGGCTGTCGTTCGAATATCAGGTCAGCCACGCCTCGCTGTCGGTCGCCGTGCTGGCCGGGGACGGGGCCAGCGGGATGGAGCGCGATTACGACCATACCGGCGCGGTCTATCTCGGCGATCTGCGCGCCCCCGAAGAGGTCGGGGCCGAAGCGGCACGCCGTGCCGTCCGCCGTCTCGGAGCCCGTAAGGTCAGTTCGCGTCAGGTGCCGGTGATCTTTGACCCCCGCGTCGCCCGGGGCCTGCTCGCCACCCTGGCCGGAGCGATCAACGGGGCCTCGGTCGCCCGTGGCACCAGCTTCCTGAAGGACCGGCTGGGCCAGCCGGTGTTCGCCCCCGGCATCCGGGTCATCGACGACCCTCATCGCCGCCGTGGCCTGCGCTCGCGCCCGTGCGACGGCGAAGGGCTGCCGACCCGCGCCCGCGCCGTGATCGAGGACGGGGTGCTGACCACCTGGCTGCTTGATCTGCGCTCGGCCCATCAGCTTGGCCTCGCCCCCACCGGCCACGCCAGCCGGGCCACCGGCTCGCCGCCGTCGCCCTCGGCCAGCAATTTCTATCTCGACGCGGGCGCGATCACGCCCGCCGAGATGATCGGCGACATCACCGACGGCTTCTACATCACTGAATTGTTCGGTCAGGGAGTCAACGGCGTCACCGGCGATTATTCGCGCGGGGCCGCCGGATTCTGGATTTCGGGCGGCGAACTGGCCTTCCCGGTCGCCGAGGTCACCATCGCCGGAAACCTGAAAGACATGTTCCGTGAGCTGACCCCGGCCAACGATCTTGAACTGCGCCACGGCATTGATTGCCCGACGCTCAGGATCGACGGGCTGACCATCGCCGGAAAGTAACCCCCCCGCCCGGAATTCCG
>NZ_AQPH01000106.1 GCF_000442515.1 Magnetospirillum fulvum MGU-K5 | reverse complement strand
TCGGGGTGTCGAGCAGGCTGACGCCGCAGCTCTTCGCCTTTGACACGATCGCCGGATCGAACAGCACAGACCAGCTGTCGGGCTTCAGACCCGGCGCGACCTTGGCCAGCTTGTCGACGTTATAAGCGATTCCGGTGGCGGCAATCATATAGGGGACGGCGTAGAGGTTGCCGGGATCGGCGACGCCATCCAGCGTCTTCATCACCGCCGGATCGAGATTGCCGTAATGGGGCAGCTTCGACTTATCGAGCTTGCGATAGGTTCCGGCTTTGATCTGCTGGGCCAGGAAGGGCGACGCAGACGGGAACACGACATCATAGCCCGAACGACCGGCCTGAAGCTTGGTCGACAGGATTTCGTTGCCGTCATAGACGTCGTAATTCACCTTGATGCCGGTAGCCTGAGTGAATTTCTCCAACGTGTCCGGCGCGACATAGTCGGACCAGTTGTAGACATTCAGAACCTTCTCCTCTTCGGCGCGCGCCGAGAAGGACAGAATCGAAGCCGTCGCCGCCAGGGCCACGAGACCGGTAAAGCCAAGACGCATCGTCTACACCCCTTCTACTCGATGGAGACAGAGGACTCCCTCCGGCACGCCCCCAAGGCCCCGGAACGGGGAGAGTTTTCCGGGCAGTTCCGCGCAATGTCAACGGACAATCGGAGGTCAGGCGCGATCAGGGGCGATGAAGCAGCCGTTCGGTCGGAATGAGTATACTTACGGTTGTTCCAACCCCTTCCTCGCTCTCGATCGACAGGCACCCTCCGTGCAATTCGATCAGCGATTTCGAGATCGGCAAACCCAGCCCAACCCCTTCCCGTTCGCGCACGGTGCGCAAGCCGCCTTGCTCGAACGGCATCAGCACCCGCGACAGGTCACTCGGCTTGATGCCGATGCCGGTATCAGCCACCCGCACCACCATTCCTTGCGGCTCGACTTGAGCCGACACCGTCACCTGGCCGCCGGGCTGGGTGAATTTCAGCGCGTTGCCGACCAAATTGAACAGCACACGCTGGATCGCGGTCAGATCGCCATAGACCCAGGGTAAAGTGTCGTCCAGATCGGTCACCAGCCGGATGTTGCAGCGTTCGGCCTGCGACGACATCAGCCGCTGGGTTGCCGCGATCACCTCGTTGATCCGCACCGTGCCCTCGTGAAGGATGGTGCGGCCAGCCTCGATCACCGACATATCGAGAACCTGACTGATCAGCGACAGCAGATGCTGGCCGCTATCGACGATGATGTTGGCGTATTCACGATAGCGTTCGTCGCCCAGCGGCCCCCACATCTCGTCGGCCATCAATTGCGCAAAGCCCAGCACCGCATTCAGCGGCGTGCGCAATTCGTGGCTCATATTGGCCAGGAAGTCGGACTTGGCATTGTTGGCCGCCTCGGCCGCTTCCTTGGCCTCGCGCAGTTCGATCTGAGTCTCGCGCAGATTGGCGATGGTGGCTTCGAATTCACGCTGGGTGGTGCGCAATTCGGTTTCGTCGATAAAGCTCATGATCGAACCAGCGGTCTGATCGCGCAGATCGCGATAGGGATAGACCCCCATCCGATAGAAGCGGCCGTCGACCTCGATAATCTCCTCATGCGAGGTGCTGCTGGCGATCACGGTGACCAACAGCGCCTTCAGATCGCGCACATGGAACTGGCTGGGAACCGCGGTGATCATCTGCCCGGCATCCGACGGCAGCAGACCGAACATCCGCGCCGCCTGCGGGGTGAAGCGGGTGATTCGCAACGATTTGTCGACCACCAGCAGCGGGAAGCCGATATTGTCCTGGATGTTCTGAAGATCGGCATTGGCCCCGGCCAGTTCGGCGGTGCGCACCTGTAGCTCTTCGTTGACGGTGGTCAGTTCCTCATTGGTCGATTGCAACTCCTCGTTCGAGGTCTCCAGTTCCTCGTTCGAGGATTGCAGCTCCTCGTTGGCGGCCTGAAGTTCCTCGTTCAGCGCCTGAAGCTCTTCGTTCGAAGTCTCCAGCTCTTCGACCACGGTCTGGAGATGCTCGCGCGTCGCGGTCAGCTCCTGCTCGAGCTCGATCAGACGGGCTTCATTGCCGGACGGCAACAGCACGTCCTCGGTTCCATCCAGAATCGGAAGGTCGACCTTGTCGCAACTGATCAGGAACAGGGTCTCATGCCCGCCCTCGCCCTTCAGCGGACGCACCGCCAAGCGGGCGCAGATATCGCCGTCGCGGACCTTGAGCTGACGCTTCGGTCCCATCGCCACCGCCCCTTTTTCGCGGGCATGGTGGACCAGGGCGCGCAGATCGATGCGGAATTCCTCGATGATCAGCTTGCCCAGATTCTGGTTGGGCAGGCCCTGAGGGAAGCGGATAAAGCCGTCAACATCACCATGGTAATACAGGATGTCGAGATTCTCGTTCACCGCGACGCTGGGCGGCATACAGGCATCGATAAAGCCTTCGCGAACGATCGTCTCGATCGATCCGGCACTGGCGGACCGGCTGGATTCCACAGATTCCGGCGGCTTGATCCGAAACGCGCCAAACACCGGGTTGGTCGAGCGCGGCGCAACGATCCGCTTCTGGAAGATTTTCGAGGTGGCCTTGACCGGCCGGAACAGATCGGCGCAGTGACCGACCGATTCCGATTTCCCCAGGAACAGATAGCCCTGAAGCGACAGGGCATAATGGAACATCTGGAAAATTCGATCTTGAAGATCGGCATTGAAATAGATCAGAACATTACGGCAACTGATCAGATCGACCTTCACGAAAGGTGGGTCTTTGATCAGGTCCTGCCGGGCAAAAACAACCATCTCCCGGATTGGCTTCTTGACCTGATAAATCTGTCCCATCGCATCGAAATATTTCGACAGATATAGCTTATCAAGGGTTTCGACCGTCGTCGCCGAATAAGCCCCCTTACGGGCATGGCGCATCGCATCGAGATCGATGTCGGTGGCGAACACCTGAACCTTGTACTGGCCGATCTCCTCACCCAATTGATCGTTCAGCATCATCGCGAAAGAATAGGCTTCCTCGCCGGTGGCGCATGCCGGAACCCAGATACGGATACTGTCGCCGGGCTTTTTGGTTGCGAGGAGTTCCCCCAAGGTTGTCTTGATATCCTCGAACGCCTTGGTATCGCGAAAGAACGACGTGACCGAAATCAGGATGTCCTTGCACAGCAAATCGAGTTCGGCCGGATGGCGCTGCACGAATTCAAGATAGGCATCGAGCGTCTCGATCCGATTCGCCGCCATCCGCCGTTCCAGCCTGCGGCGGACGGTGTTGGTCTTGTATTGGGTGAAATCAACATCGGTTCGCTTGCGGACCAGCAGGAAGATTTCGTTGATGGTGTCGCGCGCTTCGGTGTGCTCGGATTTCTGCACCACCACGGGGCGGGGAAACCGGGAAATCGAGGCCAGTTCCGGTCCGATCGCATCGGGCGGCATCACCAGATCGACGCAGCCGGAATCGATCGCCGCTTTCGGCATTCCGTCATATTTCGCGGTTTCTGGATCCTGGGCCACGGTCAGGCCGGCACAGGCCTTGATCGCGCGCATTCCATGCGCCCCATCGCTGCCGGTTCCCGACAGGATCACCCCGATGGCCTGCTGGCCCAAATCCTCGGCCAGCGAGGAAAAGAACACGTCGACCGACGGCTTCGGCCCCAACGGTGCCGATGGTTCGCGCAGCCACAACGTCGCGTTTTTGACCCGGACGTCCTTGTTCGGCGGGGTGATGTAGATCGTGTTGGGCACCATCACCAGCCCGTCCTTGATCTCCTCAACCGGCAGCTTGGTTTCACGGCCAAGGAGCTGCACCATCATACTGCGGTATTGCGGCGACAAGTGCTGGACGATGACATAGGCCATCGTCGAGGCTTGGGGCAAATTGGCGACAAACGGGCGCAATGCCTCCAGTCCACCGGCCGAGGCTCCAATGCCAACGACGAACAGATCGTTCCGGCGCGCCCTGGATTTGCGTCCAGGAGTCCCGGATGACGCCGTTCCCGCCGTTGCCGGAGGAGTCGCACGCGACGTTTTGGCCGACACACCGTCTTCCTTGGGCCGTTTCACCCTACCCCCTTCCCTGACTTGATTATTGCGGGGACTTCGCTTTGATTTTCATATCAAGGCTATCGCATGATATTAAAAATTACAGTTGAAACCGCCCCGCCCTTCAAGTCATTTGATATATGACTTATGCCATAAGCGACTTCGATGTTCTACGCGGATTGTTGCCGTTAAACTCTACCAATGAGCAAGACAGATATGTCGCGAAAAACCAAAGCACAAATGGGATTGGAGTTGGCTGCCGTTGAAGCAGAACTCCAGGTTTTTCGCGATCGCGAACCGGTCGCTCTCTCCACCCAGGAGCAGATGACCGAGGCGTTGCACTCTCTTCAGGTTCACCAGGAAGAACTAAAGGCGCAAAACGAACAATTGCGCCTGACCCAGATGAATCTGGAGCAAACAAGTCAAAAATATCACGACCTGTTTGAAAACTCCCCGGCGGGCTACTTCATTATCGACAGCAACTTTCTGGTCCAAGAGGTTAATGTCTCGGGCATGGAAATGCTCGGACGCTCCAAAGGGCGAATCGTCGCAAAGCCGTTTCTTCTTTTTGTGGAAGGGTCAAGCCGCCGCACCCTTGACGAGCATTTCCTTCAGGTGCGCGATGGCAGCGCGCGAACGGAGTTGTGGCTGCTTCCCGAACAGCGCCCCCCCTTCCCGGTCATTTTGCAAAGCGTGCCGCTAGGATCCTCGTGGGGCGAAAGCTGGCGTTGTCTGACCACCGCCTTCGATATCACCGATCGTAAAGCGGCTGAACTGGCATTGCGCGAGTCCGAGGCGCGCTTTCGCGCCATCTTCGAACAGAACCCGATGGCGGTTCAGATCGTCGATTCCCACGGCACACCGCGAATGTCGAACCGCGCCTGGACCAAGCTATGGGGCCGTGGCCCGTCGAATCCGTCGCAAGGCGGGGCCGCCTCACCCAAAGCGTTGGAGATGGACCACCATCTCGGCCACGCCCTGGACGGACAGAGCGTCGATGTCCCGGCGGTTCACGTTCCCGCCCAGGGACGTGACTGCCCGGAACGCTGGGTTCACGCCCACATCTACCCGATTCAGGGCGGTGGCAACGTCATCCCCGAAGTGGTCGTGGTGCATGAAGACATCACCGATCGCAAACGGATCGAAATCGACCTGAAAGAGCGTACCGAACGGCTGCAACGCCAGTACAACAACCTGCGAGCGCTCAGTGAAATCGCCGCCCTGCCCAGCGGATTCGGCGCGGCACAGCAACTGGCGGCCGCGCTTGATCTCGGTCGCCGTCATCTCTGTCTGACCGTCGGGCAGATCACGCGCAGTAACGAGGGCGGATCGACCATCGAGTATCACAGCGCCCCGCCCGAAGCCGGAATCATCGATGGCACCCGGATTGATCTGTCAGAGACGTTCTGCGCCCTGGTGATGGAGACCGGTAATGTCCTCGCCCTGCCCGATCTCGCCCACACCCCGTACGCCAACCACCCCGCCCACCGCCTGCACGGGGTCAACAGCTATCTCGGCGCGCCGATCCGCCAGCGCGGCCGCACCTATGGCACGATCGCGTTCTATTCCTCGCAACCGTCAGCCCGCGGCTTTGACGAGGGCGATATCGAGTTCATGCGCCTGCTGTCCCGTCTGGTCGGCTCGGTCCTCGAGCAGGACGAAAACAGCCGCAATCTGGCTCAGTCAAACGCCGAACTTGAACAATTCGCCTATGTTGCCAGCCACGATCTGCGCCAACCGCTGCGTCAGGTCTCCAGCTATGTCTCGCTGCTGCAACGCCGCTATGGCGACCACCTCGACGATACCGCCCGGGAATTCATCGCGTTTGCCCATGACGGGGCCGTGCGGATGGATCGGCTGATCGTCGATCTGCTCGAATATTCCCGGATCGGCCGCAACACCAAGCCGGTCGAAGCAGTCGACCTGTCCCAAGTGGTGGATGAAGCGATCTCCAATCTCTCTGCGGCGCTGACAGAGTCTCGCGGCATGCTCGACGTCGCACGCCCTCTCCCCACCATCCGTGGCGATTACACCGATCTCGTCCGCCTGTTCCAGAACCTGATTGGCAACGCCATCAAGTACCGCGCGCCCGACCGCCCCCCAATCATCCGGATCCGGTCGGTGACCACCACCGCCGAACATCACATTTCGGTCAGCGACAATGGCATCGGCATCGAACCTGCCTATTACGAAACGGTTTTCCGTATTTTCCAGCGCCTGCATACCCCGGATAAGTACGAAGGAACCGGGATCGGACTGGCGATCTGCAAAAAGGTCGTCGAACAGCATCAGGGCCGCATTTGGGTCGAATCCAACCCGATCCAGGGCGCGACCTTTACGATTGCCCTGCCCAACCGGCCCTAGGTCCTGTCCTCATAAACCTCGCGCGCCGCGCTGCTGGAAAAAATGGCGCAATGGCAGGAGAAACGCGATGGGCATAGGGGTGCTATGGACAAGCGTTTCGACGCCCCAGTGTGTCGTTTTTTCCGCAGCCCGAAGGGACGCGGGCCTTTTGGTGGCCGGGTTCGTTGCTTGCCCCTTGTGGACGACGGGTCCACGGCGGGTCAATCGCCTGCCCGGCCGCCAAAATTCCTCGCGTCGCGACCGTGACGTTTATGGGGACAGGACCTAGAGCGCATTCCACTCAAACGACGTCAGAGTGGAATGCGCGACAAGCCCGAGCGGCGCTTGAGCCACGCCAGCCCCGGAGGGGCTGCGGCCTTAGGCAATATCCTAGAGCCGATTCCATTTGAATGGAATCGGCTCTAGCTCGGCGGCAGAGCGGAACAGAGTGCGACGTCCCTTCTGGAGACAATAAAAAAGCCCGTATCCGCAGGAAGGACACCCCCTGCGGAACGGACTTTTTCAAAAGCGATCCGTCCGGTCGGACTTACGGCTGCGCGGCGGGAGCCGGAGTCGCGGGAGCGGCCGGAGCCGGAATCGCGGGAGCGGCCGGGGCAGGTTCGGCGGCAGCCGGAGCGGGCTCGGCAACCGGCGCGGGGGGCAACGTCTTCTCAACCGCGACAACGCGATGATCAAGCGATTCGAGCCGACTGGCCAGATCCTCAACCGCGGCGAAACGCTTGTCGATATCGCTGCGCAGAGTGTTGAGCTGCTCCAGTTCGGAACGCAACGACTGCTGACCGGCCAGGGACAAGCCATAAACGATGATCCCGACCACCAGCGAGGTAGCA
>NZ_AQPH01000105.1 GCF_000442515.1 Magnetospirillum fulvum MGU-K5 | reverse complement strand
GCCAGACCAGGATCGAGGCTGGCCAGCTCTGGCCAGACCCCGGTCAGCCGGGCCAGATCGAGAGTCGGATAGGCCAGCAGATCCCAGGCCGAGCGAATCACCCCATCCTGGTTGATCTCCAGCCCGGCCCGTGCCAGTTGGGTCGGCGAGGCGGACAGTCCCTTCAACAACGCCCTGCCCTGCTCCAGCGCCGCGAAACGGGCAGCAAAGGCCTCGGCCCGGATCGAGCCGACACAGCCCGCCGCGATCCCCTTGGGGGTCAGGCGCTGGTCGGCATTGTCGGCCCGCAGCAGCAAGCGGTATTCCGCCCGCGAGGTGAACATCCGATAGGGTTCGCTGGTGCCGAGACTGACCAGATCGTCGATCATCACCCCGATATAGGCATCGGCGCGGTCGAGGATCAGCGGAGCCTGACCACCACAGGCGCGGGCGGCATTGATCCCAGCGATCAGCCCCTGGGCCCCCGCTTCTTCATAGCCGGTGGTACCGTTGATCTGTCCGGCCAGATACAGGCCCGGCACATCGCGCAGTTCGAGCGAGCGATGCAGGGCGCGGGGATCGACATAATCGTACTCGATCGCATAGCCGGGCCGCAGCATCACGCAGCGTTCCAGACCGGGAATGCTGGCGATCATCGCCTTCTGCACATCCTCGGGCAGCGAGGTCGAAATGCCGTTGGGATAGACCGTCGGGTCATCGAGACCTTCGGGTTCGAGGAAAATCTGATGCCGCTCGCGGTCGGCAAAGCGGATCACCTTGTCCTCGATACTGGGGCAATAACGCGGCCCGGTTCCGGTAATTTGGCCGGAATAGATCGGGGCACGGTCGAGATTGGCCCGGATGATCGCATGGGTCTCGGGCGTCGTCGCGGTGATGCCACAGGCGATTTGCGGGGTGGTAATCGCCTCGGTCAGGAAGGAAAACGGCCGAGGCGGCGTATCGCCCGCTTGCATCTCCAGCGAAGCCCAATCGATCGTCCGCCCGTCCAGCCGGGCCGGGGTGCCGGTCTTCAGCCGTCCCAGCGGCAGGTTAAGACGCTCCAGCGCCGCCGCCAGTCCCAGTGCGGGAGACTCGCCGACCCGACCGGCAGGCCAGGTCTTGGTTCCGACATGGATCATCCCACGCAAGAACGTCCCGGTGGTGATCACCACCGCGCCACAGGCGATGTCCTGGCCATCGGCCAGAGTGACCCCAACCACCCTGCCCTGTTCGACGATTAGATCCTCGACCGAGCCTTCGAGCAGGGTCAGCCCGGCGACCTCGTCCAGAACCGCGCGCATCGCCTTGCGATACAGGGCACGGTCGGCCTGGGCACGAGGACCGCGCACCGCCGGTCCCTTGGCCTGATTGAGCATCCGGAATTGAATCCCGGCGCGGTCGATCACCCGTCCCATCACCCCATCCAGGGCATCGATTTCGCGCACCAACTGACCCTTGGCCAGCCCGCCAATCGCCGGATTGCACGACATCTCACCGATGGTGGCGAGACGCTGGGTCACCAGAATTGTTGTCGCCCCAACCCGCGCCGCTGCGGCAGCGGCCTCGCATCCGGCGTGACCGGCGCCGATAACCACGACATCGACCCGGCCCCGTTCGAGCGTCTGTTTCACGTGAAACACACCTTTCTGATCCAAATTACTTGCCGATGCAGAACTCGGCGAAGATCGCGCCCAGCACCTCATCGGTCTCAACCCGGCCGGTGATCCGACCCAAAGCGGTTGCCGCTGCCCGCAGCGATTCGGCGGCAAGGCCAAGATCGACCGAAGGATCAAAGCCGGACAGAGCGACAAAAGCCGCTTCGGCCGCCGCCCGATGCCGCGCCCGGGTTAGCACCGGAGCCGGTCCGACCGCAAAATGCTGCTGCACCTCGCCCTCGATCCAGCCAACAAGCTGGTCAAGACCGTCGCCGGTTTTGGCCGATACCGCAATCGCCGGACGCCCCGCCACCGTCGCGGGGAGCGGCGCGTGAGCCAGATCGCGCTTGTTCAACACCACCAGGGTGGAATCGTCTATCACCTCGCGGGTGGAATCGTCCAGAACCGGAACCAAGGCGGCATCGAACACCGCCAGTTTCAGGTCAGCCGCCCCGGCCCGGGCCAGGGCACGGCGCACCCCTTCCGCCTCGATCTGACCCTCGGCCTCGCGCAGACCAGCCGTGTCGGCCAGGATCGCGGGCCAGCCGCCAAGATCGAGATGCACCTCGATCACGTCGCGGGTTGTCCCCGCCTCGGCCGAGACAATCGCCGCCTCGCGCCCGGCCAGCCGGTTCAGCAGACTGGATTTCCCGGCATTGGGCGCGCCCAGCAACGTGATGTGCAGCCCGTCGCGCAGGATTTCGCCCCGGCGATGATCGGCAAGATGGGTGGCCAGATCGGCGGCCAGCGCCGCCGCTTCGGTCCGGGTCAGCTCGATCAGGCTGGGGGGAAGGTCTTCCTCGGCGAAGTCGATCGCCGCCTCCAGCCGGGCCAGAATCGACACCAGCCGTCGCCGCCAATCCTCGATCAGCACGGCCAGGGCACCGTCCATCTGCCGCAAAGCCTGACGCCGCTGCGCCGCGGTTTCAGCGGCGACAAGATCGGCAATCGCCTCGGCATGGGTCAGGTCGATCTTGCCATTGGCAAAGGCGCGACGACTGAACTCACCCGGTTCGGCCGGACGTAGCCCCAAACCGCCCAGGGCCTGCCCCAGGGCTTGGGCCACGGCGCGGCCGCCGTGAAGGTGTAGCTCGACGACATCCTCGCCGGTAAAGCTGGCCGGGGCGGGAAACCACAGGGCCAGACCGTCGTCGATCGGATCGCCATCATCGCTGGTGAGAACCGCCCGAACCGCCCGGCGCGGCGGCGGCAGATCACGCCCCGTCAGGGCGCGCAGGGCGTCGGCACTGCCCGGCCCCGACAGCCGCCACACCGCGATTCCGGCACGCCCGGCTCCACTGGCCAGGGCATAAATCGTCTCATTCATCGCCGACATTACGCCGTCAGGACGGGCTGGGCGTCGGGCGGAAGCAGCAGACGCTCGACCCGACCGCCCCGGCCGAGATGGGTTTCCAGAATTTCATCGATGTCGGCAAGGGTATCGAAGCGGTACCAGATCCCGTCGGGATAGACCACCAGCAGCGGCCCCAACTCGCAGCGACCCAGACAGCCGGCGCTGTTGACCCGCACGTCGTTAAGACCGAGCGCCTTGGCCCGGCGTTTCAGATGATCGCGGGCTTCGTCGGCCTGGTGCGCGCCGCAGCCGGGACGGGCAGCACCAGAGCCGCGATGATTGGTACAGACAAAGACATGCAGACGGAAATAAAGCTCGGAATCGACAGACGAAGTCACGGGTCAGGTCTCCTTGGGACGGCCGCCGGACGTGGCGAAATGCGACCAGAACAGCTTTTGTAATTGCTCCATCCCCTGGACCCCGGCCGGAAGCCAGACCTTGAACATCGTTTCCGGATCGGCGGCATTCAGACTCGATTCCATCTTGTCCTGAATCTGGGTCATCAGCGCCTGTTGCATCGGCCTGACATCGGGCAGACCGAGAAAGGTGCGCAATTCTTCCGGGGTGCAGTCCACGTCGACGGTGATCTTCATGCTGGCTCCGATCCGGGCGGGTCGTGGGGAAGGACCGCTCTTGTCGCCAGCGGCCCGAGACCCAAACTAAGCCTAGAGCCCAAATGGCGCAATCGCGGCCCCGACGCTTGAGATGGGAAGCCCAAGCCGCCGCCGCCAGCGACGTCCGAAAGGAGAGTCCTTAAATGCCGGTCAACCGTCTCGCCGAAGAGACCAGCCCCTATCTGCGCCACCATGCCAGCGATCCGGTGGCGTGGCAGATATGGGGGAACGAAGCCCTGGCCGAAGCGAAACAGAGCAACCGGCCAATCCTGCTGTCGGTCGGCTATTCCGCCTGTCACTGGTGCCACGTGATGGCCGACGAAAGCTTTCGCGATCCCGCCATCGCCGCCCGGATCAACCAGGGCTTTGTTGCGATCAAGGTCGATCGTGAGGAACGGCCCGATCTCGACACGGTCTATCAGCACGCCTTGGCGATGATGGGGCAGCCGGGAGGATGGCCGCTGACGCTGTTCCTGACCCCGGACACGGTGCCGTTCTGGGGCGGCACCTATTTCCCGCCCGAACGGCGCTATGGCCGCCCCTCCTTCGCCGAGGTGCTGGACGGAATTGCCACCGCCTGGAACCGTGACGACAGCGCGATCACCACCCAGGCCGACCAGATGAAAACCGCCCTCGCCCCCCTGGCCCTGTCTCCCGGTGGCGAAGGCATCGCGCCCGAAACAGGCCGAGAGGTGGCCGAAGCGATGCTGCGACTGGCCGATCCGGTTCATGGCGGGTTTGGCTCCGCGCCCAAATTCCCACAACCGGCATTGCTGCGCTTTCTGTGGCGGTCATCGCTGGCCGGGGCCGATCCGCGTCTGGGTCAACAGGTGATCCTGACGCTCGATCACCTGTGTCGGGGCGGCATCTGCGACCAGTTGGGCGGCGGGTTCATGCGCTATGCCACCGATGCCGCCTGGATCGTGCCGCATTTCGAAAAAATGCTGTACGACAATGCCCAGTTGATCGGCCTGTTGACCGAGGTCTGGCGGCGCACCGGCAACCCGCTCTACCGCACCACACTGGCCGAGGCGATTGCCTGGCTGCGCCGGGAAATGTGCGACGAGACGGGCGCCTTTGCCGCCGCGCTTGATGCCGACAGCGATGGGGAAGAAGGCGCGTTCTATACCTGGAGCGTCGAAGAGATCGACGCGGCGCTGCCCCCTGCCCTCGCCGCCCGGATTCGCAGCCTCTACGATGTCCGTCCCGGCGGCACCTGGGAAGGCCGCGCCATCCTTCACCGCAACCATCTCCACGGCAATGGCGACGAGAACGGGCTGGACGAAGCCAAATCGCTGCTGCTGGCCCACCGCGCCACCCGCCCCCGCCCCGCCCGCGACGACAAAATTCTGACCGACTGGAATGGCATGACGATCCGCGCCCTGGCCGAAGCCGGGTTGGCCTTCGAACGGCCGGACTGGATCCGAACCGCCCGGACCGCCTTTGCCGCCGTCACCGCGAATGCCGCCTTACCCGGCGGCCGTCTCGCCCATGTCTGGTGCGCCGGTCGGGTCGGTCCGGTCGGGCTGATCGACGATTATGCCCATATGGCGATTGCGGCAATCGCGCTCTATACCTGCGGCGGAGAAACGAGCTTCCTCGACCAGGCGCGGATTTGGCTCGACAGCGCCCACCGCTACCATTGGGACAAGAGCGGCGGCGGCTATTTCCTCTCGGCCATCGATGCCGAAAACGTTCCGGTTCGGGCCAAGCCCTTTTTCGATTCCGTCGTGCCCTCGGGCAATGGCGCGATGGCCGAAGCCCTGGCGTTGATGTGGCTGGCCAGCGGGGAAACGGTGTGGCACGACCGCGCCCTGGCGGTGCTGGCGGCTTTTTCCGCCGCCCTGCCCGATCATGGTTCGACGATGGCGGTCTTCCTCGATGTCCACCATCTGCTCGATCATCCGCTGAAGGTGACGATTTCAGGCCCGAGCGAAAGCCCAGCCGCCGCCGCCTTGATGCGGACCGCGCTCAAAAGCGGACACAGCCCCCTGATGCTGATTCGCGATCATCAGCCGGGCAAGCCGCGGGCCCAGGTCTGCCGCGGACCGTTTTGTCTTGCCCCGGTTGAGGACGAATCGACGTTGAGGGAGCATCTTAGTCCCTAAATTTTGTGGGCTCTGCCCACACCCGCCAAGGGCACAGCCCTTGGAACCCTATCGAAAGGAGGCTTTGAGAGCGGCTCCGCTTTGGGTTACTCTATTGATATGGCTCATTTGTCGTTTACCTCGCCCGTCGGTCCGCTGGCGCTGTTCGAACAAGACGGCGCGATTGTCGCTCTCGATTGGGGCTGGCTCCCCGACGCGGAAGAAACCCCGCTGTTGCTGCGCGCCCGCGACCAATTGGAAGCCTATTTCGACGGACGCCTGAAATCCGGGTTCGATCTGCCGCTGGCGGCCGAGGGAACACCGTTCCAAAAGCGCGTGTGGGCCGCGCTGACGGCGATTCCGTTTGGCGAGACGCGGACCTACAGCGAGATCGCTTCGGCCCTGGGAAGCGGCCCGCGCGCCGTTGGCGGGGCATGTGGCCGCAACCCCATTCCCATTATCGTTCCCTGCCACCGTGTTCTCGGTGCAAATGGCAGCCTGGGCGGCTATTCCGGCATCGACGGAACCGAAACCAAGGCGGCGTTGCTGCGATTGGAGAACGGGGGCCAAAGGTGAAACGCCCGACGCTGCACAAGACGGGACTCGTCACCGTCTGCGGCGTGTGGATCTGCTGGGCTTTGTGGTCCCAATTTCTGACGATTCCCACCGGCGAAGTCGAAAATCACAGCTCCCTCTCGGTCAAGGAGCGGATGAACGATTGCGCCGGCACCTTCCAACAACGCTACGATTGCAAAAACAGCATCGTCATCGAAACCGATCGGACGACCTTTATCAACATGGTCGGACGGATCATTATCGTCGTGCTCCCGCCGCTGCTGCTGGTCGGCGTGGTCAAACTCTATGCCCGACGTCTCGACGATGACGACAGCGGCGACAACGACGAATGGAACGATCCGTCGCACTATCGTCGCCGCTACCACCGGCGCACCAGCAGCCGTCACGATTAGACCGGCCAATCCCCCCCATCTGGCAGGAAAGAATAACCGCGATGAGCTTGACCCACATCGAGCAGACCGGACATGTGCTGACTATTACCCTGGCGAACCAGGAGCGGCGCAACGTCCTCAGCGAAGCGATGATCGAGGATATTTTAGCCGGATTGGAGCAAGCCCGCGCCGCCAAGGCCCGCGCGGTGATCCTCCGGGCCGAACCCGGCGTCCGGGTCTGGTCGGCCGGACACGATATCTCGGAATTGCCCCACAGCCACCGCGACCCGCTGGGATGGAGCGATCCGCTCCGGGTGGTGATCCGCGCGATCGAGGAATTCCCCGCCCCGATCATCGCCCTGGTCGAAGGCGGGGTATGGGGCGGTGCCTTCGAAATGGTGCTGGCCTGCGATATCGTGGTGGCAACCTCGGACTCCAGCTTTGCCATTACTCCGGCCAAGCTGGGCATCCCCTATAACATCGTTGGGTTGCTGACCTTCATCAACGCCACCAATCTGCACGCGGTCAAGGAAATGGCGTTCTGCGCCCAACCGATCAGCGCCGAACGCGCTCTGACCCTGGGCATCGTCAATCACCTGCAACCGGCAGAGAAAATCACCGATTTCTGCGCCGAAATGGCCCGTGGCATCGCCAAGCTGGCCCCGCTGGCGATTGCGGTGATGAAGGAGGAATTGCGGGTGCTCGCCTCGGCTCATGCGATCACGCCCCGGATGTTCGAACGGGTCCAGGGCCTGCGCCGCAAAGTCTATGACGGTCATGATTATGCCGAAGGGGTACGGGCGTTCCGGGAAAAACGCGCCCCGATCTTTACCGGGGAATAAAAAAGCAGGGC
>NZ_AQPH01000104.1 GCF_000442515.1 Magnetospirillum fulvum MGU-K5 | reverse complement strand
CGCCAAGAATCTGGAACGGATCGGCGACCACGCCACCAACATCGCCGAGATGACCCACTTCCGCATCACCGGCAAGGCCCTGCCCGAAGAGCGGGTCAAATGCGACACCGCCGCCAGCCTGACCGGCCTGCCCGGTCACGACGAACTCTGACGCCGACGCCAAAGCCTGCGCCGCGTGAGTTCGTCAGAGTTTCCCGTGTCGCCGTTTGGGTCCGTCACCCCCGGGCTTGACCCGGGGGGCGATGCGGTCCTGCCGGACCATCATTGAAAACAGAGGATTGGGCACACGGCCACGGATGGCCGGGTCAAGCCCGGCCATGACGGGTGTGGAACCGTCTTTGACCTATCAAGGCCGTCACCCCCGGGCTTGACCCGGGGGGCGATGCGGTCCTGCCGGACCATCATTGAAAACAGAGGATTGGCACACGGCCACGGATGGCCGGGTCAAGCCCGGCCAAGACGGGTGTGGAACCGTCTTTGACCTATCAAGCCGTCACCCCCGGGCTTGACCCGGGGGTCGAGACGGCCAGGACGGGCAGGGGGACGCACGCCCCCAAAACGCCGCCGCGCCGTTAAACCGGCTTGGCGATCATCGGCCCCAGCTTGCGGCCGCCAAAGACATGGATATGGAGGTGGGGGACTTCCTGCCCGCCATTGATCCCGACATTGGACAGCAGACGCCAGCCTTCAACGGTCACACCCGCGATCTCGGCAACCTTCGTCACGGCGCGGAACAAGGCGGCGATCTCGACATCCGAGGCGCGCGCGGTGAAATCCACCATCGACACATAGGCCCCTTTGGGGATCACCAGGATATGGACCGGCGCCTGGGGATTGATGTCGTGGAAGGCGAGCGTGTGCTCGTCCTCGTGAACCTTACGGCAGGGAATTTCGCCGCGCAGGATGCGGGCGAAGACGTTATTGTCGTCATACACCATCACCGTTCTCCCCTGTCCTGTCCCGTCGGCCCCAATCAGCTCTTTTTGGCGCGGGACTTCTTTTCGTCGATGCCCGAGGTACCGAGGCGGCGTTCCAGCTCGGCCCACACCTTGCTGGGCTCAACGCCGCAATCGGCCCACAGCACCAGCAGATGATACAGCGTGTCGGCGCTTTCCGCCGCCAGTTCGTCACGCCCCTCGGACAGAGCGGCAACGATCGTCTCGACCGCTTCCTCGCCGAACTTCTGGGCGATTTTGCCTCGCCCACGGGAAAACAGCTTGGCGGTATAGGATTTGTCGGCATCGGTGCCGCGACGGCTGAGAATGACCTTGTACAGCTCGTCCAGAATCTCGGCGTCCTGGGCCATGCGCTTCGCCCCCTGATTGAATTGGGCACCGGGGTGCCAATGTCACGTGTCGTTGTCTGGGTTGGTAACAGATGCGCTCGGCCCTGTCACCTCCGGACCTATGACGGATGGGTTAAGGTCGCACCGGAATCCCGGCGGCGGCCAGATGAGCCTTCGCTTCGGCGATCGAGAACATCCCGAAATGAAAGATCGAGGCGGCCAGAACGGCGGTGGCGTGACCGTCGCGGATTCCTTCGACCAGATGGTCAAGGGTCCCGACCCCGCCCGAGGCGATCACCGGCACCGTCACCGCATCGGCAATGGCGCGGGTCAACGCGATATCGAAGCCCTGGCGGGTACCGTCACGGTCCATCGAGGTCAGCAGGATTTCGCCCGCGCCGTTCTCGACCATCCGCTGCGCCCAGCCGACCGCGTCGATCCCGGTGGGAGTGCGGCCGCCATGGGTGAAAATCTCGAACTTGCCGGGAGCAACCTGCTTGGCATCCAGGGCGACGACGATGCACTGGCTACCGAACTTTTCCGCCGCCTCGCGGACGAAATCGGGACGGTGGACGGCGGCGGTGTTGATCGACACCTTGTCCGCCCCGGCCAGCAGCAGCTTGCGGATATCGTCATTGGTCCGCACCCCGCCGCCGACAGTCAGCGGCATGAAGCATTGTTCGGCGGTGCGGCGGACGACGTCGTAAATCGTGTCGCGGTTATCGACGCTGGCGGTGATGTCGAGGAAGGTCAGTTCGTCGGCGCCGGCGCGGTCATAAATCCGCGCCTGCTCGACCGGATCGCCCGCATCGACCAGATCGACGAAATTCACGCCCTTGACGACCCGCCCATCCTTGACGTCGAGACAGGGGATGATCCGCATCTTCAGCATGATGCCTCAGCCTTTCAGCAGGGCGATGGCGGCGGCCAGATCGATGCGGCCGTCATACAGGGCGCGACCGGAGATCACGCCTTCCAGACCCGGAACGGTTTTCAGCGCACGCAGATCGTCCAGCGACGACACCCCGCCCGAGGCGATCACCGGAATGCGGATCGCGGCGGCCAGCGCGGCGGTGGCGGCGACGTTGGGACCGGCCAGCACGCCGTCACGGTCGATATCGGTATAGATCAGGGCGGCGACCCCGGCGTCCTCGAACTTGCGGGCGAGGTCGAGCACGGTGATATCGGCGGTTTCGGCCCAGCCCTCGACGGCGACCTTGCCGCCCTTGGCGTCGATGCCGACCGCGACCCGGCCGGGGAAACGGCGACAGGCGTCTTTGACCAGATCGGGGTTCTTCAGCGCGACGGTGCCGAGGATGACGCGGCGCACCCCCTGCTCCAGCCAGGATTCGATCGTGGCGAGATCGCGAATCCCGCCGCCCAATTGAACCGGAACCGAAACGGCGCTCAGGATCGCGGCGACGGCGGCAGCATTGACCGGCTTACCGGCAAAGGCACCGTTCAAATCGACGACGTGAATCCATTCGGCCCCGGCAGTGGCAAAGGCGACCGCCTGGGCGGCGGGATCGGTGTTGAACACCGTCGCCTCGTCCATCAGGCCGAGCTTCAGACGGACGCAGGCACCGTCCTTGAGGTCGATGGCGGGAAACATAAACATCGCTCACGGCCTCCAGGTCAGGAAATTCTCGATCACCCGTAACCCGGTCGCCTGGGACTTTTCCGGGTGGAATTGGGTGCCGACGATGGTGTCACGACCGATCAGCGCGGCAATCGGCCCGCCGTAATCGACATGGGCGAGACGGTGGGCAGGATCGGCACAGGCGAAGCGGTAGGAATGGACGAAATAGGCGTGGGCTCCCACCGGCAGACCGGCCAGGATCGGATGGTCGGGCCGGTCGGCGACCAGTTCGTTCCAGCCCATGTGCGGCACTTTAAGCCCGGTCTCTTCGACCGCGAGCGGCAGCACTTCACCGGCGATCCAGCCCAGACCGCGATGCTCGCCATGCTCGCGCCCGGTGGTGGCAAGCAATTGCATTCCGACGCAGATGCCAAGGAAGGGGCGGCCCCGGCGCAACACCGCGTCTTCGAGCGCCTCGACCATTCCGGGCAGGCGGTCGAGCCCGGCCTTGCAATCGGCAAAGGCACCGACGCCGGGCAGGACGACCCGCTCGGCGGAGGCGATGTCCTCGGCCCGGGCGGTGACGACGATCTCTTGTCCCAGGCCGCGTTCCGCCGCGACCCGTTCGAACGCCTTGGCGGCCGAGCGCAGATTGCCCGACCCGTAATCAACGATGGCGACGCGTCCGCTCACAGGCTTCCCCCCAGCGTCCCCTTGGTCGACGGCACCGCATCGGCCTTGCGGGGATCGATCTCGATCGCCGCGCGCAGGGCGCGGGCCAGCGCCTTGAAGCAGCTTTCGGCGATGTGGTGATCGTTCTCGCCATACAGGCATTCGACATGCAGGGTCACCCCGGCGGCCTGAGCGAAAGCCTGGAACCACTCGCGCACCATTTCGGTATCGAGCGTGCCGAGCCGATCGCGCTTGAACGCGACCTTCCACACCAGATAGGGCCGGTTGGACAGATCAAGCGCGACGCGGGTCAGGGTCTCGTCCATCGGGACATAGGCCGAGCCATAGCGATGGATGCCCTTGCGCTGGCCCAGCGCCTGCGCCACCGCCTGTCCCAGCGCGATACCGACATCTTCGGTGGTGTGGTGGGCGTCGATGTGCAGATCGCCCTTCGCCTCGACCACCAGATCGATCAGCGAATGACGCGACAATTGTTCCAGCATGTGGTCGAGAAAGCCGATGCCGGTTGCCACCTGATAGCGGCCCGCGCCATCGAGGTCGACCGAAACGGCGACGGCGGTCTCGGTGGTGGTGCGCTCGATCTTTCCCTGGCGCATGCAAGCCTCCTGATCGCAAGGGCCTCGGTTTAGCAGGTCTGGGCGGCTGCCTCAAGCACTTGACGGACGAGAGCTTTTCGAGCCCATCCGCCACCGTTGCGAAAGGGCCTTGCTTGTGTTGGCCGCGCCTCCGGCCTATAAGTCTAGAGCGTCCCCCCTCGCGGTCATCGTCAGAATGCTGATCACCTGCCCCAATTGCGGAACCAACTTCTCGATCCCCGATGCCGCTCTCGGCACCGAGGGGCGCAAGCTGAAATGCGCCAAGTGCGAGCATAAATGGTTTCAGGCCCCGTTGCGGCTGGAGATCGAGGAAGACGACGTCCTCGATCTCGACTTTCAGCCCGCGCCGAAACCGGCCGCGCCGACGGCTTTTTCCTCTCCGGCCGAGCCGCAATTGTTCCCGTCGGAGCCGCGCCCGTCTTTTTCCGCTTTTCCCGACCTCGAGCCGCCGCCGGTGCCCAGCTTTGGCTCGCGCCTGCCGCCGGAACGGTCGGATGTCGATCTGTCGCGCGGGTTGCTCGACGATACACCCCCCGATGTCCCCGACGTCTTCGGCACCCTCCATGAAAAACCCCGCCGCAGCAGCACCGCCGCTTTGTGGGTGGTGCTGGTCCTGCTGGTGCTGGGCGGACTGGGCGGCGCCACCTATTATTTCCAGGATCAGGTCGTCGATCTGGTGCCCGAGGCGGGCGATCTGCTGACCCAGGCCGGTCTGCGCCATGAAAAGCCCGGTGCCGGACTGGAATTGCGCAAGGCCGGAACCCCGGAACGCTTTGTCCTCAACGACGTCGATGTCCTGGTTGTGCGTGGCATTATCGCCAATGTCAGCGACCGGATTCGCGCCGTGCCGACGATGAAGCTGGTCCTGCTCGACAAAGCCGGACAGCCGGTGCAGGAAAAGCTGGCCCGGCCGCCCGCCACCGCGCTCGATCCCCAGGGCACCACCAGCTTCAAGATTTTGCTGGAACGACCCGATCCCAGCGCGGTCGAAGTGGTGGTGGTGTTCGTCGAATCCGCCGACGCCGCGGCGTTGCCGCCGACCAAGGCCCCGGCTCCGGCCGCCGAACCGCAGGCCACCCCTCCGGCGGCTCCGGCAACTCCTGCGGCCCCCGCAAGCCCGGCTCCGGCGATCTCGCCCACTGCTCCGGCAATCACCCCGCCGCCGCTTCCGGCACAACCTTCTCACTAATCCGGCTTAGTTCTTGACGGGTCCGCTCCCGGCTGTCAGAAGAACCCCCCGGAGCGGGTGCCCCGTTCCCGTGGAGATTTTGACCGCTTGCCGCCACGTCAAAACGGCTAAGTGGGTGCATCACGATGGCGACGTTCCCAGCGTCTGATGCCCCTGGTCCCCTGTGAATTGGGTCGAGGAGGGCTTGCCCGTGTCGAAGAAGAATTTCCTTTTCACCAGCGAATCCGTGTCCGAAGGACATCCGGATAAGGTCAGCGATCGCATTTCCGATGCCGTGGTCGATGCCTTTCTCGCCGCTGATCCCCAGTCGCGGGTCGCGGTCGAAACGCTGTGCACCACCAATCTGGTCGTGTTGGCCGGTGAAGTGCGTGGCCCGGCGTCGGTGACTAAGGACCTGCTGGTTGAAGCGGCGCGTCACGCGATCAAAGACATCGGGTACGAGCAGGACGGCTTCCACTGGAAGAACGCCGAGGTGCAGTATCACGTCCACGCCCAGTCCGCCGACATCGCCGTCGGCGTTGACGCCGCGGGTGACAAGGACGAAGGCGCGGGCGACCAGGGCATCATGTTCGGGTATGCGGTCAACGAGACCGAAACCCTGATGCCGGCTCCGATCTATTATTCGCACGAAATTCTGAAGTCGATGGCCGAGGCCCGTCACTCCGGTGCCGCGACGCAGTTCCTGCCCGACGCGAAGAGCCAGGTGACCCTGGAATATCGCGATGGCAAGCCGGTCCGCGCCGCGTCGGTCGTCGTCTCGACCCAGCATATCGAAGCCGCCACCCAGGCCGAGATTCGTGAACTGGTCCGTCCCCACGTCCAGAACGTACTGCCCGAGGGCTGGTTCCCCGACGAAGAGCATTTCTACGTCAACCCGACCGGCCGTTTCGTCATCGGCGGTCCCGATGGCGACACCGGCCTGACCGGCCGCAAGATCATCGTCGACACCTACGGCGGTGCCGCGCCGCATGGCGGCGGGGCGTTCTCGGGCAAGGACCCGACCAAGGTTGACCGTTCGGCCGCTTATGCCGCCCGCTATCTGGCGAAGAACGTCGTGGCCTCGGGTCTCGCCACCCGGTGCGTGATCCAGCTCAGCTACGCGATCGGCGTGTCCAAGCCGCTGTCGGTCTATGTCGACACCTTCGGCACCAACCAGGTCGACGAAGACAAGCTGTCGTCCGTGTTGCAGGAACTGGTCGATCTCAGCCCGCGCGGCATCCGCACCCATCTCGGCCTCAACAAGCCGATTTACGCCCGGACCGCCGCCTATGGCCATTTCGGCCGCGCCCCCGAGGCCGATGGCGGCTTCTCGTGGGAACGGACCGATCTGGTCGATGCGCTGAAGCGCGCTTTCTGACGTCGGTGAGATGGCCGAGGATAAAGACAAAAGCGGCGCGGCCGGAGATCGGCCGCGCTTCTTCGGACGGCGCAGCGGCAAAGCCCTGCGCCGCACCGCCCTCGGCCTGATCGACGGCCTGCTGCCCCGTCTCGCCATCGCCATTCCGGGACCCGATGAACGGATCGATCCGGTCACCCTGTTTCCCGATCCGGTCGAGGATATCTGGCTTGAGGTCGGATTCGGCGGCGGCGAGCATCTTGCCACCCTTGCCGAGGCTCATTCCGATATCGGAATGATTGGGTGCGAGGTCTTCCGCAACGGTATCGCCAGCCTGCTGGGTTATGTTCAGGCCCAGGATCTCGATAACGTTCGCGTCTTCCCCGACGACGCCCGCCTGCTGCTCCCCGCTTTGCCCGAGGCATCGCTGGGCCGCGTCTTCGTCCTGTTCCCCGATCCCTGGCCGAAATCGCGCCATTCCGAGCGCCGGTTCATCAATCCCGACAATCTCGACCAGATCGCCCGCGTCCTCTCCGACGACGGCGAATTGCGCGTCGCCAGCGACGATCCGATTTACGTCGCCTGGGCCACCCGCCAGCTTGACGCCCACCCCGCTTTTCGCCGCGAGCAATTGACCACCGAGCGCGACACCTTGCCGCCCGACTGGCCCGCCACCCGCTATGAGGTCAAGTGCCTCGCCGGTCGCGAACCCACCTTCTTCCGCTATCGTCGCATTCCGCGCTAAGGCGGGTCTTGGACTCCTCCGCTACGCGGTCGGGCTGCCGCCCGCACCCGCTTGGAGGCAGTGCCTCCAAACCTCCCTTTTCTTTTTTATTTCAATGAATAAGAAGTAAGG
>NZ_AQPH01000103.1 GCF_000442515.1 Magnetospirillum fulvum MGU-K5 | reverse complement strand
TCGCCGACCGTGTCGCCCGCCAGCTCTCGGAGCGCCAGACCGTCGCCCTCGATCCCGACCTCGCCGACGCGATGGGGGCCTTCGTCGAAACCGCGCTCACCCCCGATCAGGCGAAACCGTCCTCGCCCCAATCCTCCGGCCCCAGCCGGTCCCGTTAACAACAGCATGGAGAGTGCCCATGTCCGCCGATCTCACCCCGTTCCTGTTCGAAGACCACCCCGTCCGCACCATTCAGCAGGACGGCCAGCCCTGGTTCGTCGCCGCCGACATTTGCCGGTGCATCGGTATCCAGAATCCGACGATGGCCGTCGCCAATCTCGATGAAGACGAGGAGTCCTGACCCTAGCGAAACCCAAACTCTCCGGCTCCGGCAGGTCCCGCTAAAAACAGCATATCGTGATTGTTACGGTCCGATACGACAGGGTTATTTCACAAAATACTCTTGTTGAAGCGAGGATGAAAGTTGTTTAGAGACAAAAATTTTAACTTAGCGCAGCAAACGAATCTCTGGGGAACTTAGCCTCTTCAATCCAAAATTCTTTTTGATCGAAATTTGACAACCTTCCGTCAAGACACTTCTGAAGCTCTGGTCGAAGATCTAAGGGAATTTTTATTACGCGACATGCGGATATCAGTGACGTCAAAAGTTCTTCCTTCAGGCTACGAGAGGCTAAGCTTCCATCAGCCAGGAAGCTCACGAGTACCATTCCCAAGTAAGGATCGCCTTCGGATATCAACCCTTCAACGACAGGTTCTATTTCAACAGGCATATCCGCAAGAATACGCAACAAATTTATCGATGACCTAACGATCGGTGTGTCTTCAGGCCGAGTAACAAGCTCGGTCTTTGATATCTTACTAAGCTGATGCAGTGCCTCATTATTCTGGCACGAGATGATATTGGCGCAAATTATGAAAAGTAAATTTCTTCGAGAAGGCTGCCTCATAAATGCCTGGATGTATGATGATACAGATAATAAGGTTAGAGAGCGCTTTGGCCATATGTGCATGCGTGCGGCTGCCTCATTTAATTTATCTGCAACCCAATCGTCATCAAGTGCCTGCTCCCCAAACAAAATGAACGACTCAGGATAAAGCCAGTCAGCATCGCAAATTGAAAGGAATTCAGCGACTTTTCTTGCTTGTTCTGTATTGAAGGCAGATTCACCGCCGCCAATAGAGGCAAATTTAATTAATTTTTCAACGCAATCCCTATGATGTCCGCTTAGCTGGTTCCTAATGTCTATTAACTGATCAAGAATTTGAATATTCTCAGAATCTATTTTTAAGTATAAATTTGCCCATTTGAATGCACCATAGGTGGCTACGTTTTTATCGAACCAAAGCCCGTTCTTACAGCGTATTAAGTCTTCTTTCGTCAGGCCGAAATCCCGCCAGCGGCGCTCTGCGATTGCCCAATCCTGAACTGTTCCAAAATCGCCAGCCTCAACTTTATCGGCGATATTGTGCAGATCCTGATCTTGCTTGCATACATCGACGATAGAAGAGAGTGGCCATGGAATATATTCATGAATTTCTTTTGTTTCTGAGATAAGTTTTTCTGATGCTATAAATCTAAGCCATTTCGCCGCGTCCGCAATATTTGAATTGGCTGTAATTTTCATGGCCTCAAATATGATGAGCCACTTCACATGGATGGGGATGTCGCTCTTGGGCTGGGGAGGGCTCTGTTGCAAAAGGGGCGAAAACTTTGCGACTATTTTCTCATCTGACTTTGGGTGCAGAACACCTGCACCAGCTCTCGGTCTCAATACGGAAATAAGGTTGAGAATCTCGGGAGAAATTGCACCTGCTGAAATATCATTAATTTTCTCTGGAATAACCCGCTCAGCAAAGCTGGGGTCGCTGGCCAGTAGTGTGGCAAGAACTCTATCGGAACACACTCGAGATAGGGCGTATATATTGACATTCTCTATAATATTCATTGCATCTTCTTGTGATTCTGGCCAAAGCCGACCAATCAGGTGCGTAAAATTATCGTTACCCGAGCCAGCGATCATTACGAGAAATTTCCAGGCGGCCAAACTGCTTGGAGATTTTTGGCAAATTTTTTCAACTATATAATCATTAATAAGTTGCTCTGTTTCCGGTTCGCAAAGCTTTACGAGACGTACATCAATATTAGCTTCACCAAGCTCAAGCAATTCTATGGCGTGTGAGCAAAGAGTTCTTCGATAGTTAGGGTGGTCAGCACCGATCCCATCCAAGAACAGCTCCAGCGCCAACTTCGCGCCATTCCTAACGATCTTGTCTGCGCCAAACGCCTCCATTTGACGAGCGATGCTGATAACCGAGGATCGACGATGATGAAATGCATCTTCAGCGAAACACCTGCTCGCTGCGATTAGAAAAACGTGCTGCCAATGCGCCTTTCCGGTGATATGAAGTAGGCGCTTTTCCATTATGTCATGCTCACCAGATGTAAGCGCGGCCGCCGCCATATATTCCTGAAGCGAGCGGACGTCGAAGCTAATGCTCCCCTCCTCGCGAGCTGATAAGAGAACAAGTCGATGAAGCGCAAGGTGAGTAAGTTCTTTCACCCGGCATTCCAGAGCCTCCCCCTCATAACCCTCTGATAAGAGATAGTTTCTGAGAAGTAATTTAAAATTTTCTTCATTTAAAGCCGAGTTGGCACTACCTCTTTTCTCGCTGTTTATCTGAAGAACAAGGCCTGCTCTTTGATGGATTGGGCCAATATGCGACAGGTTCTTCTCTAACGCTCTCTGCGTTTCTCCGCCTTTTGATTTTTCACGCCTCTTGAGAACGTCAAAATATTCATTAAATAAAGCCCACCTAGCAGCTGGTATGCTGCCGCCAGTATCGACAATTAAATGTAAAATTGTGACTTGAAGCGGGCTCTTCATTAGTCGTGATGTTGCTGCTTGCTTACTCGCTCGTAACAAGCGATCTGAAATGTACTCACGCCGTTCAATGTCGTCGGGATACTGTGCTTGGCCTAAGGCCTCTGCATAGGCGAGCGCTCGTTCAGCCGGGAGGTCGGCAAGGTTCCAGTGCTCCCAGGACCGCTTATCGAGGTCGTCATTATAGCCCTGAGGGCGAGTGGTGACGATCAGGAGGACATCTGCATTTGCATCTGCAATTTCAGAGATAAAGCCTTTGATTCCATCAATCACGGCCTCTCGCTCGCCGGATGGGGGGACTTCATCGAGCCCGTCAAGCACAACCAACCAAGGATAACTAGCCAACCATGCGCGAAGATCGTCTCTATCAATAGTGCCGTCTGATGTTTTCGACAAATTCTCGGAAATGTGCGCAAGAAGGGACGGTGGGTCCTCACCCTTTTCCTTTGCGGCGCTGATGGCGTCAGCAAACCTTGGCAGGATCACGTGGACGGGATATCGAAGAGGGACTTCAGTGGATATCCCTTCCTTCCGTGCACGATCAATTATCTCTGGAACAAGAATTTTGATATTGTCGTCATGCTTGTAAGAGCTGTCTCGAATAATTGAAAAAGCCCTCAAAAGTTGAGAAAAAAATAAAGTTGCCGTTGACTTTCCCTGACCTGGACCGCCAAGTAAAACTATTTTATTTTTAGATTGATATTCACTTGCATTGTCGCCAATTTCATCATTTTCAGGAAGCTCATTAGCGTGAACATTTTTTGATCTATCAATTAATGCGGATACTAAATTCTGTTGTATTTTATTATATTGCAACTCAACGACGGGTAGGTCGACAAAAACTTGGCTGGTTCGCACCTGTCCATCAGAAACACTTCCAGCATCCTTGAGACGTGCGAACTGATCTCTCCGTAGTGAGGTTTTTAGTGATCTGCGGATGATCGCGCCAAAATTTTTCTGTCTAGACTGTAATTGCGAAAGCACCTCAGTCAGCACGTCCCCGGGAGTTACCCAGGCGGCATAAGTTCGACGCACGCACTCATTTCCTGACAATAGATCAATTATTTTGTCCCGAGGCCAAATATCAAAATCTAATATTCCAATCGATTTCTTCCAATCATCAATAAATGAAGACACCTTTGTGTGGCCGCCATTTCTTTTAGCTCCTTCTGAGGAAATTCCATCCGCCCCCGAAAGATTTATATTAGTTGCAATAATGTAATATTGAGGCTTCCTCAATATTGACAAATTCTTTTTATATTTACCTTCCTCTCCCTTTAGTTGTTTTATCAGCCATTTCGCGTCCTCAATGCCTCCCTTTGGCGAAAGGCAAAATTTGGCCTGTACGACGAGATACCCGTTCCATTTCCGCGATTCATAGCCGGGTACGACACCCTCGTGGGTGAAGTCTCGACCGCCGTCCGGTCCGGGAGAGAATACGGTTCCACCAGGACCAAACTGGGCGAAGCAAAGCGCTCGAACGAGCCTCTCAAAAGCCCCAGGATTCAGGCGAGAAAGATCACACGGTTCCATGCCGCTACCCTCTTGATCGCGTTCTGAGCGTATAATAGCGCGAAAGCGCAATCTTTGAACCACTTAGAAGATTGGTTGCATAAGTCGGCTCGCACCGGCAGGAGCTTGGTCGGAGCGACAGAGATTCACCGGTAGTGTATACGTATGAAGGAGGGTGAAATTGCGTGATCGATGACGGTCTGGTTGCAGGTTGCAGGGATCGTCCAATTGAACTGCCCCAGGTTTGCCAAAGGCCTCAACTTCTAAGAAGGCAGAGCGTGACGAGCAAGACGCCGAACAAATCCCCCCCCCCTCCCCCCCGACGGTGCGGTCCCGCGCGGTTCGGATGGTCTTGGACCATGAGAAGGGTCATCCGTCGCGCTGTGGGCGGTGGTTGTTTCGATCGCGGGAAAGATCGGCTGATGGCGCTTGAACGTGAGGACCGTAAGCTTCTGCAGGCGAACAAGATCTTGCGCAAGGCTCCAGTATATTTTGCGATGGCGGAGCCAGACCGCCGGTTCAAGCCATGATTGCCTTCACCGACGAGCACCACACGGTGCGTGGGGGCGAGCCGATCGGCAAAGTGTTGCCGATCGCCCCGTCCACCTACCACGCCCACATCGCCGGTCGTGCCAGCACGGCCAAGCTATCGATGCGGTCCCGTCCCGTCGGGATACTGCACTGCAAGTGGACGGGCGCCGTGTGTTCGATGAGAACTTCCAGATCTATGGGGCGCGCAAGGTCTGGCGCCAATTGGCTCGGGAAGGCCATGACGCGGCCCGCCGTGCCCGTTGGATCGGGTGAACCGTCAGTTCGGCGCCCTCCCCCAACAGAGAGTGGCTGTCCGACTTCACCTATGTGACGACGTGGGGGCTGCGTCTATGTCGCCTTCGCCCGGCGTATCGTCGGCTGGCGGGTGTCCCGGACCGCCCATGCAGGCTTCGTCCTCGATGCTCTTGAGCTGGCCCTGCACGCCGTTCAGGGCGGCGGCCTGGCCCACCAAAGCGATCGCGGCAGCCAATACGTCAGCATCAAGTACACCGAACGCCTGGCCGAGGCTGGAATTGAACCCTCTGTCGGCAGCGTCAGTGATTCCTACGGCAACGCCCTGGCGGAAACCATCAACGGCCTCTACACGGCGGAGGTCATCCATCGGCGCGGTCCGTGGCGGTCGTTCGAGGCGGTGGAATTCGCCACCCTGGAATGGGTGGACTGGCTCAACAATCGGCGGATCATGGAGCCCATCGGCTACATCCCGCCCGCCGAAGCCGAGGAACGCTACTACGCCATGATCGACCAAAAGCCTATAGCAGCGTAACTCAAACCAAACGGCCTCCGGCAAATCCGGGGCGGTTCAAACCTCGCCGTCATCGCGTTGAGCACCCGAAGGGTGCGAATAAGCCCAGAGCCCCCAAGGGGCGACGCGTGGTGGGCCCACCACGCCTATCCTGCCCAAACACGACAGGTGAAAGTTCGTGGAATGATCGTTAAACTTCATGAAAGATCGTGAATCTTCGTGAAACAACCAAATACGTAATTTCCGATATAATCTTTGGTTAGTCGCACCTGGAACCAAGTTGATTTCGGCTTCATTGGCCCATAACCTTCGCCGATGAACTCGACAACCCCCTCTCGCATCGCCATCTACGCCCGCTATTCAACCGACATCCAAAACCCATCTTCGGTTGATGATCAGGTCGCCTTGTGTCGAAACCTCATCGCCGATCAACTCAAGGTCGATCCGGATCGGGCGCTGGTGTTCTCCGACGCGGCGATCTCCGGCGCGACGACCGACCGGCCCGGCTTCCTGCGTCTGCTGACGGCGGCCAAGGCCGGGCGGATTGACCTAGTCGTTGCCGAGGGCCTCGACCGCCTGTCCCGCTCGTTGAAGGACATTGCCGGGATCCACGAGACCCTCGTCTTTCACGGCGTGGGGATTTTGACCGCGCATGAGGGCCGCGTCTCCGAACTCCATATCGGCCTCAAAGGGACGATGAACGCCTTGTTCCTGCGTGACCTGAAAGCCAAGGTCCGGCGCGGACTGCGGGCCCGCGTCACCGCTGGCTATGCCATTTCGCCCTGTCCCTACGGCTACAAGGTCGTGCGAGGCGTGGTGGACGAGAAGGGACGCAACGTCAACGGCGTGCGCGAGATTGACGAGGCAGAAGCCGCCATCGTCCGCCGTATTTTCCAGGAATGTGCCGACGGGGTGCCGCTGAAGACCATCGTCGCCGGGCTCAACCGCGACGGCATCCCTTCGGCGAACGGTGGGGTGTGGCGGGTGGCCTCGTTGACCAACGGCTTCAAGCGCCAGGGCGGTATCCTGCGCAACGAAGCCTATCTCGGCAAGACGATCGGCAATCGCTGTTACGTCCTGCGCGATCCGTCCACCGGGAAGCGCAAGGTGATCTCGAACCCGCCCGAGGCGTGGATCAGGATCGACGCGCCCCACCTGCGCATCATCGACGACGAGACTTGGCGCAAGGTGCGCAAGATCGATCGCGCCCGCAGCAAGAAAGAGACAGCCCCGCCACAGCCCCGCATTCTCACATCGCACAACCAGCACGCCCTGACCGGATGGGTCAAATGCGGCTGCTGCGGCGGGCCGAAATCGATCGCCAACAATGGCCGCTATCTCTGCTCGAACCACCGCTATTACGCCACCTGCCGCAATGCGCGGGGGACGCGGGAGCCGGTGTTGCTGGAGAAGACCTTTGCCGCCCTGTATTTCCGCATCAGGACCGGGGCCGATTTCCGCCCCCGGTTCGTCGCGGCGTTTGGGGCGGAACTGGAGCGGCGCAAGGAGCTACGCCGCTCCGAAGCCGATATCGTCGCCCGTCTCGACCGTCTGGTCGAAGCGATCGAGCGCGGCATCAATGCCGAAAGCGCCACCCAGCGCGCCCTGGCGCTTCAGGAGGAGCTGAATCGACTCCGCCTCGACACGCCGACCGACCCGCTGCCGCCTCTCCCCAACGAGGCGACGATCCGCACCATCCTGGCCCGGGCGGTGCAGTCGGTCGAAATGAGGCGCGACGTCAAGCGCACCCGGCTGATGTTCCAGCATCTGCTCTCCGAGATCGTCCTCACCCCGATCGTCGAGCGGTATCAGGGCGAGACGATCGAGCTGACCTTACGCGAAGAGGGCTGGCCCGATTTCTGGCGGATGGTGATGGCCGAATCAGCCGAGGCCGCGCGCGACGAGGAATAGGCTGTTCCGGAGAGCATCGGCTGAACACGGTATCAGTGGCCCGCTCGATCGGCACCATAACGCATAACGCATAACGTCTTGCGTTATAAAATGAGGAGCGTTAGGGTCATCTCATGATCGTTGATTTCGCCTGCAAACAGACGGAATTGGTGTGGCACGGCAATCTCAGCCGCAAGCTGCCCCAAGACATCCAGAAAACCGCATTGCGTAAGCTGCGAATGCTGAACAACGCCAAGCGTCTGGATGATCTGAAGGTTCCGCCGAACAACCATCTTGAGGCGCTGCAACGCGATCGCATCGGCCAGCACAGCATTCGCATCAATGATCAAT
>NZ_AQPH01000102.1 GCF_000442515.1 Magnetospirillum fulvum MGU-K5 | reverse complement strand
GGCACCACGGCGGGGAGGGGAGGGAGACCGGCCCGCGCCATCATGAAAACATCAGCGACGATAACCGCCGCCGTCCCGACGACACCGCCGGATGCCCCGAGCCCAGGGCCTCGAACAGTTTGATCAGTTCGGCGCGGGCGGCGCCGTCGTTCCAGGTGCGGTCGCGGCGGAACAACTCCAGCAACGCATCGATCGCCGCTTCGGGCTGATTGGCGGCGAAACAAGCCAGGGCGAGATCGAACCGGGCCTGATGATCGTCGGGATTGGCGTCGACCCGCTGGCGCAAGCCCTCGGTCTCGCCGATCTCCGCCGCCCGACGGGCCAATTCCAGCGCGGTGGCGACAGCGGCAATCTCGGAATTGCGGGTCAATTCGGGCGACAACCCGGCAAGGATTTCCCCTGCCTCGGCATTTTCTCCCATTGCGATCAGGCAGCGCAGCAATCCGGCCAGGGCGGCGGGGTGCTCCGCCTCGGCTTCCAGCACCTGCTGAAACAGCGCGATCGCGTTATCGGCGTCGCCCTGGTTTAACAGGGTGCGTGCCTCGGCGACGATCTCGCCGAGATCGGGGGCAAGGGGGCCGGTCAGCGCCGAGAGGAAGGCGCGCAACTCGCTTTCCGGCAAGGCGCCGGTGAAGGCATCGACGGGGCGGCCGCCCTTGAAGGCATAGACCATCGGCACCGACTGGACCCGAAGCTGGGCCGCCAGTTGTTGGTTGGCATCGACGTTGATCTTGACCAGACGGGCCGCGCCCTTGGCCTCGCGCACCACTTTTTCCAGTGCCGGCCCCAATTGTTTGCACGGACCGCACCAGGGTGCCCAGAAATCGACCAGCACCACCGCCTTCATCGACGCTTCGATCACGTCGGCGCGGAAGCTGGCGGTGCTGCCTTCCTTAATAAGATCCTGGCCATCGGCCGCTCCGGGTCGTCCCGCCTTGGAGCCGCCGGAAGAGAAAAGAAGATCCATGGTTTCTGCCCGTTTCTGATGCGCCGAAAGACCCGCAATAGATGGACTGTCGCCGCGCGGCTGGCAAGCATCTCTGATATTGCTGCGTCCGCGGGACCGCCAATCCCACTGAGCGGTGGGGGTTGCAGCCTAATCTTGAGTTATAATCATTCCATATTGCGCACCGCCGAAAGACCGTATAATCTGCATGGCATCAGGTTTCATTCAGCCCAACCGAGGGAGACCCACGAATGTCCGAAGCGATCGCTGCACCGTCCGTCCTGGTCGGCCACCCCGCCCCCGATTTCACCGCCGCCGCGGTGCTGCCCGATAACGAGATCGACGAAGCGTTCAATCTGAAGTCGTACCTGAAGGGCTCTTATGGGGTTCTCTTTTTCTACCCGCTCGATTTCACCTTCGTCTGCCCGTCGGAAATCCTCGCCCACGATCATCGCGCCGAGGCCTTTGCCGAGCGCAACACCAAGCTGATCGCGGTCAGCGTCGATTCCCAATTCACTCACCTCGCCTGGCGCAATACCCCGGTGGCAAAGGGCGGCCTGGGCCAGGTCCGTTTCCCGCTGGTCGCCGATCTGACCAAGCAGATCGCCCGCGATTACGGCGTGCTGCTGCCGGGTGGCGTCGCCCTGCGCGGCACCTTCCTGATCGATAAGGACGGGGTGGTGCAGTCCCAGCACGTCAACAACCTGCCGCTCGGCCGCAATGTCGATGAGGCGCTGCGTCTGGTCGATGCCCTTCAGTTCCATGAAGAGCATGGCGAGGTGTGCCCGGCCGGCTGGGTCAAGGGCAAGGCCGGGATGAAGGCGGATTCCAAGGGCGTGGCTGATTATCTCGCCAACCACGGCGCCGAACTCTAATCACGGGTGGGGCGAGCCGCTTGTCGGCGGCGCGCCCCCTTCGTATGCTGACAGCTTCAATCGAGATTAAACGGGCGGGAACGGAAGTCCATGGCGCACCATCACAGCAAGGTCCTTATCCTCGGCTCTGGTCCGGCGGGCTGCACCGCCGCGATCTATGCGGCGCGTGCCAATCTCGAACCGATGCTGGTCGCCGGATTGCAGCCGGGCGGTCAGTTGACCATCACCACCGATGTCGAGAACTTCCCCGGCTTTGCTGAGGCGGTTCAGGGTCCGTGGCTGATGGAGCAGATGCAGCAGCAGGCCGAGCATGTCGGCACCAAGTTCAAGGACGATCTGATCGTCTCGATCGACCTGACCAAGCGCCCGTTCCAGGCGGTGGGGGATTCCGGCGACACCTATTCCGGTGATACCGTGATCATTTGCACCGGAGCGACCGCGCGCTGGCTGGGAATCGACAGCGAGAAGAAATTCTCGGGCTTTGGCGTTTCCGCCTGCGCCACCTGCGACGGCTTCTTCTTCCGGGGCCGCGAGGTCGCGGTGATCGGCGGCGGCAATTCGGCGGTGGAAGAGGCGATCTATCTGTCCGGCATCGCCTCGAAGGTGACGCTGATCCATCGCCGCGACAGCCTGCGCGCCGAACGGATCGCCCAGGAACGCCTGTTCGCCAACCCCAAGATCAACGTGGTGTGGGACAGCGTCGTGGACGAGATCGTCGGCACCGAGCAGCCGACTTCGGTCACCGGGGTCCGGCTGAAGAACGTCAAGACCGGCGCGATCAGTGACCTTGCGGTCGATGGCGTGTTCGTCGCGATTGGCCATACCCCCAACACCGGCCTGTTCACCGGCGCGTTGACGATGGACGACGAAGGCTACCTTGTCACCGTTCCCGGCTCGACCGCGACCAACATCCCCGGCGTGTTCGCGGCGGGCGATGTGCAGGACAAAATCTATCGTCAGGCGGTCACCGCCGCCGGAACCGGCTGCATGGCGGCATTGGAAGCGGAACGCTTTCTCGCCCTGCATGGACATAATTGATTAGCTGCGGCACAGTAGGGCAACGGGGATTGAGCGGTATCGTGGCCGGGGGCTGACCTCGACGCCGCTTAATCGGCCCATAATACCATCGCCTCGTGCCCCCATTCCGTCTTTCGGCCCCCGTGGTCCGCGACGGAAGGCGGGGAACGGGGCTCGGGGGCTTTGTCCAAAGTCCCTGCCGGGAGGAGTTGTCGCGTCGCCATGGACTGGGACAAGCTGAGGGTTTTTCATGCCGTCGCCGAAGCCGGTAGCTTCACGCATGCCGGGGAGGTGCTCAACCTGAGCCAGTCCGCCGTCAGCCGACAGATCAGCGCGCTGGAGGAAAGCCTCAATCTGCCGCTGTTCCACCGCCATGCGCGGGGGTTGATTCTGACCGAACAGGGCGAATTGCTCTACAAAACCGCCCGAGACGTGTTTTCCAAACTGGCGATGACCGAGGCGCTGCTGACCGAAAGTCGCGAACGCGCCCAGGGTCCGCTGAAGATCACCACCACCGTCGCCTTCGGGTCGTTGTGGCTGACGCCCCGGATCAAGGACTTCCTTGATCTCTATCCCGATATCGCGGTGTCGCTGGTTCTGTATGACGGCGAACTCGATCTGGCGATGCGCGAAGCCGATGTCGCGATCCGGATGATGCCGCCGCGCCAGCCCGATCTGGTCCAGCGTCATCTGTTGACGATGAGCTACAGCGTGTTCGCCTCGCCCGAATATATCAACGAATTCGGCAAGCCGCAGAGCCCCGCCGATCTCGACCATCACCGGATCATCGTGTTCGGCGAGGATGCGCGGGTGTCGGCGCCGGTCGCCAACGTCAATTGGCTGTTAGAATCCGGGGCCTCGCCCGACCGGCCGCGCCGTCCGGTGCTGGAGGTCAACAACATCTATGGCATCTTCCGCGCCGTCAAAAGCGGGCTGGGCCTGGGGGCGATGCCAGATTACATGATCAACCCGTCCGACAATCTGGTCCGGGTGCTGCCCGAACTCGCCGGGCCAAAGTTTGATGCCTACTTTGTCTATCCCGAGGAACTGCGTCATTCGCGACGGATTACCGCATTCCGCGATTTCCTTTTAACAAAAATCGCGGAATCGCACTAAAGACGTCGGGGCCAGATTTTCATTTTGCTTGAGTTATGCGATATCCGCATGCCCAGGCCGATATATTTGGAATGGTTGGCGACGTCGACTTGCCTTAGATACAAACGATAACTTACTGCGTTGCAGTCGGTTTTAGAGTTTCGGTGGATCTTCCACCGTCTCGTTCCCGGACCCCGTGTCCGGGTTGGGGGTCTTTGGATCCCTACGTCTCCTAGACGTGAAGCCTCCCTGTTTGACTTTGCCCCGGAAACCTAGTGTTTCCGGGGTTTTTTCTTGGTTTTTCGAAGACGGGAAAAAGGCTCAAGTGGCATCACAGTGGCAAAAACATTCGGTGGGGGGTGGTCTGAGGTGGACGGCTACGGACAAAAAGAAACCCCCGCCAGTTTCCCGGCGAGGGTTCCTGTAACGCGATGCTCTGCGATCAGGCGGCGGCGATGCCCTGCCAGCCGTCACCGATGAAATAGCCACAGCCCAACTCGGACAGATCGACACGGGCCTGCCTCGCCAGGAACCGCATCACCGCCGCTATCCCAGCATCGGCCCGAGCGAGGCTCGCCGCGAGCAGCGCCCTGCCTTCCTTGTTGTGAATCTCCATGCCGTCCAGCCCGCGAAGCTGCGCCAGGGCGTGCATGGCCACGGCGGCAGCTTCGGCATTGGTCGACACCGGCAGCTCGGTGATGGTGCCCGCCGTGTCCAGCGCGGCAGCGTATAGATCGGCGGCTGCGGGGTGGCGGCCATCCTCTTCAGCGGTGCGGCCCTCATTGACCAGGGTTGCCGCGAGCCGGGCGGCGGTCAGGGTACTGGACGTGGTGTTCAGATTCGACGAGGTCATGTCTTCGAGCCTTCCTGATGATGTTGAGCCCCGCCGGGCCATACGTGCGGTGACAGCGAACGCTGTCCTGATGTCCGATGCTGGCGGCGACGGCGGGCGGGCTTCCGTGCCTCAGCGAACAGGCGCGGCAGGCCTACGCCCAGGCATTGCATTTTGGCAACTAACTAGTTACCTTGTACCAAACTAGTTATGGTGACGCAACACCTAATTAGTTACACGGTGACTAGAGAGGCGATATGACACCCGAACAATGCAAAATGGCGCGTGCTGGACTCGGTCTCGGTGTACGCGAACTGGCCGAAAAAGCAGATGTGTCGCCCAACACCATCACCCGCCTAGAGCGGGGCGAGAGCATGCAACGAAGGACAGTGGAGACGATCCGCACCGCCCTGGAATCAGCAGGCATCGCCTTCATCCCGGCTGGGGACTATCAGGGCAGCGGCGGTCCTGGGGTGCGGCTGGTGGGAGGGGATCAATAATGGCCACATCCATCCACAGCAACATTCTGGGCCATGACGGGCCTTGCCCCTGCGAGCCGTGCAGGCATCGTCAGCTCTGCGCCGATGGCCGGGCATGCGAACGCTTTGCGGACTGGCATCACAGAGGCCGGATCGATCCCGACCGCGCCAGGGTTCCGCGTGTCGCGTTGTTCGCCCGGCTGTTCCCTGAAGGGGCGATGGCGGGGGTGTAGCTGGGGCGGGAATGTCGTAGGCTGCTGGGTGTGGCAGGGGAGCAATGTGTGTGGACATTCTTCCCGACATGCGTCGAGATCGTCGGCACACCCTACATCGGGCGGTTCGAGATTCTCGACAACATGGTGGCGGTCAGGTCTGACTTCGGCATCAATCTCGACGAAATCAACGCCGAGGTAAAGCAGATGGAGGCAAAGCTCGCCGCGCTCGGGGGCTGACCGAATGACTACGGGATGGGGGCGCTACGGCGTCACCGAACGACGAAACGGAGCAAGTCATGGCTGCAACCAACTTCAAGACCGAGAACAACACGTTCAGGAAACTGATCGGCAACGGTTTGACGTACCGCATACCCCGGTTTCAGCGCGACTACAGTTGGTCCAATGAGGAATGGGAAGACCTGTGGATGGACCTCCTGGGCACGCTCAAGGCCGATGGCGAGAGCTCACACTACATGGGGTACTTGGTTTTGCAGTCGGCTGACGACAAGACTTTTGACGTCATTGATGGCCAGCAACGGCTGACGACAATCAGCGTTATCGTGCTCGCCATTCTCAAGAACATTCAACGACTGATTGACGCAGATAATGATGCCGAGCCGAATAAGCGGCGCTTGGACCAGATCCGCCAGACCTATGTCGGTTACTTAGACCCGGTCACGTTGGTCGCACGCCCAAAACTGACCCTTAACCGGAACAATAACCACTATTTTCAGACGTACCTTGTGCCGCTCGGACACCTGCCACAGCGCGGCTTTCGCGCCTCCGAGCACCTGTTGCGCAAAGCCTTCGAATGGTTCGACAAGCAGGTGGCTACCTATCTGAAATCCACTACCGGCAACGAGGGCATGCGGCTGGCAAAGCTTGTAGAGGACATCAGCGACCGCTTGTTCTTCACGGTGATCACAGTTACCGATGAGCTGAATGCCTACAAGGTGTTCGAGACGCTCAACGCGCGTGGAGTGCGCCTTTCAGCGACCGACCTTCTCAAGAACTACCTGTTCTCGGTGCTCGACCGGGGGGGCGAGACCGACCACGAACTTCGAAACCTCGAAGACCGATGGGAGGCGATTGTCGGGCGTCTTCAGTCGGAGAATTTCCCCGACTTCCTGCGTGTGCACTGGAACAGCCGCCGAAATTTCTCGCGCCAAGCCGATCTTTTCAAAACGATTCGTGCGCAGGTCAGCACACCCGAGTCGGTGTTCCAGTTGTTGCGCGATATGGAAGAGGATCTCGACACCTATCTAGCCCTGTCCTCGCCGGAGCCCTCCGAATGGTCTCAGGAAGACAAGAAATATGCAGGAGGGCTGAAAACCTTCCGGGTACGTCAGCCGTTCCCCCTGTTGCTGGCGGCCAAGCGCATCTTCGACGCGCCTGACTTCACAGGGCTTCTGCGTGCAACGGTTGTTATTTCCATGCGGTTCAACGTCATCGGCTCATACAGTACCGCCGAGCAGGAGCGGAAGTATAATGATGTCGCCGAGCGCCTCGCCAAGAGGGAATTAAACAATCTCGGCCCAGTTCTACAGGCCTTGCGCAGCATCTACCCAGACGATACAGCGTTTCGAGCAGCCTTTTCCGAAAAGGCCATCCGCACTACGGACTCACGTAACAACCGAGTGGTTCGTCTTATACTGTGCGCTCTTGAAAAGCACGTTTCTGGTCAGGATTACGAATTTGCTAGCGACGCGTTTAACATCGAGCACATACTCCCGCAGAACGCGCCAGACGGCTGGGGCGGGTTTAGCAATGATGATGCGGATGCGCTGGTGTATCGGCTCGGTAATATGACGCTTTTACACTCAGGCGCAAATCGCGATCTGGGCACGGTCGAATACACTCAGAAGCGGGAGACCTATCAGAAAAGCGGTTTCTTGATTACACAGAAGCTGGCTAACGACAACGCAGAGTGGACGCCCGAGCGGATCGCCAACCATCAAAAATGGTTGGCAGCCCAGGCCACTGCCATTTGGCGCATTGCGCAACTGAGTTAGGATGGCACCAATGAGCCACTATAAACCGTACCCGGCTACAATAATTCGGACGTCAATGGATAGATTGGGTGCCCTGATTTCCATCCTGAACGAAAAACCCCCACACCGGGGGGGTGGTGCGGGGGGCTTTCGAGGGGAACGCGATCTTGGGGGGAAGTTCGCGCTTGGATCCGAAGGAAGACTTGTGAGTGGCTGAGGCTCAGAAGCTTGTGGTGATAAAATGCCAGCAGCCGGGTTACCGCATCGTGGCGCGGGGATGATATTTTTGTAATGGCTCAAAAGAGAGGCGGCGATCTTCGAGCGCCGGGGCGGTACTCCGCGAGGACGGTTGCTGCGGCAGGAGGGCAAGCCTCGCCTGATCGACCAGAGGCGGCGGTGTCACGCCTGATCGGTTCGGCTCCCCACCTCGGTCGCCATCGGGTCCGCCTTCACCGGCTCGCTGTCTGAGGGCACCGGCTGTGCTGCGCCCGCCCGCATCCGGGCGACCGACTGCGCTGCCGCCGTCTCCAGAGCCTTTTCCGCCATCGCGTGCAACGTTCTCAGTGTCTTCAGTTGCTCTGCCTCGGGGAGTTCCCAGAAATTCGTGCGACCTGACGGTGTTGATGAGCCTGCCGACATCGGTGCTATCCTTTCTGCCCCAACGGACATCCTCGATCTGATCGGAACCTCGATCAGGCGAATAGCGCAGAAATCCCAAATAGAGAGTCTTCCATTGGGATTTCTGCGCTATTCAGCGCCTCGCCACGCTCTGCCAGCCCCAACCGTCATGCCC
>NZ_AQPH01000101.1 GCF_000442515.1 Magnetospirillum fulvum MGU-K5 | reverse complement strand
AATTAGTCTGATCACCGCCCTGTTCTTCGGCCAGTGAGGCGTACCCGGTGACCTCTGTTCCGCCCAAGATCGTTCTGACCGACCTGCACAAATCGTTCGGCCCCAAGGTCGTGCTGGATGGGATCGACCTATCGGTCGCCCGCGGCGAATCCGTGGTGGTGATCGGTGGCTCCGGCACCGGCAAGTCGGTGATGCTGAAATGCATTCTGGGCCTGCTGCGGCCCGAGCGCGGCTCGATCCGGATCGATGGCGAAGAAGTCGTCGGCATCCGCGCCCGCGAGCGCGATCAGGTGATGCGCAAGTTCGGGATGCTGTTCCAGGGCGGCGCGCTGTTCGACTCGCTGAAGGTGTGGGAGAACGTCGCGTTCGGCCTGATCCAGGGCCAGCGGATGGCCCGCGCCAAGGCCCGCGACATCGCCTTTGACAGACTGGCCCAGGTTGGGCTGTCGGCGGCGTCGGGCAACCTGTTCCCGTCGGAACTGTCGGGGGGCATGCAAAAGCGCGTCGCGCTGGCCCGCGCCATTGCCACCAATCCCGAGATCATCTTTTTCGACGAGCCGACCACCGGCCTCGATCCGATCATGGCCGACGTCATCAACAGCCTGATCGTCAAATGCGTCAAGGACATGGGGGCGACCGCGCTGTCGATCACCCACGACATGGCCAGCGCCCGTAAGATCGCCGACCGCATCGCGATGCTCTACAAAGGGCAATTGATCTGGGTTGGCCCGGCCAAGGATATCGAATCCTCGGGCAATCCCTTCGTCGATCAGTTCATCCACGGCCGCGAACAGGGGCCGATCCAGATGGAATTGCGGGCGTAAGACACCGCCCCTCCCGACCACCGCCCCGATCCAGGCGGGCCTGACGTCCCGGCCCGACCGTTTCCGTCGTCCGTTCGTCTTCAGGTATCGGCGCCAAAGACGCTGATGGTATCCCCTTGCCCGCCCCCCCGTCTCCAAGCGCCAGACACGCGAAAAGAGGGCTCGCCGGAGCGAACCCTCTTTCAAACTTTCGCGAAACCGGAAATCCGGTTAGGCGGCAACCGGCTTGTTCGCCAGAGCGCGCTGAATGCGACGCTTCAGGCGACGCGCGTCCTCGGGCAGCTTGGAATCGGTCACCGAAAGCAGATAGGCGTCGATGCCGCCGTTATGCTCGACGGTCTTCAGCCCATTGGTGCACAGACGCAGACGAACGGTCTGGTTCAGGGCGTCGGACAGGAGCGACACTTCCTGGAGATTGGGCAGGAACCGCCGCCGGGACTTGTTGTTGGCGTGGCTGACGTTGTTGCCGGTCAGAACGCCCTTGCCGGTGATGGCGCAGCGACGTGCCATGTCGAAAATCCTCGCTAGAATACGGGCGCCGGCCCACGCCCGACCGTAATCGATCAGGCTGTGCCGGAGGAAGCCGCGTTTTTACGGTGGTCGAGCCGGGCCGTCAAGGCCGAATCGCAGGTTCGATCAATCCGAGGCGATGTTATGCTGCATTTAAGGACGACGACCGGACGGAACGAGGGGCATGATGGCGGACAAAAGCGGCGGCGGAGCGGAACGGCGGAGCTTTGCGCGGGGAACGGTGATCTTTCGCGAGGGCGAAGCCGGAGACGAAGCCTATCTGCTCCACCAGGGCGCGGTCCGGATTTTCAAGACCGTCGCCGGACGGCGGATCACCCTGGGCACCGTTCATCCGTTCCAGGTGTTCGGCGAAATGTCGATGATGGACGATTCGCCGCGCATGGCCGGGGCAATTGCCGAAAGCGATGTCGTCTGTCTGGTCCTGACCAAACAGGCGATCCGGTCGATGATGGATCAGGCCCCCGAGGGGCTATCGACCCTGATCCTGTCGATGCTGGCCACGATACGATCGATGGGGCACGAATTGGCCGACGCCCGCGCCGCGCTGATCGACCATAATGGCAAGGGTTGACTAGTCCGAGCTTTCCTTGATCGAACTGGTCAGGCTGTCGACCATGTCATGAAGGATCTGGCGAAACTGCTCGGCACTGCATCCGAGGATCAGCGCATCTTCCAGCGCGTCATGCGCCAGACTTTTCAGTTCGACGAAATTCTCGTTTAAGACCTTGATCTTCTCCACGCAGGACACCGGCGCGCCGCTGGGTTTCAGCCAGATCAGACCGTCCGTGTCGTCGCGTGTCGCTCGCCCCGATTCCACTTTGTCCTCCCATCCTGGATCCTTGGGGAATCATTACCGCGACCGCCCCCCGACGGGAAGAAAAAACACGGAATCCCGAAGTGGAGAGCCCACCCTTGCCAGCCCGCTGCGGGAGGAATAGTCTCGTTTCCGAAAAAACCTATGGTTGACCGGGGGCGAGATCAAATTGCTGCCTCCAGCAATATCCCATCACATGCAACGTCCCCGCTGGCTTATTGCCGCCGTGGTCTTGGTGAATCTGGTTGTCATCGGATTAGCCGCCGTGACGATCCACCTCGACCTGACTGGCCGCCGCGAGGCGGCGCAGGCGTCGGCCCGGATGCTGTCGGGAATCCTCGCCAACGAGGTTGACCATTACATCCGCCGTGTCAGCCTTGAACTCCAGACGATCGCCGACGAAGCGGCCCGCGACGGGGGCGCAACCAAACCGACCGACCCGGCGGCGTTGCGCACCTTCCTTGATCGCCATCGCACCCGGGTCGCGGGCCTTGCCGAAATCAGTCTGGTCGATCCGGTGGGACGACGGGTGCTGTCCTCGACCGGCGCAAGCCTGGAATTGCCGCTCTCGATCGGCGAAATGGCCTTCTTTGCCCATCTGCGTGATGAAGCGGCTGCCGGACTGACGGTCTCGCGCCCGGTCAGCGACCAAAATCGCCAACAACGCCTGTTACTGCTGGGCTACCGGATCGACCGCCCTGACGGCGGATTTGGCGGAGCCGTCATCGCGATCCTGCCGTCCGGCTATCTGACCGAATTGTTCGCCGCCACCCATCCCGATCCCGGCATGCACATCTCGCTGATCAACCGGAAGATGGAATTCATCGCCCGGTACCCGGAGCCTCCGACGATGGAGGGGGCCGCGATCACCACCGCCACCTCGGACGAAACCCGCGCCCTGATCGAAACCGACACCGAAGCCGCTCCGATTCACCTTCTGTCGCGGATCGACGGCAACATGCGCACCTCATACCTGCGCAAGGTCCCGAATCAGCCGCTGTTCTTCAGCGTCGGGATCGCCGACGAGGTTTTCCTAAAGCCCTGGCGTGCCGAAGGGATGCGGATCGGGCTCCTCACCGCGGCGTTCGTCGCCCTGTCGCTGCTGCTAACACTGGCGGTCCGGCGCAATTGGGCCGAACGCGAGGCGGCGATCCGGGCCCTGGAAGAAGCCCACGCCGAGGTTCGCGCCCATGCCGAGCGGCTCGACATGGTGCTGCGCGGTGCCAATGACGGTTGGTGGGACTGGGACATTCTGCTCGACGAGCTTTATGTCTCGCCGCGCTGGTGGGAAATGCTGGGCCACCCGCCCAAGGGCAGTCGCGGCTCGCCTGAAATATGGTGGAACCGGATTCATTCCGACGATCTGGACCGGGTACGTGCCGACCTGGCGCAAAGCTTGGCCTCGGACCTGACCACCGTCCAGATCGAAATCCAACTCTGTCATGCCAGCGGCCATTACCTGCCCATCCTGATGCGGGGTTATATCCTGCGCGACGTCTCGGGCCGGGCGCTCAGGATGTCGGGCACCAACACCGACCTGACCGAAATCCGCCGCTTCGAGGCGACGTTGCAGGCGATGTTCGACCTTTCGCCGCTGGGCAAATGTCGGGCCGATGCCGATGGCCGCATCCTTGACGTCAATGCCGCCCTGCTCGACACGGTGGGGATGAGCCGCGCCGAACTGACCGGAACGATTTTACCCGGAATCGTGCCCCAGCCCGGCCCCGGGGAGGAAGGCCTTCAGCGCGACCGCCTCGATTCCACCGGCACGTTTGGACCGTTCGAAACCGGGCTGACCCGGCCGGATGGACGGACGGTGTCGGTGCGGTTGCGCGGGGTGCGGATCAAAGCCGATGGCGGGCCTGCGTCGATCTATATCATCGTCGAGGATATCTCAGACGAACGGGCGGTGATGCAGGCACTGGAGGAGCGGACCCGCGACCTGGCCCGGTCCAACGCCGACCTGGAACAATTCGCCTATGTCGCCAGCCACGACCTGCGCGAACCGCTCCGGATGGTGTCGGGCTTCCTCGGCCTGCTGGAGCGGCGCTACACCCCCAGCCTCGACGCCGAAGGCATCCAGTTCATCGCCTTCGCCAAAGAGGGCGCGCAGCGGATGGACCGGCTGATCCTCGATCTGCTCGATTTCTCGCGGATCGGGCGGGCAAACACCGTGCTGGAACGCGTGTCGGTCCAGACCGTTATCGATCAGGCGATCCGCAATCTGGCGGTGGGGATCGAGGAAAGCGGCGCACAGATTGCGGTCGAGCCCAGCCTGTCCGAGGCACGGGTGATCGGCGACCCCACCCAATTGATCAGCCTGTTCCAGAATCTGATCGGCAACGCACTGAAATACCGCAATCCCGACCGCCCGCCGGTGATCCGGCTGACCGGGCGGCTGGATGGCGGCGCGTGGGAAATTTCGGTCGCCGATAACGGCATCGGCATCGAGCCGGAATATTTCGACCGCATTTTCCGGATTTTCCAACGCCTTCACACCCGCGATCAGTTCGAAGGCACCGGGATCGGTCTGGCGGTCTGTCGCAAGATCGTCGAACATCATGGCGGCCGGATTTGGATCGAATCGGTTCCGGGCGAAGGCAGCACCTTCGTCTTGACTCTTCCGGCGTCCACCGACTGACCGATGGAGCAGGCGCGCCCACGATGACCGGACCCTCCCCCCTACGCTATTCCGACGACACCCTGCGCGCGATCCTGCGCACGGTGCGGACCATCGCGGTGGTCGGTGCCTCGGCTGATCCCAGCCGTCCCAGCCACGACGTGGCCCAGTTCCTGCGCCGCCAGGGCTATCAGATCGTCGCGGTCAATCCCGCTCTGGCTCCGGGCTCCCTCGGCCCGATCCCGATTTATCCCGATCTGGCCGCGATCCCCCACCCGGTCGACATGGTCGATATCTTTCGCCGCTCGGACGCGGCGGGCGCGATTGCCGATCAGGCGATCGCGATCGGAGCCAAGGTGGTGTGGATGCAATTGGGCGTACGCGACGACACGGCAGCGGCGCGGGCCGAAGCGGCCGGGCTGCGCGTGGTGATGGACCGCTGCCCCAAGATCGAATTCCGCCGCCTGGGGGGCGATTCTTCATGGTGCGCTGCCGAATAATTCGGATCGCAACAACGCCGCTTGCTCCCGGACGCGGGTGCTTGTATGACATCTTCCCATGCATATTCTCGAATTCGAAAAGCCCGTCGCCGAGCTCGAGGGCAAAATTGAGGAGCTGCGACACCTCTCCGACAGCGGCGAAGTCAACATCGCCGAGGAGGTAGGCAAGCTCCAGGCAAAGGTCGACAAGCTGCTGCGGACGACCTACGCCAAGCTCACGCCCTGGCAAAAGACGCAGGTGGCGCGCCACCCGCAGCGTCCGCATGCCCTTGCTTACATCCATGCCCTGATCGAGGACTTCACGCCGCTGGCTGGCGATCGATTGTTCGCCGAAGATCAGGCCATCGTCGGCGGGTTGGGACGCTTCCGCGGTCGCTCGGTCGTCGTGATCGGCCATGAAAAGGGCCACGACACCGACGGGCGCATCCGCCACAATTTCGGCATGGCGAAGCCCGAAGGCTATCGCAAGGCCCGCCGCCTGATGGAACTGGCCGACCATTTCCAGATTCCGGTGATCACCCTGGTCGACACCGCCGGTGCCTATCCGGGCGTCGATGCCGAAGCGCGCGGTCAGGCCGAGGCGATCGCCCGTTCGATCGATGCCGGTCTCAATCTGCGGGTGCCGTTCGTTTCGACCATCATCGGCGAAGGCGGATCGGGCGGAGCCATCGCGCTGGCGACCGCCAACACCGTGCTGATGCTCGAACATTCGGTCTATTCGGTGATCAGCCCCGAAGGCTGTGCCTCGATCCTGTGGCGCTCGGGCGAAAACGCCAAGGACGCCGCCGAGCAATTGCGCCTCACCGCTCAGGATTTGCTGAAGCTGGGCGTGATCGACGCCGAAATCCCCGAGCCGCTGGGCGGTGCCCACCGCGACGTGCCGCTGGTCGTCCAGACCCTGGGCAACGCTCTGGAAAAGGCGCTGGCCGATCTGTCGGGCATCGAAGGCGGAGTGCTGCGGGCGCGGCGTCGTGAAAAGTTCCTGGAAATGGGGAAGGTGGGGCTGTCGTGACGGAGACGCTGGCGCCAGAACTCTCGGTTGTGGTGCCGGTCCGCAACGAGGCCGACAACATCCTTCCCCTGCTGCGGGAAATCCACGTCGCGCTCAAGACCCGGGTGCCGTTCGAAGTCATCTATGTCGATGACGGCTCAGACGACGCAACGCCCCAAGTGCTGGCCGAAGCCCGCAAGCTGTATTCCCGGCTGGTGGTGCTGCGGCACAAAACCGCCTGCGGGCAAAGCCGCGCCGTCGCTACCGGGGTGCGCACCGCTCGTGCCCCGCTGATCGCGACACTCGACGGCGACGGCCAGAACGATCCGGCCGACCTGCCCGCGATGCTGGAACGCTGGCGCGCCGCGCCCGAGACGATCCGGCCCCGGCTGATGATCACCGGATGGCGGGCCGACCGCCGCGACGATCCGATCCGCCGTCTTTCCTCGACGATTGCCAACCGGGTTCGCGCCGCTCTGCTGGGCGACGGGGTACCGGATTCCGGCAGCGGGATCAAACTGCTCCCGCGGGACCTGTTCATCGAACTGCCCTATTTCGACCACATGCACCGCTTCATGGCGGCGCTGGTGATCCGGACCGGCGGCACCATCGAAACGGTGCGGGTCAATCACCGTCCGCGTGAACGCGGCGTGTCAAAATACGGGGTGTGGGACCGGCTGTGGGTCGGCATCGTCGATCTGCTCGGGGTGATGTGGCTGATCCGTCGGTCGCGGGTTCCGGTGGTCGAGAAGCCCGAGTGATTTCCCCTCTTCCGCCCGGATTTCACCTCCGGGTTCTGCTGCGCGGATTGGTGCTGATCGTCACCCTGGTCGCAGTGGGATTCCTGATCGAGGGGTTTGGCTTTCGCGACGCCCTCGATACCGGCTGGATCGACGCCCAAATTCGCGGCAAGGGTCTCAGCGGCGACGCCCTCTTCGTGATGGTCGGAGCGCTGTTCATCGGCATCGGCCTCCCCCGCCAGGCGGTGTGCTTCCTGGGCGGCTATGCCTTCGGCTTCGTCGAAGGCGTGCTGTGGTCCAGTCTTGCCTCGGTACTGGGCTGTATCTGCGCCTTCTATTACGCCCGCTTCCTCGGCCGCTCGCTGGTCGTGACCCGCTTTCCCGAGCGGATTGCCCGGCTTGACGCCTTTCTGGAAGGCAACACCTTCTCGATGTCCCTGCTGCTGCGGCTGCTGCCGATCGGCAGCAACCTGCTGGCCAATCTCGCCGCCGGGGTATCGGGAGTCCGGGCGGTGCCGTTCTTCCTCGGCTCGGGGCTGGGCTATCTGCCCCAGACCTTTGTCTTTGTCCTGCTAGGCAGCGGCATCCAGGTCGATCCGATCTTCCGCATCGGTACCAGCGTGATATTGTTTATTGCATCGGGGGTGTTGGGAGTCTGGCTGTATCGGCGCTATCGCCACGGCCGCCGCCTTGACGCCGCGACCGAAGCGGCTTTGGACGAAGGGGACGGTCGGGACGATGTGGCGACGCGGCCCAGTTGAGCTTGTTCTGGCCCTGGCCCTGATCCTTCCCGCCGGGTGCGCCCCGTTTGGGGGAGGCCCCGGTCCGGGTGTTTCCACCCCGGCCTCGGGTCGGGCGATCGCCGTGCGCCCCGGCGACGAAGCGCTGGCCGCCACGGTGCGAGCCCAGTTGGCGGCAACCGACCGCGACTCGTTCCAGGGCGTCTCGGTCCTGGCCTGGAACGGCACCGCCTTGTTGACCGGGGCGGTGATCCGGCCCGAACAGCGCCGCCGGGCCGAGCAGACCGCCCGCGCCGTTCCGGGAATCGCCGAGGTTCACAACGAACTGCAACTGGCCGAAAAAGCGGTCCTCGACAGCTTTACCCCCGACACCGGGCGCGAGGCCGCGATCCTGGCCCAAATCTCAACCCACCCCGACCTCAGTGGCAGTTTCACCCTGCGGCTCGTTCATGGAATCGCCTATCTGCTCGGCTCGGCCCCAACCCGCGCCGCCGCCGAGAACGCCGCCGACCTGATCCGCGAGATCGACGGCGTCAAATGGGTGGTCGATCTCGTTACCGTCGCGGATGGCCGCTAGGGCGTTCCGCTGACGCGCTTTTCGATGGG
>NZ_AQPH01000100.1 GCF_000442515.1 Magnetospirillum fulvum MGU-K5 | reverse complement strand
TCCACGGCGGCGGACCCTTCTCGTCAAGCGGTTTCCTGGTGTAGCAATTCCACCGGTCCGGGGCAACCCCTGCCCGGGAATGGTGGAAGCGCTCTCACAGCAACACGCCGTGGTCGATGGCGAAGCTGCGCAATTTAGGCCGCAACGAATGATCGCGCGAGTCGAGCAGACTGTGCAGATACGGCTTCAGCACCTCGACATCGAGGCTGCGCACCATCGTCTTGACCGGACCGATGGCGGGAGCCGCCACCGACAGCGAGCGGATGCCGACCCCGATCAGGGTCATCGCATCAAGCGGCCGCCCCGCCATCTCGCCGCATACCGACAGATGGACGTTGTACTCGCGGCATTTGTCGGCGACATGACGCATGAAGCGGATCATCGACGGCGACAGCGGATCATAGCGTTCGGCGATGCGGGGATTGCCTCGATCGACCGCGAACAGGAACTGGGTCAGGTCGTTCGAGCCGATCGAGACGAAATCGACCAGCGGCAACAGCGCATCGAGCTGGAACGCCAGAGCGGGAACCTCCAGCATCGTACCGACCCGGACGCGGCTGGGCGGCACGCCGCCCACCTGCTTCTCGCGGGCGATCTCGATATCGAGGATCTCGCGGGCATGAACCAGTTCGGCCACCTCGGCGATCATCGGGAACATCACCGACAATTCGCGCCCGGCGGCAGCCCGCAGCAGCGCCCGCAATTGCTGGCGCATCACCGCCGGACGATCCAGCGTGATGCGGATCGAGCGCCAGCCCAGCGCCGGATTGTCCTCGTCCGACGGATTCCAGTAGGGCAGCACCTTGTCGCCGCCGACATCCAGGGTGCGGAACACCACCGGCTTCCCTTCCGCCTGATCGAGGATCTTGCGGTACAGCATGGTCTGGGCGTCGACGTTGGGTAAGGCCGAGCGGGCCATGAACGGCAGTTCGGTCCGGTACAGCCCGATCCCGTCGGCACCGGATTCGTGCAGATGCTGGAGATCGAGCAGCAGACCGGCATTCATAAAGATGCCGATGCGGATGCCGTCCCTGGTTTCGGCGGGCAGGTCGCGCAGCCTGGCATAGATGGCAAGGCGCTGCTGACGCTGGCTCATCGCCTCGATGAAGGATTCGCGGATATCGTCGGGCGGGCGGATGAACACCTGGCCGTTATCGCCGTCGCAGATCACCGGGTCGAACGGCTCGATCATGTCGAGCACGTCCTTGACCCGTCCCACCACCGGAATGTCGAGGGCACGGGCAACAATCGCGACGTGGGAGGTGGTCGAGCCTTCCTCCAGCACCAGCCCGCGCAATTGCTTGGGATCGTAATCGAACAGTTCCATCGGCCCGATATTGCGGGCAACCAGAATCGCCGCCTCGGGCAGTTCGCCGCGCGGACCGTCTTCGTCGTCGCCCGACAAATGCTGCAACAGCCGGTTGGCCAGATCCTCGAAATCGTGCAGCCGCTCGCGCAGGTAATTATCGGTGATCGTCGCCATCCGGGCGCGGGTGTCGTCATGCACCTTCTGCACCGCCGCCTCGGCGGTCAGGCCGGTGCGCACCGCTTCGCCGATCCGGTTCAGCCAGCCCTTGTCCTCGGTGAACATCCGATAGGTTTCAAGGACGTCGCGATGTTCGCCGTCGCGCATCTCGGGGCGCGAGAACAATTCTTCCAGTTCGGTCTTGATCGCCGCCAGCGCCCGGTTCAGCCGGTCGATCTCGATATCGGGATCTTCGGCGACAAGGCGACGGACAGTGATGCGGGGACGGTGCAGGACCGCCACCCCCAGCCCAACCCCGGCATTCAGCCGCACCCCTTCGAGGCGCAGCGGCAGCACCGCGTTACCATCGACCGGGACCAGTTCCGAACGGTTGACCAGATCGCCCGAAGCGACCAGTTCGGCCAACACCATCGCGACGGTTTCGAGGGTTTCGACCTCTTCCTCGGTGTAGTGGCGCATGGTGCGGTTCTGCACCACCAGCACGCCCAGCACGCGCGAGCCGCGGATGATCGGCACGCCCATCAGCGAGTGGAAGATTTCTTCGCCGGTTTCGGGACGATAGGCAAAGCGGGGATGCGCCTGGGCATCGGCCAGGGCCAGCGGCCGGGCGTGGGCGGCGATGTCGCCGACCAGACCTTCGGAGACGCGCAGCCGGGTCTGGTGAACCGATTCGCTTTTCAGCCCCTCGGTCGAGAACAGTTCCAGCACTTCGCCCGCACGCATCACGTAGCACGAGCAGACTTCGGCGACCATGTCGGCGGCGATCAGCGTCACCACCTTGTCCAGCCGCTCCTGAGCGGTGCCCGCTCCGGCCATGACGTCGCGCAGGCGTCCCAGCAGCCGCCGCGAAACCGATGTTGTTCCCGACGTCAGCATCACACCTCCCCCGACGCCAGCGTCCGGATCACTGCCCGACCAAGGCCAGCGACGGCCCTTCCCGGGCGGCAAGGGCGTCGATCGCCTGTTCCACCACCTCGCCCAAAATCTCGGCGGTGGGCTGTTCGCGCGTGACCAACCCGACGCTCTGACCGGCCATCAGCGAGCCGTTCTCGATATCGCCGTCGATCACCGCGCGGCGCAACGCCCCGGCCCAGTAATGCTCGATCTGAAGCTGCGCCTCCTTCTGGGTGATCTCGCCGGAGCGGCATCGGGCGATCACCTCGTGCTGGAACTCGACGAAGCGGCGGGTGGCGTTGTTGGCCAGGGCGCGTACCGGAATCACCGGGAATTGCGGATCAACCTGGACCGAAGGAATCGCATCGCGGGCCGAGGCCTTGATGAAGGATTGCTTGAAATTGGGGTGGGCGATGCATTCGGTGGCGCAGACGAACCGCGTCCCGAGCTGACAGCCCGACGCTCCCATCTCCAGGAATGACAGCATCGCCTCGCCCCGGCCGATACCACCGGCGACGAACACCGGAACCTCGGTGACCTGGGGCAGGATTTCCTGGGCCAGCACGCTGGTCGCGACCGGCCCGATATGGCCGCCCGCTTCGGTGCCTTCGATCACCAGGGCGTCGATGCCGGTCCGCACCAGCTTGCGGGCGAACGGTACCGTCGGGGCAAAGCCCATCACCCGGGCGCCCTGATCCTTGGCCCGGCGGATCGCAGCGGCGGTGGGCAGCCCACCGGCCAGCACGATATGCCCGACCGACAAACGGCCGCAGACATCGATCAGCGCGTCCAGATCGGTATGCATCGTGATCAGATTGACACCGAACGGGCGGGTGGTCAGCGCCTGGGTCGCCTGAATTTCCTCGGCCAGCCGGTCCGGCGTCATCGTGCCGCAGGCCAGAACCCCGAACCCGCCGCCGTTCGAAATCGCGGCGACCAGATTACGCTCGGATATCCACGACATCGCGCCGCCCATGATGGCGTATTCGGTGCCGAGAAATTCCCGACCGCGACGCCATAAGAGCTCAAGCCGCTGTTTCGCCTTAGCCTTGTTCATCAGATCCTCTGATCCGTTCTTTCCGCTCCCCCGGTGACCGCGGCGGGTGCCACGGCCCAGGGTAGAGACGGCCCCGTTTCGGCCCGATATCAGGCCGCGTCGAGTCCGTAAGCGGTATGAAGCGCCCTGAGCGCCAGTTCGGTGTACTTTTCCGCGATCAGCACGCTGATCTTGATTTCCGACGTCGAGATAACCTGGATGTTGATCCCCTCTTCCGCCAGGGTCTGGAACATCTTCTGAGCGATACCGGCGTGCGAGCGCATGCCGACGCCGATCACCGACACCTTGACCACGGCGGGATCGTCGCTCAGGGCCTCGAAGCCCAGATCCGGCTTGGCGGCATTCAGCACTTCGCGCGCCCGCTCCAGATCGGAGTGAGAGACGGTGAAGGTCAGATCGGTGAAGCGCCCGTCTTCCGACACGTTCTGGACGATCATGTCGACATTGACCGAGGCTTCGGCAAGCGGGCCGAAGATCGAGGCCGCCACGCCGGGCCGATCCGGCACCCGGGTCAGGGTCACCTTGGTCTCGTCGCGGCTATAGGCGATGCCGCTCACCAGTTCCTTTTCCACGATCTCATCCTCGTCGCAAACAAGAGTCCCGGGCTTGTCCTCGAAGCTCGACAGAACCTGCACCCGTACCCGATGCTTCATCGCCATCTCGACCGAACGGGTCTGCAACACCTTGGCCCCGACCGAGGCCAGTTCCAGCATCTCCTCATAGGTGATGCGGTGCAGCTTGCGCGCCTTGGTCACGATGCGGGGGTCGGTGGTGTAGATCCCATCGACATCGGTATAAATGTCGCAGCGATCGGCCCCAAGGGCCGCCGCCAACGCCACCGCAGACGTGTCGGACCCGCCGCGCCCCAACGTGCTGATCCGCTCGTCCGGCCCGACCGCCTGGAATCCCGCGACCACCGCGACCTGTCCGGCCGCCATCGCCGCCGACATCCGGGCGGTATCGATCGATTCGATCCGCGCCTTGCCGTGCACGCCGTTGCTGCGGATCGGGATCTGCCAGCCGCACCACGAGCGCGCCTCCAGCCCCAATTCCTGCAATCCGATCGCCAGCAAACCGATCGTGACCTGTTCGCCAGTCGCTACCACGGTGTCATATTCGCGCGGATCAGGCAACTTCGCCATCTGATTGCACCACGCAACCAGTTGATTGGTCACGCCGGACATCGCCGACAGGACCACCGCGACTTGATTACCAGCGTCCACCTCACGCTTGACGCGATTCGCCACATTCTTGATGCGGTCGATATCGCCGACGGAGGTGCCGCCGAACTTCATTACGATGCGAGCCATTCAGGAGACCCTTTTGCCCCGGGCGCCCAGCCTGAAAACCCAGGGACGACCCGGCCTGATACTGGAAATCTTTAACATGCCCGGTTGCCGCCGGAAGGGCGCGTATACATACTCTGTCGAAGGTTCGGAAGCAAGAGCGGCCCAGCCCGAACGGGCGGGCCTCGCCTAAGGAGGTTTTTCTACATGACTCAGCCGGGCACCGCATCGCCGGAGGAAATCGCCCGTTTCACCGCCATGGCCGACGCCTGGTGGGATCCTACCGGGAAATTCAAGCCGCTGCACAAGTTCAATCCGGTGCGGATCGACTTCATGCGCCGCCACTTCGCCGAGGTGTTCGGGCGCGATGCCGCGCTTGAGCGTCCGTTCGAGGGGCTGACCCTGCTTGATGTCGGCAGTGGCGGCGGTCTGCTGTCCGAACCTTTGGCCGCGATGGGCTTCACCGTCACCGGAATCGACGCGGGCGAGAAGAACGTCAAGATCGCCTCTCTCCACGCCGAAAAGACCGGCGCCAACGTCACCTATCGGGTTGCCTCGCCAGAACAGCTTGACCCGTCCGAGATGTTCGACGTCGTCTTGTGTATGGAAGTGGTCGAGCACGTCACCGATGTCGATCTGTTCCTGCGCGCGGCCGGTGCCCACCTGAAGCCGGGGGGCGTGTTTGTCGGCGCGACGATGAACCGTACCCCCAAGGCGTGGCTGCTGGCGGTGGTTGGTGCTGAATATGTGCTGCGCTGGCTGCCGCGCGGCACCCACGACTGGCACAAATTCGTCCGCCCGTCCGAATTCTCGCGCATCCTGGGCACCGCCGGGATCAAGACCCGTCGCTTTGTCGGCGTCGCCTATAATCCGATTTCCGACGAATGGCGCGAGACCGACAGCCTCGACGTCAATTATCTGGTGGTCGGCGACAAGGCCGCCTGACCGCTTTGCCTGAAAGGGGGGCGCGCGCTGTCGCACGCCCCCTTTTGCAGACCCAAATAATCTACCCATCTACTAGATAGTTATATTGACCCTTCCCCACCCCGTTCGCTAGGCTTGCCCGTCATCACAGGGGCACGAGTGCCGAAAACGAAGGGAACGGGACGATCATGGGTGCCATCTTCACAATTCGGGGACGGCTGATCGCCCTGGCCCTGGTCAGCGTGATCGCCACGGGAGCCATCGTTGTCGGCTGGTGGAGCGTCTTCAACGAACTGAAGGTCGGCGGCCCGGTCTATGGCCGTGTCGTTCAGGCCAAGGATTTGCTGGCCGATGTCAATCCGCCGCCGGAATACATCATCCAGGCCTATCAGACGATCTCACGCGCGCTGAACGCCGATCCCCGGGATCTCGACGGCCTGAAGCTGACCCTACTTCAGCAAAAGAGTCAGTATTTCGAGCGTCACGCTTATTGGGAAAAGGCCGGTCTGACCGGCGAGATCGCCGAGTTGCTGCTCGACCGGTCGTTCAAACCGGCGGCGAAGTTCTTCGAGGTCGCCGACACCGTCTACTTCCCCGCTCTGGCCCGCGGCAGCAACTTCCGCGCCCAGATGGCTTTTGCCGAGATGGAAATGCTCTATGACGAGCATCGCGCCGCGATCGATTCCCTGGTTGCCGCCGCCAACACCCTCTCCACCGCCACCGAAGCCGAAGCCGCCAGCCGCGAAGCCCATCTTAAAGAGGTCGTGCTCGCCCTGACCCTGCTGGCGACCCTGATTGCCCTGGTCGCACCGTTGCTGGCGTCGCGCTCGGTCACCCGCCCGCTCGACCGCCTGACCGATGCGGTGCGCCGCCTGGGCGCGGGCCAGACCGAGGCGGAAATCCCGGACACCAACCGCCGCGACGAACTGGCCCCGCTGGCGGTCGCGCTGGAGCAATGGCGGCAAAGCCTGATCGACGCCGCCGACACCGCCCGGCGCGAACAGGCCGCTCTGGCATTGCGCGACCAGCGCCAGCGCAAGATCGAGACGGCCACCCAACAATTCGACGGCTCGGTGAAGCTGTTGCTGGAAAAGATCAAATCCGCCGCCAGCGAGTTGCATCTGTCGTCCGATACCCTGACCAACAATGCCGATCAGACCCAGCGGCAAAGCGCCGATGTCTCGACCGCGACCGAACAGGCCACCGCCAATGTCGCGACGGTGGCGACGGCGACAACTCAGCTGAGCAGTTCGATCGGCGAGATCTCGCGCCAGGTCCATCAATCCGCCGCGATCGCCCGGACCGCCACCGCCGAGGCCGAAGCAGCCAACCGGACCATCGCCGGATTGTTGGAAGCGGCACAGAAGATCGGCGCGGTGGTCAACCTGATCAACGACATCGCCAGCCAAACCAATCTGCTGGCGCTGAACGCCACCATCGAAAGCGCGCGGGCGGGCGAAGCGGGCAAGGGCTTCGCCGTCGTCGCGGGCGAGGTCAAGACCCTGGCCGGTCAGACCGCGCGGGCGACCGAAGACATCGCCCAGCAGGTGACGGCGGTGCAGCAGGCGACCGAGGCGGCGGCCCGGACCCTGGACGGAATCGGCCAGACCATCCGCACCCTCAACGAACTGTCCACCGCCATCGCGGGAGCGGTCGAGCAGCAAAGCGCCGCCACCGCCGAAATCTCCCGCAATGTCGAGGAAGCCTCGGCCAACACCTCGCGGACCTCGGGCAATATCGCCGGAGTCGCCCAGGCGGCAGCGGAAACCGGCCAGATGGCCCAAGGCGTGTTCCAGGCCGCTAACGGTCTGTTGTCCGAAACCGAAACACTCGAAACCGAGGTCCAGCGTTTCCTGAACGAGGTTCGAACGGCATAATGCCGGACGCTCCGCACCCCGCGTCAGTTGGTCCGCGGGGGCGGACGAATGGCATAAGGCTTTTCAAATCATGGGTTTACGGCTGGTTACCTGGAACGTCAACTCGCTCCGGCTCAGGATCGATCTGGTCGGGCGGATCGTCGCCGAGATGGCCCCCGACATCCTTTGTCTTCAGGAAATCAAGGTTGACGACCCGCTGTTTCCTCTCGATGCCTGCCGCGATCTCGGCTTCGAGCACGTCGCCTTTCATGGGATGAAAAGCTATAACGGCGTCGCGGTGCTGTCGCGCCGCCCGATCCGGTCGGTGCGGACGCCGTCCTGGTGCGGCAAGGACGATCGCCGCCATCTGATCGCCGAACTCGACGACGGGCTCCAGGTCCACAGCCTGTATGTCCCGGCGGGCGGCGACATTCCCGACCCTGACATCAATCCCAAATTCGCCCACAAGCTCGACTTCCTGCGCCAAGTGACAGAGTGGATGCAGGCCGAAATCCGCCCCGAGGACAAAGTGATCCTGGCGGGTGATTTCAACGTCGCCCCCCTGGTCAACGACGTGTGGTCGCACAAGCAGCTTTTGTCGGTGGTCAGTCACACCCCAATCGAGGTCGAGGCGCTGACCGCGCTGCAAAACAGCGTCCCCTTCGTCGATGCGGTCCGCCACTTCGTGCCCGAATCCGAAAAGCTGTTTACGTGGTGGAGCTATCGTTCGCCCGACTGGACCCGCAACGATCGCGGCCGCAGACTCGACCATATCTGGGTCACCCCGGCGCTGAAGGACAGCCTACGCGCCACCCTGGTTGCGCGCGAGGCCCGCGCCTGGCCCCAGCCGTCCGATCATGTGCCGGTGATGGTCGATTTCGATCTGTAATACCGGCCGCCCTTTGAAATGATCCGTTCGGCGGCCGGTAAGCCCGCGCGGCGTTTGAGCGTCACCGTCTCGGCATGAATTGGGCTATCGCCCAAACCC
>NZ_AQPH01000099.1 GCF_000442515.1 Magnetospirillum fulvum MGU-K5 | reverse complement strand
TGTCGATGAATGGCAAGGCCAAAACCACCTCGGGAGGGCAGCCGGTAACGCCTAATCCGGGATAGGCCCGAAAGCCGAAGCGGCGATAATAGGCAGGGTCGCCCACCAGCGCTGCCCCCCGGCATGACCCTCTCAAGCGGCGCAGTGCTTCCGCCATCAGGGCCGAGCCGATTCCTTGGCGATGCCGTGCGGGCGAAACCGCCAGCGGCCCGATCAGACCCCAGCCGTCTTGTTTCCCGATCCGTGCGGGCGAGGCCGCCAGATAGCCGATGACCGTGCCGTCTTCCTCGGCGACCAGGGACAGCAGGAACGCGTCTTCGGCCCGCAGCCTATCGACGATCCCGGCCTCGGTTCCTGTGGATTGAGCAAGCAGGCGTAGCGCTTCGGTGATCACCCGGCTGATCGCCGCGATGTCACCTTCTGATTCAGAGCGAATCCGCATTTTTAAGCCCCCCGATTGTCGAGTTGGGCGCGAACGGCGGAACGGCCCCGTTTCGAGATCCGATAGGGTCCGCCCAAGCGGGATTCGATCAGCCGTTTGCCCCTCAATCGTGTGAAGACGATCAGGGTGCAGTCCGACAGAATCATGCCGTCGCGGGTGTAGCAGGTGACGGAGGTGATTTTGGGACCATCGTCCCGTTCATGGAGAATGTAGCCGCCAAGGGCCAGCACGTGCAGCACACGTTGTTCATACCGTGAGATGTTCATCGAAGTCTCGTGTGATAGGCGCAAAAAACACCCCAGGTGCATAAGCACCCGGTGGAGTTGCGATTCACGAGGCTCTCTGAAAGTCAGAGAGCCTTATCACACAAGCTCTGACATCCACTCTCCATTGGCGGAGCGAGAACAGAATCCTCGCTCAGGCCCATCAGTATAAAGAGCGCGGGCCTGGGGGACAACCCGCGTAAATGGCACCCGCCGCAGAGGCGACGAGAGACCGGCCAATGGGACAAATCGAGGGGCCACGCTTCACCACGTTCGGCACGGTGCCGGAGGAAAGCGTCCCGCTCGGGCAGGCGAGGGTTTCGCCGCTAATCTTGAATTTTTGGAAACGTCCTAAAGGGCATATTGAATGAACCGTGCATCCTAAGGTAGGGTTTGTACGATATTCGAATTTTCCTAATTCAAATTGTATATGGCTCATGATCATGAGTTTCGCCAGCCTGGCCGAAGTCTTTGTCATCATCATCGCGAACATTGTTTTGCTCGGAACCATGTTGGCCTTGTCGTCAGGGCGGCGCGACGGCGTTCTGTTTTGGGCAATGGGGTTTTTCTGGCACGCCGTCACCTATGTGATTTTGTTGCTGTGGCCCTCTGCCTGGACTGAACTGGGGCTGCTGGCCGCCACCCTGACCTATGCGCTGGGGCTGACGTTCCTGGCGCTGGGGCTGGGGCGTTTCCTTGCCCAAAAAATCAGCGGGTGGGTGTTGTGGCTTCCCTGCGCCCTGATTCTGGTCACCGCCCCCTTTATCAATGAGTGGCCCCTGGCGCGGGTGGTATTGCGGGGTACAATCCTCGCCGCGCAGACGGGGTATCTGTTGTACTTCCTGCTTCGCCATCGGCACAGCGCCCCTGGTGGGGGGAAATATTATCTGGTTGTCGGGTTTGCCATCCTTGTCCTTTTTCAAATCTTCCGCACGGTTTACGCCGCCGTCATGGGGGGGGCGGGATGGCCGCTGCTGTCGCTCGACATATCCCAGTTTCTCGGACAGATCGAACCGGCGAAACTGATTTCGCTTAGTCTGGTGATTACCCTGCCGTCCCTGATCGGCATCAGTTCTTTGTTCATCATCAAGGACCGACTGCGCCAGGACGTTGAAGACATGCGGCTCTTCATGCAAAAGGTTCTGGACGCCATCCCGCATCAGATCTGTGTGATCGACCGATCCGGCGCGATCACTGGGGTCAACCGCGCCTGGAACCGCTTTGCGATCGAGAATGACGGCCATCCCGATTCGGTCGGACCTGGGGCCAATTACCTGCGGGTGACCTTGGCCGCGGACGAGGCGCTTGGTCGGGGGATTGAGGAGGTTCTCGATCACCGCCGCGACCATCTCAGTACGGAATATCCCTGTCATACCCCGAAACGGCAACGCTGGTTCCTGCTCCAGGCTACGCCGTTAGATGACAGCCGCGGCCGGGCAGTCATCAGTCACACCGACATTACCGCGCAAAAGGAATTGGAGAGACTGCAACTGCACTCTCTGACCATGTTCCGCGACGTCGCCAATCTGGTTCCGGGGATTTTGTACAAGGCGCGGGAGCGGAGCAAGGACGAGGGACGGCCCGTCTTCGAGTTCATGAGTCCCCGGATCAGCGACCTTGGGCTGGAGGCGCAAGCCGTTTGCGAGAACGCCGACCTGCTTCTGTCGCGGGTTCACCCCGATGATCTTCATCCGATGGTCGATTCGGTCCAAAGATGCTCGGCGGCCCGGTCTGCCTGGCATATGCAGCTTCGCCTGCGCCAGCGCGACGGGTCCTATCGCTGGTATCAGGGCCGGGCCACTCCCGAGCAGGAAAATAACGGGACAGAGATCGTCTGGTACGGCTATTTCCAGGACATCGATGAACTGAAATCGCATGAGGAACGCATTCGGGTTCTGGCCCACCATGATGCGCTGACCGGCCTGCCCAACCGGATTCTCTTCAACGATCGTCTTGTTCAATCAATGGCCCTGGCCCGCCGCGATCAACACAAAATGGCGGTTCTGTTTATCGACCTTGACCGCTTCAAGCCGGTCAACGACCGATACGGCCATGACATGGGAGATGCGCTGTTGCGCGAAGTGGCGGAGCGTCTGCGCGGCTGCCTGCGTGAAGTGGACACTCCTGCGCGCATCGGCGGTGACGAGTTCGTGATCCTGCTCCACCGAGTCACCGACGAGGAGGATGCCAGAACCGTCGCCGACAAGGCAGCGGCGGCAATGGCGGCACCGTTCCTCATCAACGACACAATTCTCACCATTTCCTCGAGCATCGGGATTTCGGTCTTTCCCGACCATGGCGAAAGCGCCAATGAGCTGCTGATCCATGCCGATCGTGAAATGTACCGGCGCAAGAGCGGGAATTAAGCGATCCCGCTACAGCGTCCCGTCGCGGACCAGCAGAACCCCCAGCACCAGCGCCGCCATCAGTACTGTTTCGACCAGCAGCAGGATCACCGGCTTTGGCCCCAACTCGGTCATCGCCTTCAGTGACGTCTTCATGCCGAGCGCGGCAATCGCGGTGACCAGACACCAGCGCGACAGATCGTTCAACCCGGAGGTCACCAGCGGCGGCACCCAGCCTGTGCTGTTGATCCCGACCAACACGGCAAAGGCAACCAGGAACAGCGGCAGCAGCGGCGGCTTTTGCGCATCGGAGGTCCGGACGCCGAACGCCAGCGAAACCACCATCACGATCGGCAGCAGCATCGCCACTCGCAGCAATTTGACAAAGGTGGCGGTGTCGCCGGTCTGGGGCGACAGGCTGTAGCCCGCGCCGACCACCTGGGCGACGTCGTGAATGGTGCCACCCAGGAAAATGCCGGCGCTGTCCGGCCCCAGCCCGAACGTGTTGACGATCATCGGATAGACGATCATCGCGATGGTGCTCAGCGTGGTGACGCCGATCACGGTGAAGATGGTGTCACGCTCGGAATGCTGGGTCCGGGGCAGAACCGCTGCGATCGCCAGCGCCGCCGAGGCCCCGCACACCGCCACCGCGCCGCCGGTCAGCACTCCGAACGCCCGCCCCAACCCCATCAGCCGCGCGGCGACAAGGCCGACCAGGGTGGTAAAGATGACGGTTCCGACCATCAGCAGCGGCGTTTCGATTCCCAAGGCGGCAATCTGGCCCAGGGTGATCCGCATCCCCAGCAACGCTACTCCGATCCGGAGCACGGTGCGAGACGCGGTGGCGATCCCCTCGACACAGCGCCCTTCCAGTGACAGGAAATGAAACGCCATCCCCAGCAACAGGGCGTACAGCATCGTCGGGCCGCCGTAATGGTCCGACAGGAAGCTGGCGGCCAGTCCGACTGTGGCGGCGGCCAGCAATCCGGGGAATTGGGTTTGCACGGTCGCAACCGTCTTGTTCCACCGCGAGCCGCGGGTGGTCTCGTCCTGGCTGGCTGGCATGTTGTTCCTCACCGAAGACCCGCGCCGGGCGGTGGCGTTATATTAGGGCGCGGTAAAGTATGACATGCCGTCGATCAAGCCCCCGGGGACGAAGGGCTTAAACGATCCAGCGGTACTGATCGCGCGACGAAACCTGACGGGCCAGACTGTATTCGACAACATGGGCCAGCAGGTCGCGGCGCGAAAAGCCCCAGCGCGACCCGGCCAGAGCCAGCGCGCCGTGACGCCCGAAATAGCAGCAGATGTTGATTTCCAACACCGTCCGTCGTCCGGTTGCGGGGTCCCAGCGGTAATCGACCCGGAAATAGTCGATCGGCCCTAATCCCCGCCACAGCCGGGCGACATCGTCGGCGATCAGCGCGGCGGTCGCGCCGACATCGATCAATTGGTTGCCGAGATGGTCATCGACCTTCAAATCCTCGGTCAGGATGTGGCCGATCTGGTCCGATTGCGGCGCGACGTGGCCCAGGATCAGATAGGGATCGTGCCCGATCACCGGGACGGTGACGTCAAGACCGGGGCAATATTCCTCGACCAGCGCCTCGCGCCCCTGGGCATGGAGACGCCGCACGATCCTGCTGGCCCCCTCCCAGGTTTCTTGCAGGCTGTCGGGGGTAATCCCCTCCGACGCCGCGCCGAAACGGTCCTTGACGAAATACGGCCCGGCGAAATCGGGCGGGTCAAGTGGAGCCCCAACGGCATAGGGCAATCCGGCGGCAACGGGAAGTCCAAGCGATTGAAAGGTAAGTTTACTTAAGTATTTATCCTCGGCCAAAGCACGGATGTTCGGCGGTGCTCCCAGGTAAGGCAGGCGCTGATATTCGCACAGGCTGGAGACGAAGATTTCGGGATTGCGGATCGGCATCCGGTTCAGGAGCGAGAACACGTAATCGACATTGCCCCCGGCCAGCCACGCGGCATACGGCTTCGAACTGGAGGAGACGCGATAGCCGATTCCTTGTAATTCTTTGAAAAGATTGAAATGATATTCGGAATAGCCCGAGGCGATCCCCTCGGCCTTCATCTCATAGACCGGATCGTCGGGGGCATAGCGGGCCAGATACAAGATGCGGGTCCGCTCGGGATCGGTTGGCGCTCTCAGCCGCAGAATCATCGTCGCCTCTTCGCAAAGGGAGGAGAAAATTACGGATATGTACGAAATCCCCTAAAACTGTACGCCAATGTAAAAATGCCGTTCATTCATTTTTATGTTTAGCCGCTCTGGATCAATATTTCAAACCGTTTTTGAAAATAACATTGACATTGGGCTTCTATCGACGGAAATCTTTAGAATGTTCTGGAGTTGACCGCGAGGGCACAATGTTCCAAAGCAGGACCGTGCGCGCCGGAGAGCCCGAGTCAGCGACGTGGCGCGAAACGGAACCGGACCGACCGATGGCCGGGCCGGGGCGGTGGGATCTGCTGGGCCGGGTGCCGATGCCGTTGCGGCGGCCGGTCCGGGCCGAACTCGATCGCGCCCTGCGGTGCCACGATCTGGCCTGGTCGGTTGTGATGGGCGGGGCCTGGGACGCGCCGTTCGACGAGATGCTGGCGCTTCATTCCGCCGATGATCTGCCCGGAATGGTGATGACCTCGTGGGCGCCCGATGCCCTGTCCGCCCACCTGCTCGCCACCTATCCCGGCGGGGCCTGTCCTCCGCCCGACCTGCACCCCGCCTGTGCCGAGGCCGGGCTGATCGATCCGCTGGGTGTTTTCTCGGTGTTCGCGGTCATTCCGCTGGTGTTCCTGGTCGATCTGCGCCGGTTGGGCGACCGTCCCCCGCCCCGCTGTTGGGGCGACCTGCTGGGGCCGCTTTATCGCGGCGATGTCGTGTTCGGCGGCTGGCGGCCCAACGACCGGGTGCCCTTCACCGATTACAATCAAATCCTGCTGCTTGGCCTGTTCGAACGATTCGGGGCCGAGGGGATTCGCGCCTTCGCCGCCAACGTCAAGGCGCTGCGCCATAACGTCGTCAGTGCCAAGATCGCCGGGTCGGGTCATCCCGGTGGGGCGGCGGTGACGGTGTTGCCATGGATGCAGGCCGAGATGTCGCCCCGGCGCGATCGGGTCGCGGTGGTGTGGCCCGAGGACGGGGCGCTGGCGATGCCGATCGGCACGATGTCGCGGCCCGACCGGCGCGAGCGGCTGCGGCCGGTGTTCGAGTGTCTGAGCGGACCCGCTTTGGGGCGGGTCCTGGCGCGCAATTGTTATCCCCCAGTCGGCGGAGCGGCGGCCCAGGCGGCCTTTCCCGCCCAGGCCCGGCTGAGCTGGCTGGGCTGGGATCACGTCCGCGCCCACGACATGGCCGAGCGGAGCCGGATCGCTGGTCGGCTGTTCTTCGAATCGTGGGGCGGGTGATGGCGCGACCCCGGCTGGTCACCGTCGCCGGGTCGCCGTCGGTCGGCAAGACCTCGGTGATTCTCCGCGTGCTCGATCTGCTCGCCGCCGAGGGGCAGAAGGTCGGCGTTGCCAAGTTCGATTCGCTCTCGACCGAGGACGATGCCGCCTATGCCCGGCGCGGCATCCCGGTTTCGGTCGGGCTGTCGGGTGGGCTGTGTCCCGACCATTTCTTCGTCACCAATATCGAAGCCTGCCTGGAGTGGGGGCAGCGGCAGGGGCTTGACCTGCTGGTCAGCGAAAGCGCCGGTCTGTGCAATCGCTGCTCGCCCCATATCGAGGGGGTGCTGGCGGTGTGCGTCGTCGATGCGCTGGCCGGCATCCATACGCCAAAGAAGATCGGGCCGATGCTGCGTCTGGCCGATCTGGTCGTCATCACCAAGGGCGACATCGTCAGTCAGGCCGAGCGCGAGGTCTATGCCTATAACGTCCGCCTCGCCAATCCGCGTGCGCCGGTGGTGTTCTGCAACGGGATCACCGGCCAGGGCGCGACCGAGGTCGCCTTTCACCTGCGCGCGGCGGAGGATACCGGCGGGCTGGAGGGCAGGCGGCTGCGCTTTTCGATGCCGTCGGCGGTCTGTCCCTATTGCGTCGGGGAGACCGCGATCGGCGAGACCCACCATCGCGGCAACGTCAAGACGATGCGCTTCGAGGACCAGCGATGAGCGCGGCCAGCCTGGGGGCGCTGACCCGCGCCTATCCCCGGGTGGGGGCGTTCCTCGCTACCTTTCCGGTGCCTCGGCCGGACGAGATCGGGCTGGACGCGTGGCTGGACGGGTTGGGCGAAGAGACGCTGGCCGATCTTGGCATGACCCGGCCGCAGATTCTCGACCATGTCCGCCGTTTGCAGCAGGAGGACCGGCAGGCGGGGCCAGAGCCGGTGCGGGCCGTGACGATCCTGGGCGGGCGCGACAAGCTGGGCCGGGCCGAGGCGGTCGAGTTGACGATCCGCGCCGGGGAAATCGTCTGTATCGTCGGTCCCACCGGGTCGGGCAAAAGCCGCCTGCTGGCCGATATCGAATGCCTGGCCCAGGGCGACACCCCGACCGGGCGGCGGATTCTGATCAACGACGCCCCGCCGCCGCCGGGAAGCCGCTTTGCGCCCGAGCGCAAGCTGGTCGCCCAATTGTCCCAGACGATGAATTTCGTCGTCGATCTGACTGTCGCCGAGTTCGTCGCGATGCATGCAAGCTGCCGTCAGGTCGCCGATGCGGACGCGGTGGCCGAGCGGGTAATCGCCACCGCCAACGCTTTGACCGGCGAGACCTTTGCCCCGACGGTGTCGGTGACCCAATTGTCGGGCGGCCAGACCCGGGCGCTGATGATCGCCGACGCGGCGTTGCTGAGTGCCTCGCCGGTGGTGCTGATCGACGAGATCGAAAATGCCGGGGTCGATCGCCGCCGCGCCCTTGATCTGCTGGTCGCCGAGGACAAGATCGTCCTGATCTCGACCCACGATCCGCTGCTGGCCCTGCGCGGCGGGCGGCGGCTGGTGATCCGCCATGGCGGCATCGCCGAAATCATCACGACCTCGGCAGCGGAGCGGGCCAACCTGCTCGCGCTGGAACGGGTCGATGCCGGATTGATGGATATCCGCGAACGCCTGCGCCGGGGCGAGCGGATCGACGATGCGCTGGAGCCCTGGAAATGACCGAAGCCCTGTCCCTGCTGCTGAACCGGCGCTCGTGCCATGCCCTGACCGCGCCCGCGCCAACCGGCGAGGCGCTCGACCTGATCTTTCGCGCCGCTCTCCGGGTGCCCGATTTCCAGCATCTGCGCCCCTATCGCTTCCTCGTCGCCGAGGGGGAGGGGCTGAAGCTGCTGGGAGCCTTGATGCAGCGGGCGGCGATCGCCGCCGGTCAGCCCGAAGCGGTGATCGAGCGGGCGCCCCGGATGCCGCTGCGGGCGCCGATGGTGGTGATTGTGGTGGCCTCGCCCAAGCCGAACGAACACGTTCCCGAATTCGACCAGATTCTGTCGGCGGGCTGTACCGTGATGGCAATGCAGATGGCGGCCCGGGGTCTGGGCTTTGGCGGCGTGTGGCGCTCGGGCTGGCTGATGCACGATCGCGGTTTTCACACCGAACTGGGGCTGGGCGAGGCCGAGCGGATCGTCGGCTTCCTCTATCTCGGCACGCCCTCGCGCGAGCCGCCGCCGCTCTCTATCTCCGATGACCCGACCCCCCTGATCTCCTGGCTGTGACGAGGCGACATGGACGCGAAACTGACCCGGAACCAGACCTTCCACCTGATCCTCGCCGACATCGCGATGGCGATGGCCGTCGCGACCGTTACCGGCGAGGCACTGCCGCAGGAGGAGGTGTACGTTCCCGGCCGCCCCCGCGATCTGTGGCTGGAACGGATTGCGGCCGGGCCGTCGCGCCAGCGGGTTCTGGCCCTGGCTTCGGCCGGACTGGCGGCGCTGCAATCGCTGGAGGGCGAGGCCCTGATCGAGCAGGCCCGCCGCTA
>NZ_AQPH01000098.1 GCF_000442515.1 Magnetospirillum fulvum MGU-K5 | reverse complement strand
GGATAGAACCGGTCAGCATCGTCGGGGAAGGATTCGAACGCCCCCTTCAATTCGGGGTGATCCTTGGCGTAATCGACCAGATCGACGCCCTCGACCCAGGCTTGATGGGCCTGACGCAACGACAGCGCGCCCGCCACCGCACCGGCCTTGTGGCCGAACGCCCCGCCGCCCGACGTCTGGATCACGTTCGAGTGGCCCAGATTGGTGAAGAAGCCCGGCAGCCGCAGTGCGTTCATCCCCCCGGAAATGATCGGGGTGCACGCCTTCATCCCATACCAGAACTGGCGGTAGAACGGGCCGTCAGCCACTTCACGTTCAAGCATGTAAGCGACCGCCTTTTCGGTGGCGTCGCCTTCCATCTTGCCATAGCCCATCGTGCCGGTGTGAATGCCGCTGGCCCCGATCAGGCGAGCCATCTTCATGTGAACCAACACGGAATAACCGCGCTTGGACTGGCTGCTGGTCACCGCACCGTGCCCGGCGCGGTGGTAGTGGAGGAACTGGCTGGGGAAGTTGCGGCGGCAGGTCGTCACCGCCGTCGGCCCGGCGACATAACCATCGACCAGGAACGCAACGTGGTTGGCGTTCTCGGCAAAGGTCTCCAGGATGTAATGGCCGCGCGCGATCATCTCGGCGGGATCGTCGGCGGTGATGTTGGCCGAGAACAGCTTGGCCTGGCCGGTGGCGTCCTGGGCCCGCTTCATCGCGTCGGCGACGAGACGGATCGTTTCCTTCAACGGCGCGAAGACCTGATTGCCCTGCGGTTCGTCGTTCTTGATGAAATCGCCGCCCAGCCAGAACTGGTGGCAGGCATCGGCGAACGGCTGGGGACGCAGGCCCAGCTTCGGCTTGATGATGGTGCCGACCACCATGCCGCCATTGACCTGGGGCCGTCCCAGCACCCGCCACATGTCGGCGATGTTGCAGGCGGGGCCGTCGAACAATTGCAAGAAGGCAGGCGGCACGTAGAAATCGTGCATCTTGGCGTATTCGACGTCGGACATGCCCTGATTGTTGCCGATGGTCAGGGTCAGGAACGAGGCGATCATCGCCCGCCCGTCGATGATGTTGCGGTCGAACAACTCGACCGGGTAGGCGATCTTCATCACCTCGCGGGTTTCGTCGATCTCATAGACCAGAGCATCGACGCCGCGGGTGAAATCGTCGGTGGTACAGACTTCGACATTGGTGCCGGTGGAGGATTCGGCGGCGAAATGCGCGGCGGTGGCAAGATAGCCATAGCCGGATTTCGGCTTCATCCGGTAGGCGCACAGGACGTGCCGCCCTCCCGCGATCAGGTCTTCCTCGGTCAGCGAGAGATTGGCATAGCGGCTGGACTGGTCCATCTGCGTCGGTCTCCAAAAAGGCGTCTCGTCCAACCCCACCACAAGTGGGGCGATTGGGCTGGACGACACTGTGACCGCTTCAAGCCACGCGGAGAACACCCGGAGGGGGAGTGGGGTCAATTACATGGGCGGGTTTTTTCCCACCCGAACGGAGGGGGAGTGGGCGGTTTTGGGGCGGAAATGAGAAGGGGCGCCCCGGATGGAGCACCCCTTCGTCGATCTACGTGCTTCCGCGATTTAACGCCGCAGATCGATCTCGACGCCCGCTTCGCCAGAGAACTCGACCAGGATATCCTCGTCGCGGACGATGTACTGACAGGCCAGACGATAACTCGGTGGGGAGTCCTTCGTCTCGATCTTTTCGATCAGGGACTTGCTCAACTTGCCGTTGACCGACAAGGTCAGCTTTTCCTTGTCGGTCAAGTGGCCGGCCAGCGGCGGATTATCGCCCAGAACAGTCACTTTGATAAGGCAGGAACCGCATTCCCCATCCTGGCACTGGCAGGGAATCGGAATGTCGTTCTTCTTGGCCAAGGCCAGAAGGGTCTTGGTATCGCCCGCCACCGCGTAAACGGTGACATCCTTGTCCAGGATGGGCGAGCTGAAGGTCACGTTCGCCATGCTTTTCCCTCTCTGCATGAATCGGGGAGATCGGGCCGCCGCCCCCTTCCGGCGGACGTCATCACGGTTCCGTCTTGGTGATGATCCCGACAGCCTCGGCCAGTGACAGAGTCAGCGGCGTGATGCCCTCGATTTCCAGGAACCGGATTTCGTTGCGGGTCAGATCCTCGGGCACCACGGCATAGCGCGGACCGCCGGAATGTTTGGCGATCTGGCGGGCAAAGGTGCGGAGAATCTGGTCGTAGAAACGGCATCCCAGAAAGACGAATCCACGTCCGGTGCGGCGCTGTTTGACCGCGTCGGGAATGGGGGTCTGGATATCGATTTCGGTCAGAACCTCGACGTAATCGGAATCCGAGACCAGGACGTCCCCGGTGGGCTGGGCGGCGCCGTGTGGTTTGTAGAGAAGGGTGGTCCAGGCAGTGGCGGCATCATCGGGCAGAATCGCGCCATCGTGATCGACGGTGCGTGACCACACCCCGCCATCCAGCCGACGCGCCTTTGAAGCGCCTTGAATCTGGCCCCAATCGGTGCGGCCCCGGGCGGCAAAGGCCGCCCGCATCGCGCCGTCATACCAGGTATCGACGACCATCGGCAGCCCGTCCAACCCGGCCAGCCACAGATACAGAGCGTTGGGGGTGGGAACCGGCTGGAAGATTTCCGCCATCAGCCGGTCAAGGGTGACGCGGTGACGGTGGGTCTCGATATATTGGCTGGCGTGCCACAGATTGTTGCGAAAGCGCCCCGGTACGGCAACGCGAGAGCCGAGCAGGTGGGCGAGCGGGCGAGCCCCGATCGGCACCGGCGGTTCGGCATCCAGGGCTAGGACCTCCGGCCCCAGATAGGGGATCAGGTGACCGGCGGCGATTTCGGCCCCGATCTGGGCGGCCAGGGCGGTGGGGGAGAGGGATTGGCTCATGACGCGAGGCTCCGGTGCGGCCGCGTCAATCCTCGTCGCCGATCTTGCGGGCTTCGACGGTGATCGGCAGCTTGGTGTCGGCGGGCATGTCGGGCATGGCAAAGCTCCAGCCGTTGGCCAGCTTGATCTTGCCGCCCCACGGTGTGCCGTTTTCCATCTCGACGATTTTTTCCTCCAGATCCTTCTTCGGAACGTAGATTTCGTACTTCTCGCCGACCTTACGCAGCATGACCTTCATGACGGGTTCCTTGGCAGGGAAGAGGAGGAAAAGGGCGGGTCAGGACGGCGGGGCGTCCGGAGCCTTTTCAAGCAATTGCAGTTCGGCGGCACGCATGCCGACCAGACGCGCGGTCTCGATGAAGTCGATCGCGTAGATGTAATAGCGGTTGAGATAGCTGCCGACCGAATGGACGTACCCGATCTCATCCTTGCGGATCAGCACCTCGCCCATCTTGGCGCCGGGAAAGGTGCCGTCATTGCGAACATCGCGAAGTGCAACCACCTTGTCTCCTTTTTCGAAGACGGGCGGTCCCCATAATTCAACAGGGGCTTGTTCAACCATGACGGTTCTCCTTATCCCGGCGCGCCTAGACGGTCGGTCAGGCTTTGACGATGGCGTCGGCCGGGCACACCGCCTGGCACTTCGGCGCGTCACCGTCACATTCGGTGCAGGCCGCCGCCTTGATCACATAGACGTCGTTCTTCAGGCTGATCGCGCCGTTCGGGCACTCGAATTCACAGGCGCCGCAGGACGTGCACTCGTCAGCATTAATCGTAAGGGCCATGACACTCTCCTTTTTTGTCTGGCTATGGTTCAGGCGATGCTGGCAGCGTCAATCCGGACGCCGAACCGTTCGGCGTACCAGGCCGCCACAGCGCTCTCTATATACTCGAACGGATGGGTGTCGACCGCTTCGATTCCAGCTTTGGCGAGATCGGCACGCGGACAGCGGCCGATTTTCGCGACGAAGATGGTCTCTATCCCGTCCAGGGCGGCCAGGATCGTCGGCATCCGCTCGTCGTCCCCCTCACCGCCCAGGCAATAATTATCAGCCTTGCGCAATCCGGAAAAGCGAACACCGGCTCCATCGACTTCGAAGACGTGGAATTCCCGGGCGTGACCAAAGTGCTGGTTGATTCGCCCGCCACCCTTTGTGCACACCGCGACCAGCCGGGCCGGAGCCGCCTTGGGCGCGGCCTGGGCCAGACCGGCGGTCGCCGCGGCGACGGCGCGGGCGCGGTCGGCCCGTTCGCGCGCCACCACTTCACGGTAAACCCGGCGGGGTTCGGGATCGACCACCGGGGCTTCGGGGATCTTGTCCAGGGTGAAGTCTCGCGACAAATCTTCCCCCAACATGCCGACGGCATCGGCGCGACACTGGCGGCAATGGCGCATCAGATGGGCTCCGCCGCCCAAACTGTCCTGCACCGCCTTGACCTCGGCGGCGGTCGGGCCGCGCTGGCCGTCCAGGCCAAAGCGGGTGCCGTGCGACGGATCGGAAATCAGCGGCATCACATTGTGCAGGAAGGCGCCGCGCGCCTTGATCGCCTTATTGACCTCGTTCAGATGGCTATCGTTGATGCCGGGGATCAGGACCGAATTGATCTTGACCAGCACGCCCTTGGCGGTCAGGCGCTCCAGCCCTTCCATCTGGCGGTCGAGCAGGATTTTCGCCGCCTCGATCCCGGTGTGACGGCGGCCGTTGAAATAGATCCAGGGATAGATCTTGGTCGCGATCTCGGGATCGACCGCGTTGATGGTGATGGTGACGTGGTCGATATTGTACTGGGCCAGTTCATCGACGTGATCGGGCAGGGCCAGACCATTGGTCGAGATACAGAATTTGAGGTCGGGCATCTGCGCGGCGACAAGGCGGAAGGTCTCGAAGGTCCGCCGCCAGTCGAACAGCGAATCCCCCGGTCCGGCGATGCCCAGCACGCTCAGTTGCGGCACCTTGGCCGCCACGGCCATCACCTTGCGGGCTGCCTGTTCGGGGGTCAGGCGTTCGCTGGTGACGCCGGGGCGGGACTCGTTGGCGCAATCGTATTTTCGGTTGCAGTAATTACACTGGATGTTGCAGGCGGGAGCCACTGCGACATGCATCCGGGCGAAGTAATGATGGGCCTCTTCGCTGAAGCAGGGGTGGTCCTTGATCCGCTCCCACACCTGGTCGGGAACGTCGCCGCGATCCGAAGGAGCGCCGCAGGAGGACGAGGCGCATCCGCCAGCCGGGGGGACCGGCATGGACCGGGTGATGCTGCTTAGGGGAACGACATTGCCAGACACCGGCGGCCTCCTCGTCAGGGCTCGAATAGCCTGTACTAAGCAAGGAGGATGCCAACTACAAAAATGGCGGAAATGCTGGGATTGGCGCCGGATTGTCGGCTGTCGTATCCGCGACACAGGGTGACAAACCGTCGCGGATACGACAACGGGAGGGCTAGGGCGCGACGGATTCCGACATCGGACGGCGGGCCTGCCAGCTTCGCTTCAGCAAGGTATAGAGGCGGATTTCGGTTTGCTGGCGCGGGGTGAGGCGGACGACCAGTTCGCTTCGGGCCTGTTGCCCCAGTTCGGGCGGGACCCGGGTCGAGGCCAGCAGGGTGGTGACCAACTCGCGCCGGATCAGCGGCGGATAGGTCAGCACTTCAAGCAGCAGCGCCGATTTGACCGACAGCGGAATCCGCTCGCTGACGAACAATCGATCGACGCACATCGCATAGATGCCGAAATCGAGCTTGCCCGCGACCTGACGGGTGAAGTCGAGAAACTCGTCCAGAAACGCGCCGTCGGAAATCCGCCCTTCGGTCAGCAGGCGGATCACATCGAGAAAAGCGCGATAGCGTTCGCGGGCCGGGCCGACCGTGCCGCCCAGTTCGGCGGCCAGATCGCGAATCCGTGCCTCGCGGAACCCGGCGCGGATCAGCGCCTCGGCCGAATCCCGCACCTGGGGGGCAAAGGCGGATTCCTCGATCAGGGCGAACAGTTGTTCGTAGCGGTCGCGGTCGCGACCCGACATCTTGCTGGCGGAAACCCCCAGCGGGATCAGCGCGGCGCGGGCAACCTGCCCGTCGCGGGCGACGATCGCCGCCATCGACAAAGCGGCGGCATCGACGACGGTGCCATCAAGCAGATCGTCGGTAATCACCAGACGGGAGCCAGGGGCAAGGCTGAGATTGGTATCGAGCGCGCCACACTCCATGAAGTGCGCCGCCATGTCGGCAGGCGCGCCGGGCGCGGCGCGGACAAACGTGGTTGGTTGCGGTCCCATCCGTGGCATTGAGCCACAGGACCTTGTCCTCGGCAAGGACAATGCCCTGCCGCTTCGGTCAGAGCTGGCGGACCTCGATATTGTGCTTCTTCAGGGCATAGCCGATCTGGCGGGGGGTCAGCCCCAGCATCCGCGCCGCCTTGGCCTGGACCCAGCCGCATTTCTCCATCGCCTGGATCAGGCGTTCGCGCTCGGACAGGTCGGACTCCTCGTCTCCCGCCGTATCGCCGACGGGGGCGGCGGGACAGGGCGCGGCCGCCAGCGGTCCGGTCGGTACCGGGATCGGGGCCGAAACCCGCCCGGTGCCGGGGGTCAGCGGCGGCGGCGCGGCCGGGGGCTGCTGTCCGCCTTCGACCCCGGGGCGTTTGTGGTGCCACAGGGTCGAGGACAGACAGATATCGTGCTGACAGAGCAGGTTCAGTTCGTCGATCTGGTCGCCCTTGGTCATCGTCGCGGTGCGATAGACGCAGTTTTCCAGTTCGCGGACATTGCCGGGGAAATAACAGCGCTTCAGAACATCGAGCGCCTCGCCCGAGAAGGACAGGCTGCGGCCGTTCTCGCGGTTGAACTGCTCCAGGAAGAAGCTGGCCAGCAGCGGGATGTCGCCGGTCCGCTCGCGCAGCGGCGGCAGGAAGATCGGCACGACGTTCAGGCGGTAATACAAATCGGCGCGGAAGCTGCCATCGGCCACCCCGGCTTCAAGGTCGCGGTTGGTCGCGGCGATCAGGCGGACATCGACCTTGATGGTCCGGGCCCCGCCGACCCGCTCGAATTCGCCTTCTTGCAGCACGCGCAGCAGCTTGGCCTGGAAGCCTGCGGAAATCTCGCCGATCTCGTCCAGGAACAGCGAGCCGCCATTGGCCAGTTCGAACCGGCCCTTGCGTTCCGCGACCGCGCCGGTAAACGCGCCCTTTTCATGGCCGAACAATTCGGATTCCAGCACGGTTTCCGACAGGGCAGCGCAATTGACCTTGATGAAGGGCTTGCGCGCTCGCTGCGACAGGCCGTGGACGGCGCGGGCAACCAACTCCTTGCCGGTGCCGGATTCGCCGCGCAACAGGATCGTCGCCTTGGTCGGTGCCGCCTGTTGGACCTGGGCAAAGACGTTGGCCATCGCTTCGGAGGTGCCGACGACATCGTCAAGCCCGCGTACCGGCTGGACCTGGGCGACCTCGGTCATCTTCTTTTGCAGGCGCTTGGCGTCGTCCATCAGCATTTCACGGTCGGCCAGGACCTTGCGATGCAGCCGGACGGTCTGGGCGATCAGAGTCGCGACCATGGTGAGGAAGCGCAAATCGTGTTCGAACACGACGTAGGAGCGGCCGTCCTGGGCGCGCTCGACCGACAGAGCCCCGATCGTCTTCTCGGTGGTCTTGATCGGGACGCAGTAAAACGCGATCTGCTCGTCTTCCAGCGCCTCGTTATTGCCAGCGCAGGATTCCAGCAAGGGCTCGTCGGCGATGTCGGGCACCACCATCGGGATGCTGGTCGAAATCACCTGGGCGGCGGCGGCATAGGGGTATTTCAGCGCCCCCGACCGTGCCGCCTGAAGCGACATTCCGGTGACGGCGGCCAAGACCGGCTTGTTGTTCTCGTCGCTCAACACCACGGCCCCGTGCCGCATGTTAAGATATGAGGACAGCACGTTCAGAACCTCGCGCAGGGCCTGATCGAGATCAAGCGTCGCGCCCAAAATCTTGCTGATCTCATAAATACCGATCAGCGGCAGGGCGCTGTCATCAATCCGTTCTCGCGTCGAGCGCATTTCCGAAGTCCTGTCTTCCATGACCGTAAACCAACCTTTCCGGACAAAAGAGTTATCCGGACTGAACGTGTTTCTCTCCCCCCTCGTAAGATGTGGGGCTCATTGTTATGCAAATCGAGTGGGTGCGTCCACCCACAACTGTCCGCAGCGGCTCGGCGTGATCCTGGCACGGTAGATGCAGGTGATCTGACGGTGATTCACCGGTCGGAGCAGGGCGATGCGCTGGGGCTTAACGAAATGGGGGCGGGGAGGACTGGCGCTGCTGGGCGTCGTGATTGCCGCGTCTCCGGCCCACGCCGTGCCTCCGCTGCCGCTGGACGCCCTTTGCTCCGCCGAAGTGACGGCGGCGGAACGCAGCTACGGCATCCCGTCCGGTCTGCTTCAGTCGATCTCGATCCTCGAATCCGGCCGGTACGATTCCGGCCGCCGGGCAACAATTGCCTGGCCGTGGACGGTGATGGCCGAGGGCGAGGGGCGATATCTTCCCACCAAGGCCGAAGCGATCGCCGAAGTCCGGCGGCTGAAAGCGCGCGGGGTGCAGAATATCGATGTCGGCTGCATGCAGGTCAATCTGCGCTACCACCCCACCGCCTTTGCCGATCTGGACGAGGCGTTCGACCCCGCCGCCAACGTCGCCTATGCCGCCCGCTTCCTGACCGGGTTGCACGACGCGACCGGCCACTGGCCGACGGCGGCATCTTATTACCATTCCCAGACTCCCAGCCTGGCCGCCGCCTATCGCGAAAAGCTGATGAAAATCTGGGATCGGATCGGTGGCGAGGACGATACCCCGCGTCTGGCCTCGGCCACGCGGGTCAAGCCGCCGCCTTCGTCGCCGTCGCGGCCGCCCTCGGTTCAGACCGCGCTGTCGCGTGACGAACAGGCCCGCCGCGACTCTCGTGCCAAGGCCGAGGCCGGACGGGCCGAGGAAATCCGCATCGCCGAAGCCTATCGGATGGCGCGGGTGGCCGAATATCAGCTTCGTCGGGCGCGTTATCAGGAAGCCCGCGCCCAATTACTGCTGGCTCGGCGCTGATACATCATTCCGGAACGGTTGGTGTTCCTGCACGGCTCGCGAGGCCCGCAGGCGCGGGGGCATGACGCCCCCGATCCCCGTTTACTCTTTCGGGGCTGCCGCGTCGTCTTCGGCGCGGGCCGCCGC
>NZ_AQPH01000097.1 GCF_000442515.1 Magnetospirillum fulvum MGU-K5 | reverse complement strand
CGGATCGACCGGGTGGTCGGCATGATTACCGAGATCGCCGGACGGACCAACATGCTGGCCCTGAATGCCGCGATCGAGGCCCAGCGCGCCGGTCCGGCCGGCAAAGGGTTCGGCGTCGTCGCCGACGAGGTCAAGCAATTGGCGGCGCAGACCGCAACCTCGACTCGCGAGATCACCGCCCAGATCGCCGCGATCAAATCGGCCACTGCCGACACTGTTGCCGCCATCGATGGGATCGGGGCGGCGATCGGGCGGATGGACGGGATCGCCCGTCAGGTCTCGACCGCCGTCGGTCGTCAGGCCGAAGCGACGGCGCGGATTGGTCGCTGCGTCGAAGAGGTGATCCTCGATACCAAGGTGGTGACCGAGGGCGTCGTCTCGGTCACTCAATCCGCCGCCCGCTATTGCGGCGCCGCGATCGGGGTGATGTGGGCGGCCCAGGATCTCGCCGCTCCGGCGGAACGGCTGAACGGCGAGGTCGGCGGCTTCCTCGCCACGGTGCGGGGGGAAACGACCCAGCGGGCAATGGGATAGTTCGCTGGGCGATCAGGCGTATTCGACCCGGTTGCGGCCCAGACGTTTGGCGTTGTAAAGGGCACGGTCGGCGGCGGTGAGCAGGGCGCGCAGGCTGTCGGCGCGGCCATCGCCGGGACGGACGCAGACGCCGATACTGATCGTGATCAGCACCGTGTCGTCGCCGAAGCGGGGCGACAAAGCGGCGACCCGGCCCCGCAGGGTTTCGAAGAAATCGTCGGTTTCGTCGAGATCGGCGGCGATCAGACAGAATTCCTCGCCGCCGAGGCGACCGACAACGTCGCCGTCGCGGGTGGTTTCGGCCAGGACGCGGGCCAGTTCGATCAAGACCCGGTCGCCGCAATCGTGGCCCCATCCGTCATTGATCCGCTTGAAATGATCGACGTCGATCATCGCCACCGCGACCCGCCGTCCGGCGCGGGTCAGGCTGTTAAAGCGGGACTGGGCCAGTTCGAAGAACGAACGCCGGTTGCGCAGCCCGGTCAACGGATCGGTGGTGGCCAAGGCGTGGAGCGAGGCGATGTTCTCGATATTCTCGACATTCTGGGCGATGCGACAGAACAGTTCCTCGGGCTGGAACGCTTTGTTGAGGTAATCGTTGGCCCCGTTCTTGATGAATTGGGCCGAGATCGCGCCAAGGCTGGCCGACAGGCCGATGATCGCCAGCCGGTCGCGGGGGTGGCGCACCCGCAGCCGCCGCACCAACTGGATTCCATCAAGGCCGGGCATTTCGTAATCGGTGACGACCAGATCGAGCCGGGGGGCGGCCTCGGCAACGGCCAGACCCTGGAGCCCGTCACTGGCTTCGAGCACGGCGAACCCGTAAAGCCGCAACAACCCGACCAGCATCGCCCGGTCGCTGGCGCTATCCTCGACGACCAGGGCGGTCATGTCGCGGTTGCGCCAGATCCGCCGAACCAGCCAGACGACGTAGTCAATGCTGCTGGGATTGTCCTTCAGCACGTAATCGATCACCGGGCGCGATAAAATCCGCGCACGGCTGGCGACGTCGAAGCTTCCGGTCAGCACCACCAGCGGCAGGCCGCGTTCGGTGAAGAATCCGACGATCCTATTTTCCTCGGCATCGGGCAGAACCAGTCCGCTGATGACCAGGATGATTTCGTCACAATTGGTGCCGCTGTCCAGGATTTGGCTGGCCGCAGCCAAGCTGTCGGCGATTGTAACCGCGATTTTCAGCCGATCGGTCAGGGCCGCCGCGATCACCATCGAGAAGGCCCGGGAGTTATCAACCAGGAGGACACGCCCGGGCCGTGCCATGACCACTCTCCGGCAGAATGACGGGGAAGAATCATTCTCCCCTTTTGTCACTATGAGCCAGGATGAGGTGAAACGGAACCTTTGGAAAGGGGCGGATCATTATCTTGCGATAAGCCGAAAAAGGCTGAGGAGATTCATGGTCGAGGATTTGTGTCATGAAATATACGGACGAAGAACTTCTGGTTTCTATCCGATAGCACGATGGGTGGGTATGTTCCCCGATATCAGCGCTGTGATCAGCAACAATTCCCCGAAAGGTAATCGTGACATTATTCAGCGCTTTGAAACCAATTCGCCATTCAAAAGTTGCCGTTTTTGTCAAACCATGCTTAAAGTATTACGGGGTTAAGGGTGAAGAGCCGTTTCGCCGCTTGGGGGCGGACCGAAACGGTCCGGGCGAAACAAGCTCCGACGCAGAGAAGATGCGACGGATCAGGGAGGTTCACGCTTGAGCCGATAAATTCGGCGGCTTGATTTGGGGACAAGCGAAATGAAATTACTGCTGGCCGATGACCATTCCCTATTCCGCGAGGGAATCAGAATGGTGTTGGAGAGCCTGGCGGGGGAACCCCTGACGGTGGTCGAAGCCAGCGACTTTCCCCAGGTTCTGGCCCGTGTCCGTGCCTCGAACGATATCGATGTCGCTTTGGTCGATCTCGCGATGCCGGGAATGGATGGTCTGTCTGCGATCGGGGCGATCCGTCGCGCCGCACCCGATTTGTATCTGGTGGTGGTGTCGGCGTCGGAAGACCCCCAGGTGGTCCGCCGCGCCCTTGATGCCGGTGCCCACGGCTATATTTCCAAATCGGCGGGTAGTGCCGAAATGATGAAGGGCATCCGCTCGGTGCTGGACGGCGATATCTTCGTTGCTCCGCCGGTGTCTGTCGCCGAGGCGACGCTGGCCAAGCCCGGTGATTTCGACGCCGAACGCCTGCGTGCGCAATTGACGCCGCGTCAGCGCGACGTGTTGGCGATGTTGCGTCAGGGCAAGTCGAACAAGGAAGTCGCGCGCGATCTCAACCTGGCTGAAATCACGGTAAAGCTGCACGTCACCGCGATCTTGCGTTCTTTGGGCTGTGAAAACCGGACCCAGGCGGCAATTCTTGCGGCGCGGATGGGATTGTAAGGGCCGCCCTTTTTGGAACCCCCCTTATGATAATTAAAATGTTGGCGGCTCCCCCTTCACAAGCTTAAGCTATTTCCCTGACATCATGTCGCAAGGTCCCAGTCTGGGCGGCTGCCCAGCCGACCTTGAGAGGGGAGTGCGCCCATGATTGATCCGCTCTTTGTCGAACTATCGCGGTGGCAGTTTGCTGCCACGGCGATGTACCACTTTCTATTCGTGCCGCTGACTCTGGGCTTGTCCTGGATGCTGTTCATGATGGAATCGGCCTACGTGTTGACCGACAACCCGGTCTATCGCGATATGACCCGATTCTGGGGCAAGCTGTTCGGGATCAATTTTGCCGTTGGCGTTGCCACCGGCCTCACCATGGAATTCGAGTTCGGCACCAACTGGGCCTATTACTCGCATTATGTCGGCGACGTGTTCGGCGCGCCGCTGGCGATCGAAGGCCTGATGGCCTTTTTCCTTGAATCGACCTTTATCGGCCTGTTCTTCCTCGGGTGGGACAAGCTGACCAAGCGCCAGCATCTGGCGGTGACCTTCTTTACCGCGTTGGGATCGAACCTGTCGGCGATGTGGATTTTGGTCGCCAATGGCTGGATGCAGAACCCGGTCGGCTCGGCCTTCTCGCACGAGACGATGCGGATGGAGATGACCAGCTTCTCCGAGGTGTTGTTCAACCCGGTGGCCCAGGTCAAATTCGTGCACACCGTCGCCGCCGGTTATGTCACCGGGGCGATGTTCGTTCTGGCGATCAGCGCCTGGTACATGTTGAAGGGCCGCGACCTTGGCTTTGCCAAGCGTTCGTTTGCGATTGCCGCCGGGTTCGGCATGGCGTCGATTCTGTCGGTGATCGTGCTGGGCGACGAAAGCGGTTACACGCTGGGCGACGTCCAGAAGACCAAGCTGGCCGCGATCGAGGCCGAGTACGACACTCATCCCGCTCCGGCCGGTCTGACCCTGTTCAGCATTCCCGACGATCAGGCGATGACCAACCGCTATGAGATCAAGGTGCCGTGGGCATTGGGCCTGATCGCGACCCGCTCGACCACCGGGCAGGTCACCGGGATCAAGGACCTGATCGTTCAGCATGAAGAGCGCATTCGCTCGGGCATCGAGGCCTATGACGCGCTTCAGCGTCTGCGCGCCGGTGAACGTGGCGACGAGATCAGCGCCCGCTTCGATCTGCACAAGACCGATCTGGGCTATGGCCTGCTGTTGAAGAAATACACCGCCTCGGTGGTTGATGCGACGCCGGAACAGATTGCGATGGCCGCTCGCGACACCATCCCGCCGGTGGCGCCGCTGTTCGTCACCTTCCGCCTGATGGTTCTGGCGGGCGTGGTGATGTTCTTCCTGATTTCCGCATCGCTTTACTTCACCATGCGCCGCACCATCGTGCGGCAACGCTGGTTGCTGAAAGCGTTGGTCTGGTGTCTGCCGTTGCCCTGGATTGCCTGTGAAACCGGCTGGTTCGTCGCCGAGTTCGGCCGCCAACCCTGGGCCATCGGCGAGGTGCTGCCCACCTTCCTTGCCACCTCGAGTCTGACCAGCGGCGATCTGATCTTCAGCCTGACCGGCTTCATCACCTTCTATACCGTGTTGCTGGTGATCGAGCTGTTCCTGATGATCAAATACATCCGCCTGGGGCCGGCCAGTCTGGGCACCGGTCGCTATCACGGCGAAAGCGGGCATCCCGCCGCCGCCCATGCCGCCGGTTAAAGGGGAGGGCGAGGATCATGATTCTCGATTATGAAACCCTGAAATTCATCTGGTGGATTCTGATCGGCGTGTTGCTGATCGGCTTTGCCATCGCCGACGGCATGGATATGGGCGTCGGCGTCCTGTTGCCGTTCCTCGGCAAGACCGACGAGGAGCGTCGGGTGATCATCAACGCCGTCGGCCCGCATTGGGACGGCAATCAGGTTTGGCTGATCACCGCGGGTGGGGCGATTTTCGCCGCCTGGCCCGCCGTTTATGCCGCCGCCTTCTCGGGCTTTTACATGGCGATGCTGCTGGTGCTGTTCGCCCTGTTTTTCCGCCCGGTCGGCTTTGACTACCGCTCGAAGGTCGAAGATCCCCGCTGGCGCAATGCCTGGGATTGGGGCCTGTTCGTCGGCGGTCTGGTTCCGGCGCTGATCTTTGGCGTCGCCTTCGGCAACCTGCTGCAAGGGGTGCCGTTCCAGCTCGACGAGTTCCTGCGCTCGCATTATCAGGGCTCGCTGCTGACCGCGCTGTTGCCGCTGCTCAACCCCTTCGCCCTGCTGGCCGGAATTATCAGTCTGTCGATGCTGGTCGTCCATGGGGCAATGTGGCTGCAAATCCGCACCGAGGCTCCGGTGTCCGACCGCGCCCGCTCGGTCGCGATCGGGCTGGGGCTGGTGGTGATCCTGGCCTTCGCCGGGGCCGGTCTGTGGGTGGCTTATGGCATTGACGGCTACCGGGTGGTGACCCAGCCGGCGTTTGACGCGCCGTCGAACCCGCTGGCGAAGACCGTCGTTGCCGAACGCGGCGCCTGGCTGTCGATCTATTCCGCCGTTCCGGCTTCGATCATCGCTCCGATTGCCGGGTTCGCCGGAATTTTGCTGGCGGTGCTGCTTTCGGCGGTGCGTCGTCCCGGCCTGGGCTTCATCGCCAGTGCTCTCGGCATGGCCGGAATCATCGCGACCGCCGGGTTGTCGATGTTCCCCTTCATCCTGCCGTCCAGCATTGATCCCAATTCAAGCCTGACCGTGTGGGATGCGCCGTCCAGCCACTTCACCCTGACGGTGATGTTCTGGGCCGTGGTGCTGTTGCTGCCGCTGGTGCTCTCCTATACCGCGTGGTGCTATACGCGGATGTGGGGCAAGGTCACTGTCGACGGGATTCGCACCGGGAGCCATACGGCCTATTAAAGAGTGAAGGAGAACGCTGATGTGGTACTTCACCTGGATTTTAGGCGTGACTGCCGCGCTGTCCATCGGGCTGATCAATGCCCTGTGGTACGAAGCGGAAAATGCGTTCGACCGTAGCCACGAACGGTGACGGTCGATAAATCGGCCGCCGAGGCGGCGGCGGCGACGGGGTTTCTCCGTCGCCGCGTCGCTTCGGTCCGCCGCCCGCTGGCCCTGGCCACCCTGGCCCAGATGGCCAATGCGGCTCTGATGATCCTGCAATATTCCCTGCTGGCGACGGCGATCGACCGGGCAATCTCCGCTGGGGCCGATCTGGCCGCGCTGTGGCCGTGGCTGGTCTGGGTGCCGCCGATCGTTCTGGCCCGCGCCGGGCTGTCCTGGGCCGCCGAAGCGGTGGCGCTGAAGGCCGGGGCCGGGGTACGCCAAAGCGTGCGTGCCGAACTGGCCGAAAAGCTGTTTGCGCTGGGGCCGGTGCGGCTGGGCGGCGAGCAGGCCGGGGCGCTGTCGGCCTTGCTGGTCGATGGGATCGAGGCGCTTGAGGCCTATTACACCCGCTTTCTTCCGGCGATGCGCAATGCGGTGCTGATCCCGTTGGCGCTGCTGGCGGTGGTGATGCCGCTGGACGGGGTTTCGGGGCTGATCCTGCTGCTGACCGCGCCGCTGATCCCGCTGTTCATGGCCCTGATCGGCTCGGGCGCGGAACGGCTCAACCGCCGCCAATGGGCGAAGCTGGCCCGGATGGGGGCGCATTTCCTGGAGATGGTCCAGGGCCTGACAATTCTGAAGCTGTTCAATGCGTCAAAGCGCGAGGCCGAGACCGTCGCCCGCATCGCCGACGAGTATCGTCTGGCAACGATGGCGGTGTTGCGGGTCGCCTTCCTGTCGGCGCTGGCGCTGGAATTTTTCGCCACGTTGGGAATCGCCCTGGTCGCGGTGCTGATCGGTTTTCGCCTGCTGGCGGGCGAAATCGGGTTCGAGCGCGGCTTGTTCATCCTGCTGCTGGCGCCTGAATTCTATGGTCCGCTGCGCACGCTGGGGACGCAATATCACGCCCGGATGGAGGCGCTGGGCACCGCCGGGACGCTGGCCGAACTGCTGGCCCGCCCGCTGCCGCCGTCGCCCGTTGCCGCGTCGGCGTCTGCGCCCACCACCGCCCCCGAGATCGTCTTTCGTGCCGTCCGCCATGATTACGGCGGCGGGCGGGTTGGCCTCGACGGAGCCGAGTTCACCCTGGAGGCCGGACGGATCACCGCCCTGATCGGCCCCAGCGGAGCCGGGAAAAGCACCGCGGTCAATCTGTTGCTGGGCTTTGCCGCGCCGACGGCGGGTGAGATTCTGATCGACGGAACCCCGTTGTCGGGGTTCGACTCTCAAGAGTGGCGGCGGCGGATCGCCTGGGTGCCGCAGCGGCCGCATCTGTTCCAAGGCAGCATCGCCGACAATATCCGGCTGGGTCATCCCGAGGCCGATGAAGCGGCGGTGATCGCAGCGGCGCAAGCCGTCGGGGCGGATCGCTTCATCGCCGCCTTGCCCGAGGGATACAACACCCGCCTCGGCGAAGACGGAGCCGGTTTGTCGGGGGGACAGGCCCGGCTGGTTGCGCTGGCCCGCGCCGCCCTGCGCGATGCGCCGCTCTTGATCCTCGACGAGCCATCGGCCAGCCTCGATTCCCAATCCGAAGCGGCGCTGACCCAGGCGCTGCCTGCCTTGGCGCGGGGGCGGACGGTTCTGGTGATCGCCCATCGTCCGGCGACGATTGCCGCCGCCGACCGGATCGTCCGGTTGGAGCGGGGACGGGTGGCGGGAGACGAAGCATGAGCCTGCTGCTGCGATTGCTGCTGCTCTATCGCCCGGTGTGGGGCTGGCTGGCGCTGGCCGCCTTCCTGGCCCTGTTGACCCTGCTGGCCCAGACCGGGTTGATGGCGCTGTCGGGCTGGTTCATCGCCGCGATGGCTTTGGCCGGGGTAGCGGGAAGCTCGCTCAATTACTTCACCCCCTCGGCGCTGATCCGCGCCGCCGCGATCGTGCGGACCGCCGGGCGCTATGGTGAGCGGCTGGTCGGGCACGAAGCGACCTTCCGCCTGATCGCCCGGTTGCGGGTGTGGCTTTATCGCCGCCTCGAATTGTTGCCGCTGGTGGTACGCGGCGCGCATGACGGGGCCGATCTGGCTCAGCGGCTGCGCGGCGATCTCGACCGGCTGGAAACGGTGTTCCTGCGGCTGATCGCGCCGCTGGCGGTGGCTTTGGCCGGGGGCGGGCTGGGCGTGCTGTGGATGGGGCGGTTCGATTCCACTCTGGCTTTGGCCGAGGCGGTATTGCTGCTGGCCGCCGGGGTCGCGGTGCCGGTGATGGTGGCCCGCGCGGCGGCGCGGCGGGGGGTGCGTCAGGTGACGCTGCTGACCGCTTTGTCGGGGGCAGCGGTCGAAGCGGTGCAGGGGCTGCCCGAATTGCTGGTGTTCGGGGCCGATCGTCGTCACCGCGACCGGATCGAGGCGCTGTCATCCGACCTGATCGCCGAACAGATCGGCCTGGGCCGCTTGATCGCGTTGTCCCAGGCGGCCGGGCTGCTGTGCGGCCATCTCGCACTGTGGGCGGCGGTGGTGCTGACCGTACCGCTGTTGGCCGAAGGGCGGCTGGGCGGTCCCGATCTGGCGATGCTGGTCCTGCTCGCCTTGGCCCTGTTCGAGGCGGTGACGCCGCTGCCTGCCGCCTTCCTGGCGCTGGGGGGCGTGATCGAATCCGCCCGGCGGGTGTTCGCCCTCGCCGATGCCGCGCCTGATGCGTCCGAGGCCGAGACGGTCCCCCAGCCGTGCCCCACCCGCTGCGACCTGTCGCTGCGGAGGATCACCTATCGCTGGGGGCCGGAGCAGCCCGCCTTGTTCGACGGTTTCGAGTTCGATCTGCCCCAGGGCGGGCGGGTCGCCCTGGTCGGTCCCAGCGGCAGCGGCAAATCGACCCTGGTGTTGCTGCTGACCGGGCTGGTGACGCCCGAGGCGGGGACGATCCGGCTGGGCGACCGTCCGATCGAATCGCTGGATGACGAGACTCGGCGGCGCTGTTTCGCCGTCGCGCCCCAATCCTGCGGGCTGTTCAGCGGTACGTTGCGCGCGAGCTTGCGGCTGGCCGATCCCGAGGCCGACGATGCCGCTCTGTGGCGCAGTCTGACATTGGTTGGGCTGGCCGATTTCGTCGCGGCGTTGCCCGAGGGGCTGGACACCTGGATCGGTGCCGCCGGTCTGACCCTGTCGGGCGGGCAGGCGCGGCGGTTGGCGGTGGCGCGGGCGTGGCTGCGTCCGGCCCCGGTGCTGATTCTCGACGAGCCGGGCGAGGGACTGGACCCCGAAGCCGAACAGGCGTTGCTCGATGCGCTGATCGACCAGTTGGACGGGCGTTCGCTGCTGCTGATTACCCACCGTTCCGCCGGGCTGGCGCGGATGGAGCATGTGGTGCGGTTCGGCGGATAGGTCCGATCGAATGCGCTTC